>NZ_JBZYWK010000033.1:0-25383 GCF_059115385.1 Occallatibacter sp. FHG110214_02 | reverse complement strand
CGAAACGCTGAAACCGAATTATGAACCGCCTGCAGTGGATGCTTCGCGGCAGGTTGTTGCGCAGGTGACAGGACAGAAGTAGTGACTTTGCTTTTGGCTCTATTCGATGACGACGCTGCAATTCATTCGATCGATGATGCGGTGGCGCATGGATGGACTCTGCCGCTGGTGCCGTTCATCGGGCTAGTACTCGCGCTGGTAATTTACTGGCGCGGGTGGTTCCAAGCGTATAAGACGCGGCCATACGAACTTCCTCTCTGGAGAGCTGGTGCTTTCACCGCCGGGTGTGTGGCGTTGTGGATGGCGCTGGCTTCTCCAATTGATGCGCTGGATGACGTGCTGTTGTCTGCGCACATGACTCAACACTTCATTTTGATGTCGGTGGCTCCGCCGCTGATGATGCTGGGCGCGCCTGCGGTGCCGATGCTGCGCGGGTTGCCGGGCTGGCTGATTCGCGGTGTGGTTGGGCCGTTGTTGCGGCTCAAATGGCTGCATGCGGCGTGGCGTGCCATTACGCATCCGGCGGTCATCTGGCTGGCGATGAACGTGGCCTATGTTGGCTGGCATGTTCCGGCGATGTTTGAGCTGACGTTTGAGTCGGAGAACATTCACGACTTTGAGCATCTGTGCTTCTTTGTGACCAACCTTGCGTTCTGGTGGGTGATTCTTGCGCCGTGGCCGACGAAGCCGCGGTGGCCGCGGTGGACGGTGATTCCCTACCTGCTGACTTCTGACTTGGTCAATACGGCGCTTTCGGGGACGCTGGTTTTTGCGGGGAAGGTGCTCTATCCGAACTATGCTGCGGCGGACCGGGTGACGGATTTGACTCCGCTGCAGGACCAGATTGCGGCGGGGGGCGGGATGTGGGTCTTCAACTCCATCGTGATGCTGCTGCCGGCGATGGGGATGACCTGGTATCTGCTGAAGCCGAAGAGGCGGCGGGTGCCGCAGAGGTATGTACAAGTAAGCCGAGGCTAGGGCCTCGGCTTTACTTTTTCTCCTGACAACGAAATTACACAAAGAGGATGCAGGCGGGGGTGCCTGCTGCTGCATAGTGGCTTGTTGGCTCCAGTGCGCCGGTTTGCTGGTTGATGCGGAGGGTGGGGATGTTGTCGCCCTTCTGGTTGGCTACGTAGAAAAAGTTGCCGCTGGGGTCGATGTTGGTGTGGCGGGGGTAGTCGCCTTGCGTGTGCGCCTGGGCGGTGTGGGTTAGTTTGCCGTCCGCGCCGATGGTGAAGATGCCGAGGGAGTCATGCAGGCGGTTGGCGGTATAGAGCCACTTGCCGTTGGGGTGCATGGTGATTTCCGAGCCGAAGCTGGTGCCTGCGAAGCCTTCGGGCAGCGTGGAGAGGATTTGCTGGGATTCGAGTGCGCCTGTTTCCGGGTTGTAGTGGAAGAAGGTGACCGTGGAGGCCTGCTCGGTAATGAGGTAAATCCACTTGCCGTTGGGATGGAAGGACAGATGGCGCGGGCCGTCGCCGTTGGGGATGCTGGTGGTGAACTGCTTGCTGAGCTTGCCGGAGGCGGAGTCGAATTTGTAGGTGTAGATGAGGTCCTGGCCGAGGTCAACGGCGAGGATGAAGCGGCCTGCTATGTCGGCATGGATGAAGTGGGCGTGCGGGGCGTCGTGGCCGATGGCGTTGTAGCTACCGCTCGGGCCGCTGGTTGCGCCCTTGGGTGCTCCGGTGACGCCGGTGTGGGTTTGCACGTCGGTGGCTTCGCCGAGGGAGCCGTCGGCGGCGATGGGGAGCACGGCGAGGGTTCCGCTCATGTAATTGGCGACGAAGGCGTGTTTGCTGTCCGGTGAAAAGCTGAGATGGCAGGGCGCGGAGCCGTGGGAGTCCACTGTGTTGAGCTTGCGGAGAGAATGATCGGCTTCTACGGCGAAGGCGGTGACGGAGCCGGATTTTTCGCCTTCATTGACGGCATAGAGGAAGCGCTTGTTGGGATGCAATGCGATCCACGAGGGGCTGGTTGTTGTCGCGGCCAGCTTGCGATTGGTCAGCGCGCCGGTGGCGGGGTCGAAGTCGAAGAGGTAGATGCCTTCGCCGTGGCCGTCGGCTCCGGTGTAGGTGCCTACGTAGGCGTGGTTCGATTCAGAGGCGGCGAATGCTTTGGGCATGAGGGTGGCTCCTGCTGTGACGGCTGCTGTGGCTTGGAGGAAGGTGCGGCGGGTGAGGCTGTTCATGTGTGGTGGGTTTCCTTTGAGAGCGACGCAGTTATTTTATTTCGTTATGGCAGGACGGAGAGTGCCATGGCAAAGCCGAGCGCGGAGACGGAGATGATGGTTTCCGCGATGGACCAGGATTTGATGGTCTGCGGGACGGACATTTGTAGATACTCTTTTACGATCCAGAAGCCGCCGTCGTTGACGTGGGAGAAGACGAGCGAGCCGGCTCCGGTGGCGATTGCCAGTAGCTCGGGGTGAGGGTAGTGCGAGGTCATGCAGATGGGTGCGACGATTCCGGCGGCGGTGGTCATGGCAACGGTTGCGGAGCCGGTGGCGAGGCGGACCAATGCGGCCAGGAGCCATGCGAGCAGGACCAGTGGGACGTGGCTGGCTAATGCGATGGTGACGATGGCTTTCGAGACGCCGCTGTCTGAGAGGACGCGGCCGAAGCCGCCGCCTGCGCCTACGAGCAGGGTGATGGTTGCGGTGGGGGCCAGGCTTTCATTGGTGAAGCGGAGGACGGCTTCTTTACTGAAGCCGCGGAGCTTGCCGAAAGTGTAGAAGCTGATGAGGACGCCGATGAGGAGGGCGATGTCGTCGTTGCCGATGAGGTGGAGGATTTCGTTGAGAGTGGTTCCGGGTGCGGAGAAGCTGTCGGCCCAGCTTCCGATAAGGATGAGCGCGACGGGCAGCAGGATGGTGGCGAGGGTGATGGTGAAGCCGGGGGCGTTTTTGGATTCTGGCTGCGCGGTGAACTCGGCTAGCAGCGGGTTTTCTTCGGGGAGCTGGATGGACGGCGTTACGACTTTTGCCCATAGCGGACCGGCGAGGATGGCGGTGGGGAGGCCGATGAGAACTCCGTAGAAGATGGTGCGGCCTACGTCGGCGTGGTAGATGGTGGCGGCTAGCAGCGCTGCGGGGTGCGGCGGGATGAGGCCGTGCACGACGGAGAGGCCAGCGACCATGGGGAGCGCTACGAGGAGGAGCGGCTGCTTGGTGCGACGGGCTACGGTGAAGGCGATGGGGATGAGCAGCACGAAGCCGACTTCAAAGAAGACGGGCAGGCCGACGAGGAAGCCGATGAGCATCATGGCCCAGGGGACGCGTTTTTCGCCGGACCATTCGACGATGCAGTTGGCGATGGCGGCGGCTCCGCCGGATTCGGCCATCATTTTGCCGAGCATGGTGCCGAGGGCGACGACGACGGCGATGTGCGCGAGGGTGTTGCCTAGTCCGGTCTCGAAGGACTTGAGGATGGTGGAGAAGGGCATGCCGCTGGCTACGCCGAGCGAGAGCGAGACGACGAAGAGGCTCAGGAAGGGGTTGAGCTTGGCGATGGCGACGAGCAGGATGAGCACGACGACGGCAATGGCCGTGGATACGAGAAGGAAGAGGCTATGGGCGTCGATCATGCGGCTCCGCGCTGGGAATGGATTTTATTGCGTGCAGTTGGTGCGGGTGCTGCGCGGCAGAAAACGGCCGGCGCGTGTGCCGGTGAGGCCAGAGGAAGTATACGTGAGCGTGCCGTTGACCCAGACGCTGTGGATGCCGACGGAGGGAAGTGTGGAGTCGGTGAAGGTGGCGGCATCGAGGATGGTTTCGGGATTGAAGAGGACGAGGTCGGCGTGGAAGTTTTCCCGGATCTGGCCGCGGTCCTGCAGGTAGAAGCGGCTGGCGGGGAGTCCGGTCATTTTATGGATGGCTTGCGGGAGCGAGAAGAGCTTTTCTTCGCGGCAGTAGTGGCCGAGGACGCGGGGGAAGGTTCCCCAGAGGCGCGGGTGGGGGCGCGGGTCGTGGGGGAGGCCGTCAGAGCCAATCATGGTGGCGGGATGGGCGAGGATGCGGCGCATGTCGGTTTCGGAGATGGAGTGGTAGATGGCTCCGGCGGGCTGGAGTTTGGCTGCGGCTTCGGGTTGGGATTCGCCCCACTCTTCGGCGATTTCCGCGATGGTTTTGCCGGCGACTTCAGGGTGCGGGTCGCTCCAGGTGATGGTGATTTTGACGCGGGGGTCGATTTGCTTGAGGTCGAGCGTGGAGGAACCGGCGGCGTAGGGGTAGCAGTCGCAGGCGACTTCCTGGCTGTCGCGGGCGGAGTCGAGGGTGGCGAGAACTTCTTCGGCACGGCCCCAGTTGTCGATGCCGGCGCACTTGAGATGCGAGATGACGACGGAGGTTTTGGCGGCACGGCCAATCTGGAAGGACTCGTGCATGGCTTCGAGAATGGCTTCGGTTTCCGTGCGCATGTGGGTGGTGTAGACGGCGCGGGCGGGGCCGAGAAGCTGGGCGATGGAGAAGACTTCTTTGGAACCGGCTGCGGCGGCGTTGTGATAGGCAAGGCCGGTGCTGAGGCCGAGGGCTCCGGCGTAGAGCGCTTCACAGAGGTCGGAGCGCATGGCGGCGCATTCTTCGTCGGTGGCCGGGCGGTGCAGGTCGTCCATATGATTGCTGCGCAGGGCGGTGTGGCCGACGAGTGCGGCTACGTTGACGGAGGGCTGTGCGGCGTCGATGGCTTCCACGTAGCTGGCGAAGGTGGGATAGCGGAAGTACTCGGGCTTGCCGAGGAGCGCCATGGGGTCGGGCAGCTCGTTCTTGGGGCGGGCTGGATGGAAACGCATGGGGGCGGCGGAGATGCCGCAGTTGCCGACGACGACGGTGGTGACGCCCTGGGAGATTTTGGGGAGCATCTCCGGCGTTTCAATGACGCTGGTGTCGTCGTGCGTGTGCGTGTCGATGAAGCCGGGAGCGAGGACGAGGCCTGCGGCGTCGATTTCGGTGGCGGCGCGCTGGGCGATGGACGGCGCGAGGGTGGCGATGCGGCCATGGCGTATGGCTACGTCGAGAGTTTCGGCATCGCGGCCTGTGCCGTCTATGACGCTGGCCTGACGAAAGATGAAATCGTAATCGACCATGCTGACTTTAGAATAAAGGCTAATTATGCGGCCATTCATACATACGTGGAATAAGGGGCTGGGTGCGATGACGGCGCCGGCTACAGAGGCAGAGATTGCCGGGTTGGGCTGGAGCTTGCTGGCTGAAGATTTGAGCCTGCCTGCAGCGGTTTTGTATCGCGACAAGCTGAAGCACAACCTGGAATGGATGCGGAGATTTATTGCGGAGTATGGCGTGAAGCTGGCTCCGCATGGGAAGACTACGATGGCTCCGCGGCTTTTTCAGATGCAGGTGGAAGCGGGCGCGTGGGCGATTACGGTGGCGACGGCGCAGCAGGCTCGCGTGGCGTATGACTACGGGATTCGGCGCGTGCTGATGGCGAATGAGCTGGCAGGCAAGGCGAATTTTGCATCGATTGCGGGGCTGCTGAGCGATCCGGGGTTTGAGTTTTATTGCCTGGTGGATTCGGCGGCGCTGGTGGCGCAGCTTGCGGACTACTTTGGCGCGAAGGGCAAGAAGCTGAATGTGCTGCTGGAGCTTGGCGTAGAGGGTGGCCGCGCCGGGGTTCGCAATGAGACGCAGATGCGCGAGGTGCTGGAGGCTATTGCGAAGCATAAGGATGCGATTGTGCTGCGCGGTGTGGAAGTGTATGAGGGCGTGCTGAAGGATGAGGCTGCGATTCGCGGGTTTTTGCAGCGGGCTTGCGGCGTGACGGCTTCGTTGATTGCCGATAACAGGTTTACGGGCAAGCCGATTCTTACGGGGGCTGGTTCGGCATGGTTTGACGTGGTTGCGGAGGAGTTTACCGCGGCTGCTGTGGCAAAAGATGTGGAGATTGTGCTGCGGCCTGGGTGTTATCTGACGCATGATGTGGGATCGTACCGGCAGGCGCAGTTGCGGATGGAGAAGTCGAACCCAGTGGCGTGCGCGCTGCAGCCGGGGCTGGAGACGGCGCTGCATGTGTGGGCTTATGTGCAGTCGATTCCCGAGCCGGGGCGGGCGATTGTGGGCATGGGACGGCGCGATGCGGCGTTTGATTCAGGGCTGCCGGTGCCTGCTTTGTTTTACAGGCCGGGGGATAAGGCTCCGGTGAGTGCTCCGGCGCACTGGGTGGTGAGCAAGCTGATGGATCAGCATGCGTTTCTGGAGATTACCGCAGGCGATGATGTGAAGGTGGGCGACATGGTTGGGTTTGATATCTGCCACCCCTGCCTGACGTTTGATAAGTGGCGCGTGATTCCGATTGTGGATGAGAAGTTTCGCGTGGTGGATGTGGTGGGAACGTACTTCTAGGCAGCTATTAGCTTCTAGCTTTTAGCTACTAGCTTGATGGTGGGGGAACTGGCGGGGGTGCTATCCCAACCAAGCGTCAGTCGGGAGATATTTAAGGCGGATGATGGAGCGTTGGCTTGCGGGTGTGTTGATGGCGGCGATAGCTGCGCCTGTTGCTGTGGCGCAAGCTGATCCGCGAGCGGAGGCAGCGCAACTGGAGCATGAAGGGCGTACGGCTGAGGCTGAGGCGGTGTGGCGGTCGTTTGCTGCGAAGCATCCAGCAGATGCGGAGGCGTTTGCGCATATCGGGCAACTGGCGGCGCGGCAGGAGCACTTTGACGCTGCGATTGCTGCCTATAAGAAGGCGATGGGGATTGCTCCGGCGATGCCGGGGTTGAGGCCGAATCTTGGGCTTGTCTATTTCAAGACGGGTGACTATCGCAACGCCATTGTGATGTTTGGGCCGATGGCGAAGGCGAATCCGCAGGACGGGCGGATTGCGCTGCTGATGGGGATGTCGCACTTTGGGCTGAATGAGTACAAGGCTGCGACTCCTTATTTGAAGGTGGCGGCGCAGGGGGATGAGTCGAATCTGAATTTGCAGATGACGCTGACGCATGCCTGTTTGTTTGCGAAAGATTTTCAGTGCGTGCTGGATGCGTTTCATCGCGTGATTGCGATTAAGCCGGACTCGGCTGAAGCGCACATGATGGCGGGTGAGGCGCTGGATGAGATGAAAGACCCGCTCGGCGCGCAGAAGGAGTTTCGCGAGGCGATTGCCGCAGACCCGAAGCAGCCGGATGTGCATTTTGGGCTTGGGTATCTGCTGTGGACGAAGGCGCAGTATCCGGAGGCGAAGACGGAGTTTGAGGCGGAGTTGGCGAACAATCCGCAGCATGTGTTGTCGATGCTCTATCTGGGCGATATTGCGATGAAGGACAACAGGCGCGAGGATGCTGAGGTGCTGCTGGAGAAGGTGGTGAAGCTGGCTCCGGAGAATGAGCTGGCGCATCGCGACCTTGGGAGTCTCTATGCCGATGAGGGAAAGAATGACGCGGCGGTTGTGGAGCTGAAAGAGGCGATTCGGCTGGCTCCGAAGCAGGCGGCGGCGCACTGGCGGCTGGCGCGGTTGTACCGGGCGATGGGGAAGACGGCGGAGGCGAAAGCGGAGTTTGAGCTGACGAATAAGTTGAACGAGGAAGAGGATCAGCACCTGGTGCATGTGATGACGAAGCTGCCGGCGAGTGATCCGGAGGTGTTGCCTAAGAACTAATCATTGCTGACTGGAAATAAAAAGGCCGGAGCTTAAGCTCCGGCCTTTGTTGTTGGGGCTTGTGGGCCCGGTTGGGTTAGAAGTTGATCTTGGCACCGATCTGGATGCGGCGGGGTGAGTGGCCGCCGGTGACTTTGCCGAAGCTGCTATTCGCAGGATCGCTAAGGTTCTGATCGGCCAGCGCTGAATCCACGCTGCTGAAGCTCTCGTGGTTGAAGGCATTGAAGAATTCGCCGCGGAGCTGGAAGTTGATGCTGTTCCAGATGCGGACGTTCTTGATTGCCGCGAGGTCCCAGTTGTTGAAGCCGGGGCCTACGAGGCTGCCGTTGCTCTCCGAGCCGAAGTGGCCCACGGCGTTTGCGAAGGAGTCGGTGGAGAACCACTCGCCAACCTTCTTGGTCGCGTGAACCGGAGCGACCTGGTCGGGGCGATAGGTGCCGAGACCGAGGCCCTGGTTCAGGCCCTGCGGATCGAACGGGTCGCGGATGTTCGAGAGCGAGAAGTTCTGGCCGGAGAGGAACTGCGTGATTCCGGAGACTTCCCATCCGCCGAGAACACGACCTTCCAAGCCATGCTGCGCACGGAACCACGGCAGGTCATAGACGTAGTTGGCGGTGAAGGTGTGCTTCTGGTTGAAGTTGGCCGGGCCGTAGTCCATGGAGAAGTCGTAGCTGTTGGTCGCCATGTTGCTGCGGTCGGAGGTGTTGGTCGTCAGGTCCTTCGCGAAGGTGTAAGAGACACCTACCTGAAGGCCATGCGAGTGGTGATTGGCGCTGAATTGCAGCGAGTTGTAGTTGTTGGTGAAGAGCGGCGCACGCGAGGTGATGCCTGCATAGCCCTTGTAGGGGCGGATGTAGTTGACGCTGGCGCCGGTGGGCTTGGTCTCCCACGCAGCCACCGTGGGCTGGTTCTCATCGAACTCGCCGAGGAGGTGGCGCGCCTGGTTGCCTACGTATGCAATTTCCAACACGGTGCTGGGCAGAAGCTGGTGCTGCACCGAGAGGTTGTAGTTGGCATAATCAGGCACCTTGAAGGCCGGTGTGCCGGTTGCGGTGAGACCGTTGGGGCCATAGGAGACAGAGGTGGCTCCGTTGAAGATGTTGTCAAAGCTGCCGTTGACGATGGTGGTGCGCTGCGCCAGCGGCGGGTTGGCAAAGGCATTCTGTTCCCAGATGCCGTTCAACAGACGGTCGTAGAAGATGCCGAATCCGCCGCGGACGACGGTCTTGCCGGTGCCGAAGAGGTCATAGGCAAAGCCGAGACGCGGAGCAAAGTTGGCGTTGTAGTTGGGGTTGACGTACTTGCCGAAGGGCGAGCAGGAGACGAAGGGTGAAATCTTCTGTGCCGCTGAGCAGGCCGCGCCCCTGGGGAAGATGATGCCGTTGGTGTAGCTGGAGGGCAGGAGGTCAACTCCGTTGATGGACTGGCCAGCGACGAAGTTGCCGCTGCTGGGGTCGATTTCGGGTGTCAACTGCGGGGCGTAGTACTTGGGATCGAAGTTGGAGAGCGTGTTGTTCACGTCGGTTGAGGACGGGAAACGGCTCCAGCGTACGCCAAGGTTGAGCGTGAGGCGGTGGGTAATTTTCCAGTCGTCCTGCAGGTAGATTTCCGCGTTGGAGAAGTGCAGGTCGGGGATGATGTCGGGCAGCGTCTGGCCGAAGCTGGCTACGTTGCCGACGAGGAAGTCTCCCCAAGAGTTGAAGCTGAAACCGGGGTTGCCGTTGATGGCGTTCTCGGTCTTAATCATCCACTGGGTCTGGAAGCCGGCGCGCAGCGTGTGCTTGCCTAAGCTGAAGGCCAGGTTGTCGAAGATGGTGCGGTCGAGGTTGCGCTCCGTGTAGGGAGAAGAGCCGGCGGCAAAGCCGGTTACGCCCGTGATGGAGATGGAGGGCAGCTTGCCGTAAGGGTCCGGAGTCCACTGGTTGGTGAGCTGTCCGATGACGGAGCTATCCGTTGCCAGAACGCCCTGCTTGTAGACGCCGGAGTAGGTGCCCTGCGCCCATACGAATTCAAATTCGTTGACGACCTTGGGGTTGATGGTCCAGGTGAGGTTGCCCACGACGTTCTTGCCCGGCGAGTTGACGAGCGTGTTGGCGAGGCCGGGGTAGTTGGAGCCAGCCCAGAGACCTTCAGGGTCTTCGACCGGCATGTCGTCGTTCATGTAGCGGGCGTAGAAGTGAACCTTGTCGTTGAAGTAGTGGTCGATGCGAACGATGTCATTGCGGAAGTTGTTCGCCGCCGAGTAGGAGAAGGTGTAGTTGCCACCGTCGTTGGCCGGGTACTTGTCGAAGATGTTGCTCAGGTAGACCTTGGCGTTCGACGAGTAGCAGGAGGGTTGAACGGTGCCTGAACCATTGCCTGTGGTCGGGTCGATGGTCCAGCCGGTGATGCAGCCTGCGGGCGCGTTGGGTTCGGTGGCAGGCGTGACCACGCCGTTGGAGACAGAACCCGGAATCGTGAAGTATCCGCCGAGATTTGCCTGCGAGGCCGCGGCGAAGGAGTCGCCGCCGGGCGTGCTCTGCTTGCGCCACTCTTCTGACCAGAAGAAGAAGGTCTTCTTCTTATCCGTGTTGTAGAGCTTGGGGATGTAAACCGGGCCGCCGATGGTGAAGCCATAGACGTTGTGGTGGTTGGTGGGATTCTTGTTGGGCTCGTCGTTGATGGCTTGCGCGCGCTTGTTGAACCACTCGTTGGCGTCGAGAGCGGTGTTGCGGACGAACTCGTAGGCGTTTCCGTGGAAGGAGCTGGTACCAGCCTTGGTGGCAACGAGTACCTGTCCGCCGCCGGAACGGCCATAGCCCGCGTCGTAGTTGCCGCGCTGGAGGGTGAACTCCTGGATGGCATCGACGTTGGGGGTGTTGACGACGGTTCCGTTGGAACCGGAGTCGTTGATGTCGGCACCGTCCACGGTCCAGTTATTGGCCGTGGTGCGGGCACCGTTTACGGACATGGCGGTGTTGGAGGCCGTGGTTTCGTCGCCCATCTGGCTGACGACGCCGGGCTGCAGGGTGACGAGCTGCTGGAAGTTGCGGCCTGCGAGCTCAAGTCCCTGAATCTGTTCGCCGCTGAGGTTGCCAGCCTGCGAGCTGGTTTCGGTATCGACGGTAACGGCGGTGGCTTCGACGGTTACTGTAGTCGAGGCTGCGCCGGCCTTGAGAGTGATGTTGAAGCCGCGCTTTTCCGCGACGGTGAGAACTACGTTCTTGGCCGTCACGCTTTCAAAACCGTTGGCGGTCACGTTCACCGTGTAAGTTCCGGCGGGAAGGTTGGTGAGGACGTAGTTACCGGAAGCGTCCGACTGGATGGCGCGGCCGCCGGAGTTGACTCCGTTTTGCGTGACGGTAATTGCAGCGTTGGGGATTACGGCTCCGGTTGCGTCGGTAACGGTTCCCGAAAGGGTAGCCGTAAGCTCCTGGGCGCGGGTGAGCTGCGGAATGGCCAGCAGCACGGCGAGCAGGAAAGCGAAGAGCGCGAAGCCCTGCTTTGCCGCAAACCGCGTAAGCGAGCCAATGCTGCGCTCTGCTCGACAATTTGCCACTTGCCTCTCATTGAGTTGTGTCATGGCGTGTCTCCTTCTTTCTTTTGTCGCTGCGATCCAATGGAGTCGTAATGCCGAGGGACCGGGCGCGACTTTGTTGTGCTTTTCGTATCGGGGGAGATGCACATCTGGGGCCTGTTTTGGAACGCTCCAGGCCTCCTGGTGGGGTGGTAACCGACTTCCGGTTCCATCAAGTTAATCGCAACCGCGCTGTACGGGACTGTTTCCTGACTGCTCCGTATGCAGGCACGGGTAGGTACAGAGGTTTAGCTTGTGGATTGACGATAGGATGAATTTTCGGAAAACACAAGAAGAATTTGAACGAATTCAGGTCAAATGCTCAACAGTAGTGTGCATTTTGGGGTATAAGGATCAGCTAAAGATTGCATTTCGCTCAAAATATAGGGGATAGAGGGCTGAGGGAGTTTGGTATCTGGTGGGTTGGACGATGGGGAAACGATTAAGGGGCGCGAGAATCTCGCGCCCCTTGTTTGTTGGGTGATGATTGGGCTAGAAGACGTACTTGAGGCTTAGCTGGATGTGGCGCTCGGTTGAGTTGGTGTTGGTGATCTGGCCGAAGTTGCTGTCGGCCACGCCGGAGTCCGGCGACTGGTAGCTGGCGATGTTGAAGGCGTTGAAGAAGTCGCCGCGGAAGTCGAAGTGCTGTTCACGCCATACGGTGAAGCTCTTCGATACCGATAAATCGACCTGCTCAAAGCCGGGGCCACGGAGCCAGAAGGGTTTCAGCTTGCCGAAGGCGAAGTTGGATTGCTCCTGGAAAGTACAGCTTCCGTTGTCGGTGTCAGGTGCGCAGGCTGCGGCTGCGCCGCCGGATTGCACGTCCGTGCCCCAGTACGCGCCGATGGAACGGTCATGCACATGAAGCGGGCGAAGGAGGTTGGGACGGGCTGCGCCGGTGTAGGCGAAGACCGTGCTGGAGTAGTGCGCCGGGGAACCTGCCGTCATGGGGAAGGCTCCGTAGCTTACGTTCGAGCCGGAGAGCTTCCAGCCGCCGAGAGCTTCATCGACGAAGCGGTTCCAGTTGGCTCCGAACTTTTTGCCGCGGCCGAAGGGCAGGTCATAGACGCCGGTTACGCTGAGGGAGTGGCGGATATCGAAGCCTGACGGGCCCCATTCTGCTGCGGGGTTGTAGGCGTCCTGCTGGTAGTACTGGCCGCTGTTCACGTTGGATACGCCGTAGTAGCCGAAGTTGTCGGTCAGCGATTTGGCGTAAGTGTAGTTGGCGGTGAGTTCGAGACCTTGTGTCAGGTGCTGGCGATAGACGGCCTGCAGTCCGTTGTAGTTGCTGGCTCCTTCTGTCTGGCTGATCTTGATGACGCCGTTCTGGCCGACGATGTTGGCGTAGGGTGCGGTGTCGCCGGGTGCGAGGAGCTGGTTGCCCCAGTAAGGCTGCGTGAGGTGGTGGCCGAGAATGACGACGTAGCCGACCTGGAAGGTGGAGCTTGGCGTCAGTTCATATTCGGTGGTAAGGGTTGCTTCCTGCGTGGAGGAGGGCTTGAGGTCTTTGGGCCACACGTAGAAGGTGGTGGTGGCTGCGGTGGTTGTTGGGAAGCCGTCTGAGGCCTGGTAGTAGGTTCCCTTGGAGGTGACTACGCCGGTGGAGGTGACGGTGGGGTTCTGGCCCTGCTGCTCGAAGTCTTCGTGGAAGGGCGGGTTCTGCGTGAGGCGGAGGTTGGCGCCCATGCCTTCAAGGTAGCTGGTGATGCCGTAGCCGCCGCGAACTACCCAGCGTGGGTTGATTTGATAGGCAAAGCCGAAGCGCGGCTGGAACTGCGTGTAGGTTGGGTCATAGAGAGCGCGGCTTGCTCCATCTTTACCGGCATAGATGATTTGTTTGGTGGTCATATCTACGTTGGCCATCTTGTCGTTGACTTCGTAGATGGGCTGGTCGAACTCCCAGCGCAGGCCGAGGTTGAGGGTGAGCTTATCGGTGACTTTCCAGTCGTCCTGCGCGAAGACACCGTCACGCCACTGGCGCTGGCCGGTGAGTCCGGTTACGTCGCCAATCTGCACGTCGTTGACGCGGTCGAGAAGGAAGTCCGCGAAGGGATAGGGCGTTCCATTCGCAGCGGTGTACTGGCCGTTGTAGGTGAACTGGCCGAGTTCGCCGTCGTTGCCGGGATAGAAGCTGTTCTGCTGGTAGCGGGCGAACTGTGCACCGAATTTGAGCAGGTGACGGCCATGCTGCCAGGTGAGGTTGTCGGCGTATTCGTAGACGTTATCCACGAAGACTTCCGGCGTTGGGTTTGCGCCGAAGTTGCTGGGATAGCCGTTCTGCGAGTTGGTCGAAAAGGTCTGCTGGCTGAAGCCGGCGGCGAGCTGCGCTTTGCTGGGGATGCCGACGGTGGCGTTACCGGTGAGGCCGAAGATGCCGGAGGGGTCAATGGTGATGCCGCTGTTGAACTGGATGCGCGAGTACGAGGCGCGCGCGTAGTTCACGATGGAGGGTGAGAAGGTACGCGTCCATGTAATGGTTCCCAAGTGGTCAGGGTAGTTGGAGCCGCTGGGGAACTGGACGGGGACGGGGTCGCTGACGGTTGCGTCTTCGGCATAGCCCTGCGAGTAGCGGCCTGAGAGCGTGTCGTGGCTACTTATGTTCCAGTCGATTTTGACGTCGCCCTGGTTGTTGCGCGAGAAGACGTTTTGCGGGCCGAGGAAGTTCTGATAGATGCCCATGGGGTCCGAGGTGGGATTGTTGGGTGTGGGATAAGCCTCGGGGTGCGCCGCGAGGAACTGCGCGACCGGGTTGTTTACCGGAACCTGATTATTGGCGTAGGGAGTTGGGCGACCATTTGCGTCCAGATGCTGCGTGTCATAGAGCTGGATGCCGAGAACGTTAAGGACAGAAGAGAGGTCGCCTTTTAGAAATGCTGCGGGAGCAAGGCTGAAGGCAGTCTGACCGCTGGAGTGGTAGCGGAAACCCTCATAGTCGGCGAAGAAGAAGAGCCTGTCCTTGATGATGGGGCCGCCGATGGTTCCGCCGAAGGTGGATTGGGTGTAGGCGTGTTTGGGCGCGCCGCTCGAATCGTTGAGCCAGCTATTGGCGTTGAGGTTGTCATTGGAGAGGAACCAGAAGCCGCTGCCGTGGAAGTGGTTGGAGCCGCTCTTGGTGACCATGACGACTTCGCCGCCATTGACGTTGCCGAATTCGGCATTGGCGTTGGAGGCGATGACGCGCATTTCTCCGAGTGCGTCAGGGCTGGGGCTGTAGCCGATGGTGTTGTTGAGGTTTTCGTTGATTTCCTGGCCGTCTAGGAGGAAGTTGTTGGACTGCTGGCGGCTGCCGTTGACGTTGGCTTCGTTGCTTGCGTTGGTGGAGCGCTCCGAAGAGTTGGATGCGCTGCCGCTGACGGAGCCGTAAGAGCCGTAGCCGGTGGAGACTGCGCCGGGGGTGAAAACGGTCAACTGCGCGAAGTCGCGGCCATTGAGCGGGATGCTGTTGATGGCGTTTTCAGTGAAGGTTTCGCCGTTGGTGGGGCTTTCGGTTTGCAGGATGGGCTGCGTGTCCGCGGAGACCTCTACGGTGGCGCTGGATGTGCCGATTTTCAGCGGGATATCGACCTTGGCTACCTGGTCGATTTCGAGGGCAAAGGGGCCGTAACTGGTGGTTTGAAAACCGTTGGCTTCCACGGTGACTTTGTACTGGCCGATTTGCAGGAAGCGGATGGCGTATTCGCCGGCAGAGTTGGTAACGGCTGGGGTTTGGATGCCGGTTGCGATATTGACGGCAGTGACCTTGGCGCCCTGCACGATTGCCCCGGACTGGTCTGTGATGGTTCCGCGAATGGTTCCTGTAACGGTTTGGGCGGTGGCGGATGGTGTACTGAGCACTGCTGCGCACGGCACTATGCCAAAGAGTGTGAGACTACAAAGCGACTGGGCCAGGAACGAGGGAATACGTTTCATGCTCGCCTCCACGAACTTCATTCGGATTGAACTGAAGTGCTATGACGAACAACGTATTGATCTGAGGAAAAGGAACCCGTGCTCACCCTTGTAGTGCTTTAACGGCTTTCTATATCTTTCCGGGGTGCGGGCTGCTCACTAAGAATTTCGTAATCAGGGAACTTTAATGGGTTGATGGTTGATGACGCCTGCATCGAACCGGCATTTGTTTCATTGCCCGGCGATACAGAAGGGGAAGAAGGTAATTGCTTGTTAGGTGAAGATAGGATGAATCTTCACAAAATTCAAGAAGAATTCTGAGTATTTTGACCGAATGAAGGGCAAGCGCTCAAAAGCTAAGGGGTAAAAGGCGGGAAGCAGGGAGCAGAGGCTTAGAGAAAGAGCAAAAGATGGAAGAAGATAGATGCTCTCATCCGGCGTGGGACGCCGGATGAAGGGGAGTGAGGAGCCTCAGGCGAGGATGACTTTGATGCCTTGACGCTCCAGCGGGGCCAGAGCTTCAGGGGATGCGCCGGTGTCGGTAATCAGGATGTGGATGTCGCTGGCGGGGCATAGAAAGGCCGGGCCTACGCGGCCTAGCTTGCTGGAATCCGTGACAGCGATGACCTGCTTGGATTGCTTCATCATCTTGCGGAAGACGAGAGCTTCTTCCGGCTCAAGCTGGGTGACGCCGCGCTCGGCGTCGATGCCGGTGATGGAGACGAAGAGGCGGTCCATGTAGACGTCATCGAGGAAAGACAATGCCGCGTGGCCGGTGAGCGAGAAGGACCAGGTCCAGGGAACGACTCCGCCGGTGAGAAAGGTGCGGATGCCGGGCTGGTTGCAGAGCTCCATGCCGATGTTGATGGCGTTGGTAATGACTTTGAGGTTTTCGCGGTGGCGCAGGGAGCGGCCTACGAAGGTGGTTGTGGTTCCGGCGGTGAGGCCGATGGTTTCGTTGGCCTGAACCAGCTCCGCGCCAGCGAGACCGATGCGGCGTTTTTCCGCGGCGAAGCGCTGTTCGCGGGCGAGGAAGGACGAGTCGAAGCGAAAGGGCTCGTAGAGAAGCGGCTCGACGAGGGTGGCTCCGCCGTGGGTGCGGCGGATGAGGCCACGGTTTTCCAGACGCGCCAGGTCGCGGCGGATGCTGGGCGCGGAAGAGCCGGCGACGGCGAGAAGTTCTTCGATGGTGGCCGTTCCGGTGCGCAACAGGTGCTTCAGGATGAGTTCTGAGCGCGGACTTAGGGCGTCGGACATTTGTCTCCAGAGGCGTTTCGGCGAAGTTTACGGAAAAATGGTTCCCTAATCAATCAAATTTACTCGAATTGCTCAGGAAATGCTTGTTGGCATGATTGAAATAGCAGGATATGCTCATGGAATGGTTTTTCGAGGGTAATTTTTGGGACGCCTGAGCGCGGGATGCGTATGGCGAGATTTCTTTGTGGGGGAGAGACATGGTTTCAGGGAACAGGATGCGTATGTGTAGGTCGAGGGTTTTGCAGGGAATGACGGCGATTGCAGTGCTGACGACTGCATTTGTGCAGGCAGGCAGCGCGCAGGATGCGGCGAAGCTGACGCTGATGCCGCTGCCGAAGAGCGTGCAGGTGGGAACGGGCGAGCTGAAGCTGGATGCGCATTTTCATGCGGGGTTCTCTGGTGCGCATGATGCTCGTCTGGATGGCGCGCTGGAGAGATTCCTGGTGCGGCTGGACCGGGAGTGCGGCGGGATTCGCCGGGCGCAACATGATGCAAAGGACGGCGACGCGTTGACGCTGACGCTGCAGGTGGCGGGGCCGGGCGGTGCGGTCCAGGAGCTCGATGAGGACGAGAGCTACAAGCTGAATGTGACGTCGAGCGGCGCTACGCTTTCGGCGGCTACCGATGTGGGCGCGATGCACGGGTTGGAGACGCTGCTGCAGTTGGCGAAGCTGAACGGCGAGGGGTGCAGCGTTCCGGCGGTTTCGATTGACGACGCGCCGCGGTTTGCTTGGCGCGGGTTCATGTTTGATGTGGTGCGGCATTTTGAGCCGATTCCGGAGATTGAGCGGACGCTGGATGCAATGGCCGCGGCCAAGCTGAATGTCTTTCACTGGCATTTGAGCGACGACCAGGGATTTCGCGCGGAGAGTAAGAAGTTTCCCAAGCTGACGCAGGTCGCGTCGCATGGGCAGTTTTATACACAGGAAGAGATGCGGCATATCGTGGCGTATGCGCGGGAGCGCGGCATTCGTGTGATGCCGGAGTTTGACGTGCCGGGGCACTCGGTTTCGTGGGTGCTGGCGTATCCGGAGCTGGGCGATGGGCGCACGGTGACGCATCTTCCGCAGACGTACCAGGAATACGCGACGAACGAAGCGGAGATGGACCCGACGAAGGAATCGACTTACAAATTCCTCGACACGTTTATTGGCGAGATGGGCGAAATCTTCCCGGATGCTTACTTCCACATTGGCGGCGACGAGGTGGATGGTTCGGGATGGAAGACCAGTGCTTCGATTCAGGAATTTATGAAAAAGAAAGGTTTCAAATCGAAGGATGATTTGCAGGCCTACTTCAACCAGCGCCTGTTGCCGATTCTTCAGAAGCATGGAAAGAAGATGGTGGGCTGGGACGAGATCCTGAACCCGGCGCTGCCGAAGGACATTATGGTGCAGAGCTGGCGCGGGGATGAGTCGCTGGCTGCTGGAGCGGTGCAGGGGTACACGGGAATTCTTTCCGCGCCTTACTATCTCGATGCGCAGAAGACGAGCGAGATGATGTTCCTTGCTGACCCGGTGCCTGCGGATACGAAGCTGACTCCTGAGCAACAGAAGAAGATTTTTGGCGGCGAAGTGACGATGTGGGCCGAGCAGATTAATTTCGAGACGGCTGACTCGCGTATCTGGCCGCGCACGATGGCGATTGCGGAGCGGTTCTGGAGCCCGCAGAGCGACCGCGATGTTGCGGATATGTATCGCAGGCTGCATTATGCTTCGCTGGAACTGGAAGGACTGGGGCTGACGCATCTGAGCGCACCGCAGAAGATGCGCCGCGACATCCTGGATGCGGGACGCGCGGAGACTTTCAACGCTTTTGCCAGCGTGCTGGAGCCGGTGAGCTTTGGCGAGCGCGAAGATGGGCAGAAGACTGACGGGCTGACTTCGCTGAACCGGCTTGTGGATGCCGTGGTGGCTGATCCGCCGACGCGGCAGGCGATTGCGCGTGATGTGGATACGGTTGTGGCGCATCAGGACACAAGATCGGCTGCTGCGGAAGCGCGTTTGCGGGAGCGCTTTACGGAGTGGCAGAAGGCTGCTCCGCAACTGCAGATCTGGACGGAGACGAATGCCCGGTTGAATGATGCGGGGCCGCGTGTGAAGCAGTTGGCGGCGCTGGCGCAGGTTGGGTTGGAGTCGCTGTCGTATCTCGATGCGAAGACGGCTGCACCGGCTGGCTGGCTGGACAAGCAGAAGGCTGTGCTGAAGGATGCAGAGCAGCCGAGCGCGCTGGTGCGGTTTGTGTTTTTGCCTGCGTTGGAGAAGCTGGCGGAGGCTGCTGCGAAATAGCTGTCGAGACAAGTGTGAGCACAGGCCCCGGTTCTCCGAAGAAGGAGAGCTGGGGCCTGTTTGTTTGAGATGGGAACCAGATAGTTCTATTGACTGGCCTTGATGGTGGGGAGTTTTGTGCGTATATGTGCAGGTCGTATTGCTGACTTTTGATCTCGTACGAAAAATACGCAAGAGTCGCTAGATTGTTATGCCGTGCTGAAGTGCGGCGTAATATAGTTCAGATAGTTAATACAGATTCAGTAATGCGTTGTTGTTCTTCTTTGATTTTTTGCGCCCCTTTTCGCGCATCCTTGTTGATTGCCTTGAACCAATAAATATCAGGCAGGGCCTTGTGAATTCGTTCGATCGTTTCCTCACAAAAACTCAACAAGCGATAGGCTGCCAACAGAAAGAAGATGTGTTCTGCGGATTTTTTGAGGTGCAGAATTATGTGCCTGTCCGCCGCTTCCATCGTTCGTGCTGCATCCTACTTCTCTTCGTCCTTACAGGCTGTTTCTTTATAGGCCTATCCGGCTGTGGCGGCGCGGCCAGCACAGCACTGGCCAGCCAGGCCAAGGGCGTACTCAGCGCCTCTGTTAATTCCATCAGCTTTGGTTCCGTGCCAGTGAATACGAAGGTCACGGTGAGCCTGATGCTGCGAAATTCGGGGCCGGGGTCGATCCAGGTAAGCGGCCTGAGCTTCAGCAGTAATGAGTTTTCCGCGGTGGGTCAGAATTCCCTGCCGATTACTCTTGGTGCGGGCACCTCGTATCAACTTACGATTCAGTTTGCTCCCACGGCAAGCGGCGCGGCGTCTGGAACGCTGACCGCTACGAGCAGCAATGCGGCCAATTCGAGTGTGAGCGTTTCCCTGTCCGGTACGGGAGAGAGCGCAAGCGCCGTGGTGCCGACGCTTACAGTTAGCTCCAGCAGCATTGCCTTTGGCGATGTGACGGTGAATAGCTCTGCGACGCAGACAATCACTCTGACTTCAAGCGGAAGCTCGCCTGTGACGGTGAATTCGGTGACGCTGAGCGGGAGCGGCTTCAGCATGTCGGGCGCAAGCTTTCCGCTGGTGATTAATCCACAGCAGACGGCGACGCTGGATGTGGCTTTCAAGCCAACTGCGGCAGGAGCGGCTACGGGAAGCATGGTGATTTCCAGCAACTCTTCGAGCGGTTCCTCGACTACGGTCAGCCTTATGGGGACGGGCGTTGCGGTGGGAACAGGCTCCTCTTATAAGGTGCAACTGACGTGGGATGCTCCGGCGATTTCAAGCGATCCCGTGGTTGGGTATTTTGTCTATCGTGCGCCAAGCGGCAGTACGAATTACCAAGCGCTGAATTCTTCGAGTGAGTTGGGAACGAACTTTGAGGATGAAGCGGTGACCAGCGGACAGAGCTATGACTATGCCGTCAGGAGCGTGGATGCCGCAGGTAATCTCAGCGTGCAATCGAATATTGCGACTGTTGCGGTTCCCTGATAGATAAGCGTGTGACAGGAAGCGGCGGCTCGATGAGCTGCCGCTTTTTGTTTTTGGGGAATTGACGGTGGGGTGTGCGGATATGATGTGTCGTGTTTTTGTTTGGAGGGGAGAGACGTTATGAACGGGATGCGTGGATTGCCTACGCGGCGGAAGGTGTTGGGGACGATGGCAGCGGCTGGGGCTGTGCTTTCCGGCTCGGCATGGGGTGAGGGTGGAGTGAAAGAGCCTGCGATGCGCGAAGCTGGCGGCGAGGAGTTGCTGGGGCTGGCGCGGCTGCGGTCGTATAAAACGCGGCGGGCTTCTAGCTGGGACAAGAGCGGCGGGAATGGCGACTCAGTGCGCGTGGAGCCGGGGGCTACGGCTACGTTGATAGATATCCAAGGTGCGGGTGTGGTGACGCATGTGTGGTTCACGATTGCTTCGGATGACAGGCACCACTTGAAGAATCTTGTGCTGCGGGCGTGGTGGGATGGCGAGAGTGAGCCTTCTGTTGAGACGCCGATTGGGGATTTCTTTGGGCTGGGGCTGGGGGAGTATTACACGTACGAGTCGGAGCTGCTGGCGGTGGCTCCGGTGAAGGCGTTGAACTCGTATTTCGAGATGCCGTTTGCTACGGCGGCGAAGATTACGGTTACGAATGAAGGGCCGGTAGCAACCGGCGCGCTTTATTTTGCGGTGGATTATGTGACGCTTGGCGCGCTGCCGGAGAATGTGGGACGGTTTCATGCGCAGTACCGGCAGGAGGCTCCGTGCAAGGGCGTGACGGATAACTGGATGAGCAACGGAGATGCGGCGGCGAATGAGCTCAAGAATCTGAATGGCGAGGGGAACTACATTTTTCTTGAAGCGCAGGGACGCGGGCATTTTGTGGGCGTGACGCATGCTGTTTATCAGAACCAGGATGGGTGGTTTGGCGAGGGCGACGACATGATTTTTATCGATGACGATGCGCTGCCGACGATTAACGGGACGGGGACGGAAGACTACTACAACGGGGCGTGGGATTTTGGGAGCCAGGCCTTTGGCTTTGCGCACAACGGAGCGCCGTACATGGTGGACGCGGAGCGGATTGGCGGGCGGTATTGCTTGTATCGCTGGCACACGGAGAGTCCGGTGACGTTTGAGAAGTCGATTCGCGTGACGATGGAGCATGGGCATGCGAATACGCGGTCAGATGATTTTTATTCGGTGGCGTATTGGTATCAGACGGAGCCACATGGGAAGTTTCCGGCGCTGCCGAAGGCGGTGGATAGGATTCCGCGGCTGTTTGCTGTGGGTGGGCCGGGGGCGAAAGGCAGCTCTTAGCTGTTAGCTTCCAGCTTTTAGCTTGGCGGTGGGAGAGCTGGCGGGAGTGCTGTCCCACCCTTTGCAAAAGGCGCGAAGGATGGGGCACGGGGCTTTTGTGGTGAATCGGCAGAGAAACAGCGGCGGCTCATTTCTGAGCTGCCGCCGTTTTGTTCCTGGCGTGGTTCGTCTTAGAAGTTGAAGCGGCCGCTGAACTGCAGGGTTCTTGAGCCTGCGGTGGGAGAGTAGCCGGGGCCGAAGCTGGTGACGGTTCCTAAGGAGCCGTAGTTGCCGCTGTCGATGTTGGAGGTTGAGGTGAGAGTGGCGTTGGGGTTGGAGTAGAGGAGCGCGTGGTTGAAGACGTTGAAGGCTTCAAAGCGAACCTGGAACTCGCTCTCGCGGAAGACGTGAAAGGCGCGGAAGATGCTGGCGTTGAGGTTGGTGACGCCGGGGCCACGGAACTGGTTGCGGCCAGTGTTGGCGAAGGGCGGAGTGACGTTGGCTGCGGTGTAAGCAGCGACGTTGGGGTTGGCGAAGGAGGAGGGGTCGAACCATCCTTTGCCGCCGGAGAGGTCTGTGCCGCCGGCTGCGCCGCGGTTGTGACCGCCTAGCTGGTGATAGGGCTTGACGAGCTGCGCAAAGGTAGAGCCGATGCCGGGAGCGATGCTGCCGAGCAGGTTGGAGTTGGCGAGTATGGAGAAGGGCGTGCCGCTCTGGTGGCTAAGTTGGCCGTTGAGCTGGAAGCCGCCGATGATCCATGCGAGTGCGCCGTGGTTAGCGTAGGGCTGGCCGTAGCCGAAGGGCAGGCTGTAGACGCCGTAGATCTGGACGTTGTGCTTCATGTCGTATCCGGCGAGGCCGCGGTTGTATTGCCAGTAGCCGGGATAGTTGTAGGTGGTGCCGCCGGAGCCGGAGCCCGCGCCGTTGTCTTCAAAGTCGATGGCCTTGGAGTAGGTGTAGACGACGCCGATGGAGTTCTTTCCGACGTTGCGGGTGAGCTGCGTTTGCAGGCCGTTGTAGAAGGAGCGGAAGAGCGGCTCATTCACGGTGATGGCACCGTTGTTGTAGCAGGTGAGGTTGGATGTGCCGGTGCACCACTGCTGGTTGATGAGCGTGTTGGCCTGGAAGCTGCATGGACCGCTGAGTCCTGTGGAGGGGGTGTACTGGCCGTTGGCCATGCAAGGTGTGCCGGCCGAGGGCAACTGTGCAGAGTTGTAAGGCGTGACGTTGACGGGCTGGCGGACGTACTCCGTGCCGACGTAGCCGATGTTGGCAACAATCTGGGCGGGTAGTTGGCGCTCGAAGAAGAGGTTCCAGCTCATGATGTAGCCGCGGTCGTACTTGAGCGGGGCAGTCTGTGTGCTGGCCGCGAGCGGCAGAGAGACGAAGCCTGTGGAGAGGTCAGGGTAGCTGATTTTTGGAATGCCGTAGGTGAGCGTCATGGGCTCGCCGGTGCTGTAGTGCGCGGTGTTGGCGGTGTCTACGGCGATGGTTCCGTTGGCTGCGCCTGTGTAGTTTTCGGTGATGGATGCGGGGTAGGCATCGCGGAGGAAGCGGAAGCTGTCGGGGTCGGTGGTGAGGCCGAAGCCGGTGCGGACTACGGTCTTGTTATCGAGCTTGTAGTTGACGCCGATGCGGGGAACCCAGTTGCCGTGGCCTACATCGAGGCCTGCGCCTTGAGGATTGCCGTTGGTGCCGCCTATTTCCACGTTCCTGTCGAGCGGGTTTTCTGTATGTACGATGAAGATGCCGCTGTTGTTGCGGTAGGGCGTGGGGTAGAACTCGTAGCGGATGCCGTAGGTGATGGTGAGCTGCGGGGTGACGGTCCAGGTGTCCTGCGCGTAGGCGCCGATTTCTGTCCAGCGATAGGAGTTGGGATCGAACATTTGTTCGGCCTTGGAGACTGGGCTATTGGTGGCGTCGGTGCCGTTGTTGGGCAGGCCGAGAAGGAAGTCGGCGAGTGCATTATAGTTGGTGGCTCCTCCGGTGGAGGTCATGAGGCCGGAGAAGATGAAGCCGCCGCGCGGGTTGGAGACGCCGGAACCGAGATTGGGCTGGAAGTGATTCAGCAGGAAGTGATAGTAGGTGAAGCCGTACTTGGTGGAGTGCTTGCCTTTGACCCAGCTCAGGTTGACGTCTCCGGTGAACTGGTTGTCGCGGAACTTGAAGGGGTTGGCGGTTTGCGCGTTGCCCAGCGTGGAGAAGGCGAGGCCGACGGAGGTTGGCGTGCGGCTGAAGGCGATGATGGGCTGGCCTGCGTAGTCAACGGTTGAGCCGTTGGTGCCGGGGATTTTCAGCGTGTCGGTGCCGAAGTTGCCGTCGGCGATGTCGATGGCGGATTGTGCGCCGGAGACCTGGCGGGTGTAGCCGAAGTCGGCGTCGAGAACGAGCGTGGGCGAGAAGACATGGCTTATGCCGAGGCCGACGTTCTGGATGCGTCCGCCGGTGATACCGGGCTGGCCGCCATCGATGGAGTTGCCGCCTGCTGCGCCGAGAGCTTGAGGGTCGTTGATGGTGAAGGGCTCGATGGAGTATTTGCCGAAGATGTGGGTGTTCTCAGAGGGAACGTAGTCGATCTTCGAGTCGGATGTGGTGCGGGTGTAGGCGTAGGTTCCGGTGGCGATGTAGTCGTTGGCCATGCCTTGCGAGATGAGCGTGTCGGAGGGGGTGCCGATGGTGGAGGAGATGGGCTTGAGGAGAGCGAGCATGGTAGCGGCTGCGTAGGATTGGCGCGATGCGGGGATGCAGTTGCAGCCGTACTCCGACATGAAGGTGGTGGTGCGGTTGGCTGGTAGTAGATAGCCGCTGACTGCGCCTTCGGTTCCATCGGCGATGGGTGCTCCGCCGGGTTGCGGGTCGTAGAGCAGGCCCTGGTCGATGGCTTGGGAGAAATCGCCTGCGAGCATTTGTGTTGTGGGCACGGTGAAGGTGCCAGTGATGAGTTTGCGCTGCGTGGTGCGCTCCCAGTTCTCGAAGAAGAAGAGCTTCTTTTTTCCGGTGAGGATGTGCGGGATGTAAACGGGGCCGCCGATGTTGAAGCCGAACTCGTGGAAGACGCTTTTGGGAACAGCGGTGGGTGATGTGTAGGTGTAGGGCTTGGCGTTGATGGCGGCGTCCTGGTAGTACTCCCATGCGCTGCCGTGGAAGTGCGCGGTGCCAGACTTGGTGGTGATTTTGATGGTAGCGCCGCCGGCCTGGCCTTGCTCTGCATTGAAGGCGTTGGTGGTGAAGCTGACGTTTTCAATGGAGTCGGCGGGAGGAACGTAGGCGATGAGATAGGGCAGCCAGCCGTAGTAGTTGACGGCGCCGTCGATGCGGGTGGTGTTGCCGTTGTAGGAAGTGCCGTTGATGTTGGCGCTCATGGAACGGGAGGGATTGGCGGAGGTGGAGTTCTTTTCCTGCACGGCGGATGCGCCGGGGATGATGGTATAGAGCGCCTGGAAGTTGCGGCCTGCGCTGGAGGTGGTGGGCAATGCGCTTAGCTGCGTCTGGCTGATTTCCGAGTTGACTTCAGCGTTTTCCGTTTGCAGGGTAGCCGCGGAGCCTGTGACCGTGACTTCCGTGGTGACGGAGCCGGGTTGGAGCGTGATGTCTGCTCGGACCTGGCGGTTGACTTCCAGTTTGACGTCGCGAATGCGATAGGAGGCAAAGCCCTTGGCGGCTGCGGAGACGGAATAGGTGCCGGGGAGCACGTCGAGGAGCGAATATGAGCCTTCGGCGCTGGTTTGCGTGCTGCGCGTTGCGCCTGTGTCCTGATTAGGCCGTATCGACAATTAGGTTAAGGATGATGGCAGAGCAGGCGAGTGCGACGAGGGCTTGGAAGCACGTTTTCGATTTCTCGTAGCGAGTGGCGAATCTGCGGAACTGTTTTAATCTGCTGAAACAGCGTTCGATGCGGTTGCGCAGCTTATACAAGGTTCTGTCGTACTCGCGCTGCAGCTTGCGGTTGGAGCGCGGCGGAATCACCGCCTGGGCTTTCATCGCCACTTTCACATGCGCGACGATCTTGTCCGAGTCGTAGCCCTTGTCGGCAATCAC
>NZ_JBZYWK010000032.1:0-36152 GCF_059115385.1 Occallatibacter sp. FHG110214_02 | reverse complement strand
GAGAAGGCCGGGACAGGGGAAGAGGGACAAGGGAGAAGTGGGGTATGCCTGCCGTTGATGGCATTGAGTTCTCTTTTCTTTGGAATTAGCGAGTCCGCCGCGCTTCGCGCTTAGCAAGTCAGCGAGTTAGCAGAAAAAAACAGAACGGCCCGATTCCCAGGGAATCGGGCCGTTTTTCTGTGCCATTTCTGCTTATTTTTAGTTTGGCATAAAGCACCATAATGGAGCGCAAACCGGGCCAGGATTTTTGCTTAATGGAATCAACGAGTTAGAAAATATTTTGGTTCCCAGGGCTTGACAAGGGTTTTCCACAGGGACGACGGAAGAACTTGAAATGAGAGAACTGGCCGTATGGGCATCCCAGGTCTCTGAATGTAGAGACCTGGGATACGCACGGGGTGAATGGGCTGTGGCTTAGCGGGGGCCTTTTCCGGGTTTGCCACGGAAGCTGGATTTGCCGCCGGGCTTGCCGCCGAAGTTTGAGCGGCCACCCGGTTTGCCGCCCGGTCTGCCTGCGGATTTGAAGCCCGGTTTTCCGCCTGACTTAAAGCCGGGCTTGCCACCTGACTTGAACGCTGGCTTTCCGCCCGATTTGAAGGCGGGTTTGCCACCAAAGCCGGAACGGGGGCGGTCACCTTCCGGACGGCCTTCTCCGCGTGGGCGGAAAGGGCCGTCACCACGAGGCGCAAAGCTGCGTTCTTCCCCTTCGCGGCGGGGACCACGCTTGAAGTCGCCTCCTCCGCCGAATTCCCGGCGCGGCCCACGGTTTTCACGGGGTGCATCGCCTTCCTCGCGGCGCGGGCGGAAGGGCTTATCGCCGCCACGTCCACCAAAGCCCGGCTTTTCACCAAAGCCAGACCGAGGACGGTCGCCATCCGGGCGTCCCTCTCCACGAGGCCGGAACGGACGGTCGCCACGCGGCGCAAAGCTACGCTCTTCGCCTTCCCGACGTGGACGGAACGGTTTGTCTCCCTGTCCACCGAACTTTGGCTTTCCGCCAAAACCAGTACGCGGGCGGTCGCCACGGGGTGCAAAGCTACGCTCTTCCCCGTCCCGGCGCGGCCCACGGCTTTCACGAGGGGCATCGCCTTCCTCACGGCGCGGGCGGAAGGGCTTATCGCCGCCGCGTCCGCCAAAGCCCGGCTTTCCACCAAAGCCAGACCGAGGACGGTCACCCTCTGGGCGTCCCTCTCCGCGCGGGCGGAATGGACGGTCACCACGGGGCGCAAAGCTGCGTTCTTCCCCGTCCCGGCGAGGACCACGCTGGAAGCTGCTGCCTTCGCCACCAGACTCCCGGCGCGGCCCACGGCTATCACGGGGTGCATCCCCTTCTTCCCGGCGCGGACGGAAGGGCTTGTCCCCACCACGTCCGCCGAAACCGCCACGGTCGCTGAAGCGGAAATTCTTGCTGTAAGGCCGCTTGCCGCGCTCCTTGGCTGCGTCGTGGTCTACGGAGCGCCCGGCTTCCTTGGGCAGCAGCACGCTGAAATCAATCTTCCGCGACCTGTACTTGCCTTCGGCTGCCAGCTTCAGCTTCTCAAGCTCTGATGGGTCGAGCTCGCGAATCTGCGCCTGGTCGATGTCGAGAACCAGCGGTCCGTAGGAGACGCGGCGAATCTTTTCGACGTTGTGGCCTTCACCCGCGAACATTTTGCGCAGCTCGCGGTTACGGCCTTCAATCAGGACGATTTCAAACCACGGGTTTTCGCCGGCGCGGACGAGACGGATGCGCGCTGGTGATGTCTTGACGCTGCCTTCGCCGGGCTTGCCCTTGGGGATGATGACGCCGGAACGCAGGCGGGCCAGAGCCTCATCCGAGGGATTGCCGGAGACTTTCACGAGGTAGGTTTTTTCCACGCCAGACTCGGCGCGGGTGAGCTTGTTGGCGAGCGGGCCGTCATTGGTGACCAGCAGCAGGCCTTCGCTCTGGAAGTCGAGGCGGCCAACGGGATAAAGACGCTCGTTGAGGCGGCCAAAGAACTGCATGACCGTGGGGCGGCCTTCGGGGTCGCTCACCGTGGTCACAAAGCCCTTGGGCTTGTTGAGGATGAAGTAGCGCAGCTTCTCCGCGCCCTGCAGCAGCTTGCCGTCCACGCGGATGTGGTCGCGCGACGGATCGGCCTTGAAGCCAAGCGTAGTGACGGTCTGGCCGTTCACCTGGACACGGCCTTCGGTGATGAGTTCTTCGGCGTGGCGGCGGCTGGCTACTCCGGCGGCGGCGAGGATTTTGTGCAGACGCTCGAGCTTTCCGGGTTCCCGGGGAATGCTGGACTCTTCCGTATCTGGCTCGGATTCATCATCCGAATCCTCATCGTCTATCGAGTCGTCCTCTTCTTCGTCCTCATCGTCTTCGTCGATTTCCTCAGATTCGTCCTCGATTTCCTCATCGTCTTCGTCGTCATCCTCATCGGAATCGTCGAAAAAGCCCTCTTCGTCGGCTTCCAGCTCGTCTTCGAGCTCTAAATCCAACTCTTCGTCTGTGGGAAACTTGGGCGCAGGTGTGGATTCCTCGTAGGGAATCGTCTCAATACGACCCTTGGCGCCCTTGGACGCGGTTGCGGGAACGCCGGGTGCCTCGATTTCCTCAATCGAGATGGTCTTAGTGGATTTCTTCGGTTTCGGGCTCGGCGACTTTTTCGCTGCTGTCTTCGCTGGAGCTTTCTTCGCGGCTGCCTTCTTCGGCGCTGCTTTCTTCACCGGCGACTTCTTCGCCGGGGTCTTGCTGGTTTTCTTCGGGGGCATCGGGTGCGGCCTCTGTTTCTGCCTGCTGGCTTGATTCAATCGATTCTGGTTCTAAAGAGTCTGATGCGTTTTCCGATGCTTGTGGATCAACAGGCGCGCTCTCCGCGGCTGTTTCTTCGGATATTTCCGCGGTTTCGGCGCCTGTTTCAAGCGCCAGCTCCGTGGCTGTCTCCGGTTCCATCTCGTCAATTTCGACCGCGGCCATCTTCTCGAACTCCTCCATTGAGGGCAGTTCGTTGATGTCCTTGAGGCCGAAGCGAAGCAGAAACTCCTTGGTTGTTTTGTAGAGAATGGGCCGGCCAATAACCTGCTTGCGGCCGGCGGTTGCGATAAGCTTGCGCGCCATGAGCGAACCAAGCACGCCGCCCGACTCGACGCCGCGGATCTCGGAGACCTCGGGCGCGGTGATGGGCTGCTTGTAGGCGATGACGGCAAGGGTTTCAAGCGCGGGAAGCGAGAGCTTCAACGGCGGCTTGAGGCTTTTGACGAAGAGGCGGACGGCGTCGTGGCTGGATGGCTTGGTAGCCATGCGGTAGCCGCCGGCAATTTCGCGGATTTCAATGCCGCGGTCGTCGGCTTCGTAGTCGGCGACGAGCTCGTCGAGGATTTCGCGCAGGATGGACTTCACTTCTCGGTCGCGCTGCTTGGCTTCCTGCTTGGCGGCTGCGGCGGGGTCTGAGGGTTCCGCCGCGGCGGACTCGGTAGTTTCGGCGGGCTGGTCTGGACTGGGCTGGTCCGAAGCAGACGGCTCCTGATTAGACAGCTCGGGGCTCGTCTCCCCTTCTTCAGCGGCTGGCGGGGCTACTTCCGCAACCGGCGAAGAGGCGTTGTCGTCCTCGGGCAGCAGGGGCAGGGTTTGTTCTTCGGCGCTTTCCTCGGTTTCGGCGGCTTGCGCGGCTTTGTGCTCCAGCGCATCGGCGGCAAAGAGGGCAGCGAGCTGAGCCAGGGTAATTGGCTCCTCGGCGGCATAAATAACGGCTTCCAGCTTAGCTTTCAGACTCATCCCATTAGTAATGGTAAAGGAAAGAACGGTCAGGCGCGGGCTGGGCTTAGGAAAACCGGGGAAAAACAGGGCCAAAGGACCAGAGGGACAAGCGGCAAGCAGGCAAAAACTGCGCTCTTTGGACTTAATTACGCCGAAGGGAGAGTGCGGTTCTGGAGGAGGATGTTTGTGTGTGGTGCTGATTTTTGCCGCTGTCTTCTGCTGCTTTGCTGCAGGAGGAGAGGCGCGTTTCCGCGGGGCCTGATTTCCGGGGCTGTGCTGGAAAATGCAGTGCGCGCTGGCGGGAATGGTTTCGACTGCCGAGAACAATCATCGTGAGCTATCCGATGAGAATGGCGATGATGGCAATGACGATGAGTATGGGCGAGACTGCGGCTGCGGCGATGTAGGCGTGCATAGGGGCTCCTGTGCGGAATGGTTTTCGCTTACAGGATTGGTGCTGTGGGTGGGCCGGGCGTTTCAGAGGGACAAGAAAAAGCGCCGCGGTTGGTTGACCGCGGCGCGAAGGAAGAAGCGTGTCCAAACGAGGAATTTAGTTGGGGGCAACCATGCGGAAGATCCAGAAGAGTACGCCCGAGAGGATAGCCGCTGCCGGCAGCGTGAAGACCCACGCGGCGGCGATGTTGCGAATGGTTGAGAGCTGCAGGCCGCTCTTGTTGGCTGCCATCGTGCCGGCAATGCCGGAGCTGAGGACGTGGGTGGTGGAGACCGGCAGGCCGAGACCGTCGGCCAGCGCGATGGTGGAGGCGGCCATGATTTCGGCTACAGCGCCCTGTCCGTAGGTCAGGTGCTCCTTGCCGATTTTTTCACCGACCGTTACCACGATGCGCTTCCAGCCGACCATGGTGCCGAGGCCGAGAGCGAGAGCCACAGCTACCTTCACCCAGGTGGGAATGAACTTGGTGGCCTTGTCTACGCGCTTCTTGTAGTTGTCGAGCGCGTCCTGCTCGTCCTTGGTGAAGCTACCCTGCTTGTTCTTCTCCATCACGCGGAGGGCTTCGCTGGTGACGTACATGTCGTTGCGGACGTTGGACTGCTGGCTGGGCGGAACGTGCTTGTAGTCGCCATAGGCCTTCACGTTGCCTTCCAGATCGCGGATGCTTTCGCGAAGGGCGGTCATCGTGTCGGGCTGCAGCTTCTTGGTACGCAGGTAATCGGTCAGTTCGCTGCGCGGGTCGTTGCCGAGGACGGCGTTCCTGTCCACGTGCGCGTCGATGATGGAGACGGCGCGCTCGCTGGCCGCGATGAAGTCCTGCAGATCATGCGCGGTGACGGCATGGTTGAGCGCATAGGCTGTCGGGACGGTTCCGATGAGGATGAGCATGATGAGGCCCATGCCCTTCTGGCCGTCGTTGGAGCCGTGGAAGAAGCTGACCAGCGTGCAGGTGAGCACCAGCAGCACGCGGATGGGGAACGGCGGCGGTGTGTTGTCCTTGGGCGCCGAGTAGAGCTCAGGATAGCGCACGGTCACCTTGGAGATGAGGAAGAGCAGGAAGGCGCCGAGGAAACCGACAATCGGAGAGAGCAGCAGCGTCCAGCCGACCTTGCTGGCCTGACCCCAGTCCACGCCAGAGGTTCCGCCACCGCCGGAGAGGAGCTGGTTGGCCACGCCCACGCCGATGATGGAGCCGGTCATGGTGTGCGTGCTCGAAGCCGGAAGGCCGAGCCACCAGGTGCCGAGGTTCCAGAGGATGGCAGCGATGAGCAGTGCGAAGACCATCGCGAAGCCCGCGCCGGAAGAGACCTTGAGAATCAACTCGACGGGCAGCAGCGTGATGATGGTGAAGGCTACGGTTCCTGCCGAGGTGAGCACGCCGATCAGGTTGCAGAGGCCGCTCCAGACCACGGCAAGGTTTGGCTCTAGCGAGTGCGTATAGATGACGGTGGCCACGGCGTTGGCGGTGTCGTGGAAACCGTTCACGAACTCGAAGCAGAGTGCGATAAAGAGCGCGGTACCGAGCAGCAGGTAAGGCCAGATGCTGCCGAGCGTGATGTTGCCGAGGTCGTTGGCGATGTTGAAACCAACGTAGCCGAGGCCTCCAACAAGGGCAACGAGGATGATGGCCCCGCTGAGCCACGCGGGAGATTTCTTCATTTTGTTGTCAAGCAGAGACCCGCCCCGGGGGGCGGCGCCGGCGGTAGTAGCCAGGTCAGACATGGGGCGCTCCGAAAAATAGGTTGGCTTTTGTCCGGGAAACTGCGTGGGGAAACATTCCCAGACCAGCCAAGGGATACACCACGAAGATGAATAAGGAATAAATAAATAGAGGGCGACAGAAAGAAAGCGGCTTAGCGCGGAGCGATATTGCGCTCAAACCAGGCAGTTAGTTGTTCTTCCGAGACTTCTGCAGCGGCGAGATTCCAAAACGTTAAAACACGGTCTTCTCTTGATGCTGTGACCACAAAGCCGTTACGAAGGAGGAATGTGAGCGCGACCATAAACCCAGCGCGCTTGTTTCCATCTACGAATGGATGATTTGCAACGATTCCTTTGGCATAAGAGGCCGCAAGCTGGGCGAAGGAAGGCGGCTGTTCCGCGTATGCAAAGAGATTTTTGGGACGCGCAAGCGCAGATTCCAGCAGACCCATATCGCGGACTCCACTTGGGCCGCCATCTAATGCCAAAACTTCCTCATGCATTGCTAGAACTACATCGATACGAATCCAGATGGGCTCGATCATTCCGCCAATCTCTTGAGGACATCTCGATTTTGACGCATGATTTCCCTTGCTGCCTCCATCTGGGCTGCAAATTCTTCGTCATAAGGCGTCATGCGAAAGCCGCCATCCGGCGTGCGGGTGAAATAAATCTTGTCACCTCGCTCCACCTTCATCTCTGCCATGGCTTCTTTGGGGAGAATGACGCCGCTGGAGTTACCAATTGCAATAATTCGAGATTCAATTTGAGTCGCTGCAGCCATGTTCGCCTCCTTGCCAAGTTATAACTTAAATTCTAACGTAGTTTAGAACGAAAGTTATAACTTTACTTACCGCCAGTCGTCCTGGGCTTGCGCCGTGATGTCGTTCATGACGGACTCGAAGCTGGTGTTCTTCTTGATGAAGATTTCGGAGAAGATTTTGTCCTGCCGCAAGAGGATGGCCTGCAGGCGGACTAATTCCAGCAATGCGAGGAACGTAGCTACCAGTGCGCGCTCGGATTTGCTGTTTGAGAGCAGCTTGCGGAGCGCTATGGGGCGGTCTTCCATCGTGAGGCGGCGGGTGAGGAACTGGATCATCTGGCCGACGGTTACCTGGTCCTCTTCCACGTTGAAGACGGGGCGGCGGCGGGCGCGGTCCAGAATCTGCTGGAAGATGCGAACGAGATCGGTGGTATCAGCGGCGATTTCCGGCTCGGCTTCGGCGTCGTTCTTGAATTCGCGGATGCCGGGGTTGGTCCACGCGGCGGACTCGAGCATTTGTTTCTCATGCAGCATCTGCGCGGCATTTTTGAATTTTTCGTGCTCGAGCAGGCGCTCAACAAGCTCGCGGCGCGGGTCTTCGGCAGCTTCTTCCGGGCCGCTGGGAGCGCGGGGCAGCAGCATCTTGCTCTTGATGTGGATGAGCAGTGAGGCCGTGTAGATGAACTCGCCGGCTACGTCCACGTCCGTGGACTTTAGCTGGTCCACGTAGGCGAGGAACTGCGCAGTAATTTTCGCAATGGGGATGTCGTAGATGTCGATGTCCTGCTTGCGGATGAGGTCCAGCAGTAGGTCGAGCGGGCCGTCATACACCTGGCCCACGATGATGGAGAACGGCGAAAACTTGTCCTCCTCGATCTTGGCGGCATCGGCTTTTTTCGCCTTGGGTGCGGGCTTGGCCGGGGTAAGGTCGGCGGGGCCGGGCGGGGGCGTGAGTACAAGCATGGGGCCGGTCTGCGCGGGCGCTTGTGCTTCGGTGGTTTGCTCGGTTACGGACGGATTGGGGGAATCGCTCATCGCTGCTTTAATTTTCGCTCAAAATAGAGGGATTTTTAGAGGTATAACCCACATTGAGATGTGGGAAACGCGGCAGTTTTCCTGTTTCTGCCGCGTTTCGCCCAGATTTGCGCCTATTGGATGGGGTCGTAGTTCTTCAGCAAGAGAGCTATGTCGGTTGCGTCACTTCCACCAATTTGCAGGGAGAAGTGATTGTCGTCTGTCCGCTTGAGCAGAACTGCAATTTTCTCGTCCTTCTTGACCGATTTTTTCGCCGCGGCAAAGGCCGTTGCAAAGACCTTTTGGGGAATACAAAAATCGAGCAGGCGGTAGTTATCTTTTTGCCAGCACAGCAGCACCCACACCTCATACGAACGGGCCGGAATCTCAAATGCCCACGTATCCGAGCCTGAAAGCTCATTCTGCGAAGAGGCAACAAAGACGCGCTTCTTCTTCGGGGTGAGATAAGGCTCCTCAAGCTCCCGTTCGATGGATGTGAAAACGCGATTGCTTTCCTGCGAAAGAGCAACATCGCGCGGAGCAAGATGATTGCGCCAGTAGTCGCGCAACAGCTTGGCGCGCTGGTCCTGCGGCAGGTTCCACCATTCTGCGTTTTCGCTCAGGTCACGCGGGTCGCGAGCGTCTGCAGAGCTGGCGCCAAAGTAGCGCCGCACCGAACCCAAATCATGCGAAAGGTCGAAGACGGCGCGAACGGCGGTCATGGTTTGCTCGGCGCGCTCGGCTGCCTTGAGGGATTGCGCGCGAAGCATCTCCCATGTGTTGTCGATCTGGGATTCAAGTTGCTGGCGTCTGGTGTAAATAGGCTCCGTGACTGTAAGAACGGAGTGGGAAGCGAGGAGCCGGCAGGACTCGCAACGCATGGATGCCGTCCGGCAGCCTTGCTGGGTTTCCGCTACGACTTCGGGAGCGCTGAAAGCCTTATGCAAATCTCCTACCGGGCAGAGGTCGGGATTTCCCGGTTCACTCTGCTGAATTCGCTGCCCATTGGTGGACATTTCCAGGACTTTTTTGCCTGCGGTAATAGGCGATTCCGAAAGGCCGATGGTGTTGCCATAGCTCTTCGACATCTTGCGGCCATCTGTGCCGGTGAGTTTTGGCGACGGTGTCAGCAAGGCTTCTGGTTCCGGAAAGACGGAAGTCTTATAGAGCGAGTTGAAGCGGCGTGCAACTTCGCGGGTAAGCTCGACGTGGGCCACCTGGTCCTGGCCGACGGGAACGAACTCCGGCTGATAGAGCAGGATATCTGCGGATTGCAGGAGCGGATAGCCGAGGAATCCGTAGGTGGAGAGGTCCTTACCCTTCAGATTTTCGATTTGCTCCTTGTAGGTCGGTACGCGCTCCAGCCAGCCGAGCGGCGTAATCATGCTGAAAAGCAGATGCAGCTCCGCGTGTTGCAGCACATGGCTTTGAATGAAAACTTTAGATTTTTCCGGGTCGAGCCCGGCAGCCAGCCAATCCAGTGCAACGTCCAGAGTGTTCAGTTTTACCCGGTCCGGAGTGGCATAATCCGTCGTCAGCGCGTGCCAGTCGGCGATGAAGAAATAACACTCGTACTTATCGGAATCCTGCAGCTTGACCCAGTTGGCCAGCGCTCCCATGTAGTTGCCAAGGTGGAGTTTGCCGGTGGGGCGCATGCCGCTGAGGACACGGGGTTTCTGTTCTACATTCTGGTTGGACATGGTGCCTGTCGCATGAAAAGATGGCGCCGTTTCCGGCTCTTTTGATTGTAGCGGGAGCGTCTGCGTTATTTGCCCGGCAGGCTGCTGAGTGTTCCGAAGATCAGCGCCAGCGACGGCCCCATGACCAGCGGCAGCAGGAACCATCCAAGCACAATCATCAGCGCCCAACTGGCAAAGCCGTTCAGGTTGTCGTAGGCGCGCATGGCGTTATAGGGCAGCATATTCCGCACAATGCGGCTTCCGTCGAGCGGAGGAACCGGCAGCAGGTTGAAGAAGAAGAGCGTCAGGTTAAGCTCGATGGCCAGGATTGCCAGCACCACCAGCGCGCCGATTCCCGAGCCCATCGCGGCGGTCTGCATGCCGATGAAGGTGGAGAGCACCAGCATGCGGCCCCCGGGAACAGCAATCAGGATGACCGCCAAAACGAGGAAGGCGGCCAATACGATGAGCAGGTTGGAGAACGGCCCTGCGAGCGTGACCAGATTGTCGTCGCGAACAATTTTTTTGAAGTTGCGTGTAATCACCGGCGTCGGCTTGGCCCATCCGAAGAGGATTCCGCTATGAAAGAGGAAGAGGCAGAGGATGGGATAGAGCAGCGTGCCGACGGGGTCGATGTGGACCACCGGGTTCAGCGTGACTCGCCCCTGCAGCCGCGCCGTCTGGTCGCCCAGGCGCGAGGCCATCCACGCGTGGGCGCACTCGTGCACCGTGAGCGAGAAGATGAGAATTACGAGCTGAAAGAGTGCGATGACGAGCGCGTTGGGACTCAAGCGAAAACTCCAGACGACGGAAGACTTAGATTAGCATTCCGCTTGCCTCTGCCTGCGTCCTGCTTTGCGGTGCGGCGGCGCACCAGGAATCAGCGCCGCCCTGAGGGGAAATCTCCTACAACCGCGCTGGGCGGAACCTTGGTTCCGGCCATGACGATGGCGTGGCTGCCGATGCGCGCGTGATCACCGATTTCCACCGGGTCGAGCGTAATATCGTCGAAATTCTCATGCGAGTGGGAGTGCGAATAGATGCGGGCAAAGGAGCCGATAACCGCGTTATCGCCGATGGTGATGCCGCCGCGGTCATTGAGCAGGGCGCGCTGGCGGATGACGACGTTATCGCCAATCGAGAGGTTGTAGCCGTAGGTCAGGTCCACGCCGGAGTGGATGCGAACGCCGGTTCCCATGTGCGCGAAGATGTGGCGGCCCAGCATTCTGCGAAAACGGATGCCGAGCCAGTGGTTCAGGCCCAGCGGTGAGCGGTCAAACATCTGCCAGAACCAGAGCAGTGGCTTGAGCGGGAGAAACCTCTCGCGGTCGCAGTCGGGAAAGTGGCCGGATTCCAGCGTAGCGTTCTGCGAGTCCAGGTTGAGCGCGGCCACGTTGCCGGGCAGCTCGCTGGTAAGGGTGAGGTTCAGCTTTCCGCCATGCGGACGGCCAAGGTAAATCTGGTAAAGCTGGTCGCGCACAATCTCGGCGCGGCGGTCGGGCGTACTGTGGCGTTCAAACTCATCGTCAAGAAACTGAAGCCAGCGGCGGTAGACTTCCTCGGCTTCCGGCGCGGGGTGAGGGGCCGGATGCGACGCATGTTGGGCTGCGGTAACCGAATTGCTCATACGAATAGGACGATAAACGACGCCCATGGGACTCGTCACTTGCGCGTGTCACACAGGATTCACTAAGGTGGTGGCGGAAACGTTTTCACAAAGCCTGTGACTCAAAAGATTGCAGGGGGATGAAATGCGGAAAAAGAGTGCGTGGAAAATATGCGCGGCGCTGGCGCTCACCCTGGGAATGATGGCAAGCGGAATGGCGCAGTCCCCGGCACGCTGGACCGCCGAGCGGGCCGATGCCTGGTACGCAAAGCAGCCGTGGCTGGTTGGCGCGAATTTTCTGCCCTCTACCGCAGGCAACGAGCTGGAAATGTGGCAGGCGGACACCTTTGACCCGGCCACGATTGACCGCGAGCTGGGCTGGGCCGAAGCCATCGGCATGGACACCATGCGCGTCTTTCTGCACAACCTGCTGTGGGAGCAGGATCAGGCGGGTTTCAAGAAGCGCATCAACACGTTTCTCACGATTGCGGCCAAGCATCACATCCGCCCGGTTTTTGTGCTCTTCGACTCCTGCTGGGACCCCAATCCCAAGCTCGGCCCGCAGCGGCAGCCAACGCCGGGTGTACATAACTCCGTCTGGGTGCAGGCGCCCGGAGTGGCAGTGCTTGAGGACTCTAAGCAGTACCCGCGGCTTGAGAGTTATGTAAAGGGCGTAGTTGGAGCATTCGCGAAGGACGACCGCATTCTTGCGTGGGATGTCTGGAATGAGCCATCGAACAAGGGCGGCGGAAATTACGAGAAGGAAGAACCGGCCAACAAGGAAGAGCTGGTCCGCGCCCTGCTGCCGCAGGTCTTTGCCTGGGCTCGAAGCACGCATCCGCGTCAGCCGCTGACCAGCGGCATGTGGGAAGGCGACTGGAGCTCGCCGGAAAAGATGAAGCCGATGGAGCGCGTCCAGTTGGAGCAGTCGGACGTCATCAGCTTCCACAACTACGGCCCGCCCGCTGATTTTGAAAAGCACATCCAATGGCTGGAGCAGTACCACCGCCCTATTCTCTGCACGGAGTACATGGCCCGCGGCGTCGGCAGTACCTTTGACGCGAATCTCCCCATAGCGAAGGAGCACCACGTGGCGGCGATTAACTGGGGCTTGGTGAAGGGCAAGATGCAGACGTATCTGCCGTGGGACTCGTGGCAGCATCCGTACGTCAATAAGGAGCCGGCGGTGTGGTTCCACGATGTCTTTTACACCGACGGCAAGCCGTACAAGCAAAGCGAAGTGGAGCTGATCCATAAGCTCACCGGCAGGCCTTAACCGGCAGCTGCGGCTTTTCGCGACGGACGTGGGACGGAGATGGATGCCATTGCGCGCCGGCCAACGTCCAATACTCACCCACGACGGCTTCTAAGCACACGGCGCCAAAGGCGCTTTTGCCTGGGCGGCCAGTCCCGCAGTGGTCCGGTACAATGGTTGTACTTGGCCAATTAGGGCAAAGGGTTGGATTTTTGAGAATTCCGGAGCAGGTGCACGTGAGAGGTTTGTTTGGCCGCAGGCTGCGGCTTGCGTTAATTGGAACTGGTATCGGTGTGGCGAGCATGGCCTTGGCCGCGCCTGCTCATGCTTCTTCGGATTCGCTTGCGACTCAGACTCGTCTCGATGCGCAGACGCGCGTTGTGGCTCGCAATGGAAACAACTTTACCGAGGGCATCTTCTCCGTTGCTGTAACGGGCGCGGATGGTCGCGCAGCCGTGGGCGCGGTGATGATTGAGGACGGCGATAAGGCCATTGGCGGCGCAGTGCTCGATGCGGATGGCAAGGCCACCGTTACGGCTGACCTTCCTGCCGGCCAGCACTCGCTGCGCGCTGTCTATCAGGGTGACGAGGCGCATGCCAGCTCGGTTTCCGCCACTGCGGAAGCTGCAGCGGCAGCCACCGGCACGCCGGACTTCCAGATTGCTCTGAACCCCGCTTCGCTTTCCCTGACGCAGGGCCAGTCGGGCGATGCCATCATCTCGCTCACTCCGGTGAACTCCAGCGCGCTTTCCGCGCCGATGTTCGTGACGCTTTCCTGCTCGGGCTACCCGGACCAGTCCACCTGTAACTTCACGCCAGAGAACGTGGAGATTCAGAAGGGTGTAACCGCTGCGATTACCAGCGATATGGTGCTCTCCACGCAGGCGCAGCCGACGCACGGTGCGCTGGCAACAAAGAGCAACGGCATGGTGCTGGCGCTTCTGATTCCCGGAGCGGCAGGGCTGCTCGGTCTGGCTTCCTTCGCACGCAAGGGCGGCTGGGCGCGGCTGGTGATGATTGCGCTGGTGGCGCTGGTTGGCTCGCTCGGCATGACGGCCTGCAATCCGCGTTACAACTACTACAACCACGGACCTCCATATAACCTTCCGACCCCGGCGGGCACCTATCAGATGAAGGTGTCGGCGCAGTCCTCGGATGGCGTGACGGCTACCACTCACTCGGCGAGCTTTGTGCTGACGGTGAAGGCCGCTGCAACAACCACCTCGAATTAAGCAGAGACGGAAACGATGAAAAGCCGCGCATCATGCGCGGCTTTTTTACTTTTGCGCAAGCGGGCCCGTATTACGCTCGACTAGAATTCCTTCTGCGATGAATAAAGCGATTTGCTTGGGAGTTCTGTTGACGGTTGCCGCAACTGCAAGCACGCAGACGACTGCGGATGCGTGGCTGAAGTATCGGCAGCAGGCGCAGCGCCCGCATGTACCGGCGCAAGTCAGAACGCTGGGCTCAGGCGCGGTGGAGCAGAGCGCGAAGAGCGAGCTGGAGCGCGGGCTGCTCAGCATGCTTGGCAAGAGCGCGCTGACACGCATCGCCAGTCCGGACGCCATTGTGCTGGGAACCGATGCAGAATTTGCAAAGCAGCAGCATCCTGCAACGGAAGCACGGCGCGGCGGAATTGCGGTCCACAACAATGTAAAGAGGAGCCCGGAGTTTCGTGCGGCCTCTGCGTGGGCTCCGGCAAAGCAGGGCTTTGCCATTGAGCATGACAGCAAGTCCGGCTCGCAATCGATTTTGATTTCGTCGCCAACGGAACAGGGCCTTGTATACGGAGCTTTCGCGCTGTTGCGGTTGTTGTCGCAAGGCGAAGAGGTACCCGCAGCGGGCGTGCATGAAACGCCATCCCTCGCCATTCGCTGGACGGATGAGTGGGACAACGCGGATGGCTCCATTGAGCGCGGCTTTGCGGGGCGCAGCATCTTTTTCGATGCAGGCCATGTGCGTGAAGACCTCTCGCAAGTAAAAGAGTATGCACGGCTGCTGGCTTCGGTTGGTATCAACGGATGCAACCTGAATAACGTGAACAATGCCGCCGCATTCCTGCAGCCAGATATGCTGCAGGGCATTGCGCGCATCGCCGACACGATGCGCCCCTACGGCGTGCGCGTGGCGCTGAGCGTGGATATTGCAAGTCCGCAGAAGATTGGCGGCCTGCCAACATATGACCCGCTCGATACGCAGGTGATTGCATGGTGGCAGGCCCAGACCGATGCGATTTACAAGCTTATTCCCGACTTTGCGGGATTCACCGTAAAGGCGGATAGCGAAGGCCAGCCGGGTCCGGCAAGTTATGGCCGCACCCCGTCAGACGCGGCAAACCTGCTGGCAAATGCTCTGGCTCCGCATGGCGGCGTGGTGCTTTACCGCGCGTTTGTTTACAACCACCATCTTGACTGGAATGATCCGAAGGCCGACCGGGCACGGGCAGCATATGACATCTTTCATCCACTCGACGGCAAGTTTGCCGCGAACGTGATTGTGCAGACTAAGGAAGGACCAATCGACTTCCAGGCTCGCGAGCCCGTTTCGCCTTTGTTTGCGGGCATTCCGCAGACATCGCAGGCAATGGAAGTGCAGATTACGCAGGAGTACACAGGCCAGCAGCGGCATCTTGTTTACCTCGCCCCCATGTGGAAAGAGGTTCTCGATTTCGACATGCGTGCCGGCAATCGTGCTACGCCGGTCAAGGAGATTCTTGCGGGCAAAAGCTTTGAGCGTCCATTAGGCGGAATGGTCGGTGTCTCCGGCATTGGGCAACAATGGTTAGGCTCACCGCTGGCCATGGCGAATCTCTACGCATTCGGGCGGCTCGCGTGGAATCCCGAACTCGCTCCCGGAAAAATTGCTGAAGAGTGGACGCGGCAGACAATCAGCACAGAAACAAACGTTGTCCAAACAGTAGAAAAAATGCTGATGCAGAGCTGGCCCTCGTATGAGCACTACACCGGACCGCTGGGTATGCAGACGCTGACAGGCGTGGTGGGCACGCACTACGGGCCAGACATTGAGGCCAGCGAAAACAACGGCTGGGGCCAGTGGCATCGCGCTGATGCAAAGGGCGTAGGCATGGACCGCAGTGTTGCGACAGGCACAGGCTATGCAGGGCAGTATCCGCTGCAGGTGGCAAAGATGTATGAGGATGCCGCGACGACGCCGGACGAGTTGCTGACCTTTTTTCACCATGTGCCATACACATACAAGCTGCACGATGGTCGCACGGTGATTCAGTACATCTACGACAGCCACTATCAAGGCGCGGAAGAGGCCGCGAATCTTGGCCGCGAGTGGGCCACGCTCCAGGGAAAGATTAACGATGCGCTCTACAACGATATGGCCGCGCGGCTGGAGTACCAGGCGGGCCATGCGATTGTCTGGCGCGATGCGATTGTGCAGTACTTCCGGAAGCTCTCAGGGATTGCAGACGAAAAGGGCCGCGCGGGAAATTTCCCGGGGCGCATGGAAGCAGAAGATGCGAAGCTGACAGGGTATAGCCCGGTCACTGTTCGGCCATGGGAAGATGCTTCGCGGGGATCGGCCGTAGCCTGCGTCGTTCCATCTGGCTGCACGGCAGAGTGGACCTACAACGGTTCCCAGGGCCGCTACAACATCGCCGTCGAGTATTTCGATCTGCCGCGCGCCGTTGCACACTTTACGCTTTCGTTGAATGGCCAGGCGCTGGTGAGCTGGGCTGCAGATGCTGAGTTGCCAAACTTCCATCTGCATGGGGATAACTCTGTGCGCTTTAACTATCGCGGTGCGGATGGGCATGGCATCACGCTGAGGCCCGGCGATGTGTTACGTGTAGAAGGCACACTTGAGAATACGCCCGTGGACACCACACTACCGGCATGGCCGAAGGGGCAGAACAACTCCGACCCCGCCGCGCTGGATTATATTGAGCTGACTCCGGCTCCGTAGCGTTATTCTGAAAGTTCACGACCCCATTCCCTACCGCCTCAGGAGAGTCATGTCCTTCACTCGCCGCCGTTTTCTTTCGACAGGCCTCACGGCCTCTGCCGGAGCCGCGCTTGTTTCCACCTCTGCTGCCGCACATGCGGACTCCGCGCAGTCGCAGTCGTATCCCGCGATTGAGAGCCTGCCGAAGCTCTCCGGACAGGCACGCCCGTTTACCAATGCCGAGCGGCTTGCGCGTATCGAGCGTGCGAAAGAGTTGATGGTGGCCAATAAGATCGACGCCATTCTGCTTGCGGGCGGTGCCTCTGGTCTTTATTTTGCGAACTTGCGCCTTGGTGGCGGCGAGCGGTTGTGGGCGCTGGTGATTCCGGCCAAGGGAAAGCCGTTTGTCGTAACGCCGGCTTTTGAAGAAGATCGCGCGCGCGAGGTTTTGACTGCGGGGCCATTCGGCAACGATGCCGACATCCTCACATGGCAGGAAGACGAGAGTCCGTTTGCACTGGTTGGCAAAGGGCTGCATGATCGCGGCATTGCCTCGGGCACACTGGGCATCGATGAGAACACCAAGTTTGTTTTCGCCGATTCCATTCGCGCGGCAAACCCGCATCTGACGCTGGTTTCCGCTTCTCCCATCACGGCAGGCTGCCGCATGATTAAGGACGCGCATGAACTGGAGTGCATGCAGTTGGCCAACAAGGCCACGCTCATGGTCTATCGCGCCGTGGCGCAGTCTGTGCATGTGGGCATGACGAATGCTGACGTGGAGCACCTGGTGCAACTGGCCTATAAGCAGGTCGGCTTCCAGGGCTTCGCCTCGCTCAACATTGATGAGTTCACCGCGCTGCCGCATGGCTCGGCCAAGCCGCAGACGCTGCGCGAAGGCTCCATCCTCATGCTGGATGATGGCTGCACGGTAGAAGGTTACACATCGGACATTACGCGTACCTTTGTGCTGGGCAAGCCGACGGACAAGCAGAAGAAAGTCTTTGACATTGTGAAGGCTGCACAGACGGCGGCTCTCAAAACAGCGCGCCCCGGTGTGTTGCTTGCGGACGTAGATGCAGCGGCGCGCAAGGTGATTGTGGATGGCGGCTACGGACCGGGCTTCACATACTTTACGCATCGCGTGGGCCACGGCATCGGACTGGAGATGCACGAATGGCCCTACTTCGTGAAGAACAACATGTTCGGGTATGAGCTTGCGCCGAAGCTGAAACCCAACATGACGCTGAGCGATGAGCCGGGCGTATATATCAAGGGCGAGTTTGGCGTGCGGCTTGAAGATGACCTGCACGTAACCGAAGACGGCGCGCAGTTATTCACCCCGCAGAGCCCTTCGCTCGAAGATCCGTTTGGCGGAATGCCCTACTAGCTCGCGTTCTTCACCATCTTCACAATCGGAAGCGCATCGCCGTTATGCAGTGGCACGGCGATGCGCTCCACTTCTTTGTAGCCTTTAAGCGTGTAGAGCGGAACGCCGGTCAGCGTGGAGCCCATCTCAAAGCTGCGGAAACCCGCTTCCCGCGCAGCAGTTTCGACCACAGCGAGAATCAGTGAGCCAAGACCGCGACGAGCAAAGTCAGGATGCACAAAGATGGCGCGCACTTTCGCTGCATCAGTTGCGGGATTGAGCAATTCAGGCTCGCGGCCGGGGCCACGGTCGGCTCCGAAGAGCGTTTTGCGTTTCGACCATCCGCCACAGGCCGCTATCTTATTTTCTTCAGAAGATTCGGCAACGAAGTATGTCTGGTCCGCAATGAGCTGCGTGTCAAGTCCAAGCACTGTGCCGAGCGCGCCTTCAATCTGCGAAGGTGTGTAGTCCTTGGCCTGCAAGCCACGCACGGAAGCCTCAATCAACCCGTGCAATGCGGGAATATCAGCTTCTGTTGCGAGGCGCAGATGAAAAGCGGGGCTGTTTTTCATTGGTAGTAACGATTCACTGTTTACGTAAAGCAAACTGCTCTACAAGACTCATGCTCATTGACGCAGGATCAACAATTGAAGGATCCTTTTGAGCTTCATTCAGAGCGGCGAAAACTCTCGGAGCATCAACCAGCCGTTTGAACATTGCCAGATCACCCAGACAAGTTGCGGCTGTCCATCGGACCGAAATATGCTCCGATCCTAGAAATCTTAAACATTGGTTCTGAGTCCAGTTCCAATCACTTTCATAGCGGGTAGCCGAATAGAGCGCCTTTGAAATTAAGGCAGGATCGCCACTCTCCATGGCTGTTTCAAGAGCTTCATGGGAAGCAAACTCAACCCTTTCATATTTCAGATCAGCCATGCGTCAAACTCTGGTCTCCATCTTCTCAACTTCCACCAATGTGGAGTAGAACGTGGCCGCCGCTCCAAGGTCAGTAAGCCGCTCGCTGGTAAGCGCGTTGACGTTCGCGCCGCCGGGGCTGAGCTTGGCCCAGTCAAGGCTCGCAGCAACCACGCCGGCGGGAACACTCCCATTCACATACGCGGTGAGATGCAGCGCGCCGCGATCATTCCATATGCGGACAGTATCCCCATTCGCAATGCCACGGGCCTTCGCATCCTCTGCATGCATTTCGAGTTTGCTGTTGGTCTTCGCCTGCATCTTGCGGTGGCCGTCGAGGTTCGCAAAGGTCGAGTTCATGTAGTTGTCAGCCTTGCGCGGCAAAAACTCCAGTGGATAGCGCTTGGCATTGTCGCTCCACCGAGACTCAACCGGAGGATGAAAAGCCGGAAGGCCGTCCTCGCCTTGCGCGGCAAGCACTTCCGAATAGAACTCAATTTTTCCCGATGGCGTAGGAAGCTGACCGGAAGTAAACAGACGGAAGCCCTCGCGATGCAACGAAACAGGAATATGTCCCTTCTCCCGCAAAGCGTCGAGCGTAATGTGCTCCATGTGCGGCGCGGTGGAGTGGCCATCGTCGCCAATCGAGAGCGCCTGCTCCAGCATCTCTTCCGTCGTATCGTGGAAGCACTCTTCCGTAAATCCCATGCGCTGCGCAAGCTGGCCGAAGAGCCATACATTGTTGCGTGCTTCGCCCAGCGGCTCAATGGCCTGCTGCGAAAGCTGCACGAAGTAGTGGCCGTAGGCTCCCTGAACATCCGTGTGCTCAAGAAACGTCGTCGCTGGCAGAATGTAGTCCGCGTAATCCGTGGTGTCGGTAAAGAACTGCTCGTGGACTACGGTAAACAAATCCTCGCGCGCCATGCCGCGCACAACAGCGTTATGATTCGGCGCAACCGCAGCAGGGTTCGAGTTATAAACAAACAGCGCGTGCACCGCAGGGCCATCGTCCTGTTTCCTGTCACCCGTATCCTGCACCCTGTTCTGGCCAAGCTCTGTAAGCGCCTGCCCCAGCGATGACATATTCACGACACGCGCAAGACGGCCAATGGGCGAGGACTTCGCAAGGTCGGGGCGTTCGAGGGCTTTCTTATTCCATGTGTACGCGCCGGAAGTAGAGAGCCAGCCTCCGCCCCCACGATGCTTCCATGCACCGATGAACGCAGGCAACATAGAAATCGCGCGCACAGCGGTCCCGCCGTTTTCGCCACGCTGCACGCCGTAGTTCACGCGCAGCGCAGCGGGCGCGGTCGTCGCATATTCGCGAGCAAGCTGCTCCACTTCCGCAGCCGTCATGCCGGTCCATGCGGCCACGCGCTCAGGCGTGTATTCGCGAACGCGCTCCGCAAGCTGCGCGAAGCCGTGCGTCATTTGCTCAATGTAGGCACGGTCTTCCAGCCCTTCGCGCAGGATGACGTACATCATGCCAAGCGCGAGTGCGGTATCGGTGCCGGGCCGGATGGCGATATGCCAATCCGCAAGCGCGGCAGTGCGCGTTTTGTATGGGTCAATTACGATGAGCCGGGCGCCGTTGCGCCGCGCCTGCTCAATGAACGGCCACAGGTGCACGTTATTGCCGTGAATGTTACCGCCCCACGCAAGAATCAGCTTTGCGTGCGCAAAATCCTCAGGCGGCGTGCCCAGCTTCTTGCCGTAAACAAGCGTCCACGCAACTCCGCCAGCCTGCGAACAGATGGTGCGGTCAAGCTGACTTGCGCCAAGGCGATGAAAGAAGCGGCGGTCCATGGAACCGAAGCCGAGCACGCCGATGGTTCCGGCATAGCTGTACGGCAGAATCGATTCAGGCCCGTACTCATCCGCAATCTTTTGAAGCCGCGTAGCAATCTCATCCAGAGCTTCATCCCAGCTGATGCGCTCGAAAGCCTCATGCTCGTGCCCGCGCGGCAGCGGGCCTTTGGGTGCGCCGGGCTTACGGCGCATGGGGTAGAGCAGTCGTTGTAGCGAGTAGACACGGTCAAGATACTTCGCCACCTTGCCGCACAAAAATCCCTGTGTAACGGGATGCGCCGGATCGCCCTGCACCTTCACCGCGCGGCCATCTGAGTTCACCGTCACAAGCACGCCGCAGGAGTCCGGGCAATCGTGCGAGCAGACAGCATGCACAATGCGGAATGGTGAAGTTTCTGCCACTGCGGTCATATAGTCATTGTAAGCTCAGGTCAGATTCCGCGATGGAGGTTTGTATGAAGCGAGTTCTTGTTCTTGCTGTTGTTCTTCTTGTTGCCTTTGTTGCCCGCGCGCAGTCGCCCGCCGGGCCGGATGAGACCGCCATTCGCGCCGCGATTGCCGCACAGGTGGAGGCGTGGAACCGCGCCGATGTAGATACCTTCATGCAGAGCTACGAAGACTCGCCGGAGACCACCTTCATCGGCGCGAGCGTGCGCAAAGGCTACAAGCCGATCCTCGAGCGCTACAAAGCCGCATACAGCACGCCCGAGCAAATGGGCAAGCTCACCTTCAGCGATATCGACGTGCGCCTGTTGTCGAGCGCGTGCGGCAAGCCGGAGACAGCGCTGGTGACGGGAAAATTTCATCTCGACCGCACAGCCAAAGGCGCAGCAACCAAGGATGACGGCATCTTTTCGCTCGTATGGCGCAAAGGGCCGAAGGGCTGGAAGATTATTCTCGACCACACAAGCTGATGCGCGCTCAATGCAGCAGCAGCTCCATAAAAACATCCGCGCGGACATACGGTGAAACGGGCACGCGCTCCGGTGGAAGATGCTGAAAGCCCAGCGACTCGTAGAGATGAATAGCAGGCGTGAGCGTGCTGCTTGATTCGAGATAGAGCCTGCGCGCATGAATCGCACGGCCCAGGTCCACCGTAGCCTGCAGCAGCTTACGGCCAACGCCTGCTCCCTGCCACGCGGGCGTTACGCCCATCTTCGCAACTTCATACTCGTCGTCAGCGATGCGGATGAGCGCGCAGCAGCCGATGCGTTCTTCCCCCGCGACGGCGAGGAGGATGCGACCACCCCTGGCGAGAATGTATCTGTGCGGATCACTAAGCATCTGCATGTCTTTTTCTTCAAGGCGGAAGAAGCGCGTGATCCACTCCTCATTGAGCTGGTAGAAGGCGGCTTCATCTCCGGGCAGAAACTCGCGAATAGTGACTGCAGCTTGCGATGACTGCGGTTCATGCTGCGTGGCGGGCATGGGGCTCCTCCGTGGGGTTGCTGCGTACCAGGAACATGGTTGCGTTGGCCTCGGCCAGCAGCGTTTGCGCGGCGTCTTCCGCGCGAATTTCGGCGCGCAGTTCATATAAGCGGCGCTGTTGTTTGACGACCCACGCCCGCACGGTGACATCCGTGCCGATAGCAATGGGTTTGTGAAAACGTGTTTCTACGCGGGCTGTCACGGCGGGCAGTCCTTGAAAATAGAGCGCCCATCCCAGCGCCTCATCCATCAGCGCAAAGGTAACGCCGCCGTGGAGAATGCCGTTCCAGCCACCGTGTTCAGGCCGCGCGGTGTAGCGGGCTGTGCTGCCCTGCTTACCATGTGGAGCGAAGGGCACGCGCAGACCGAACTGGTTTTCCGGGCCGCATACATAGCATTTCGAGTTTTTCTCTGCGGGTAACATTCTTCTTCCCTGAGTTTGACCCTAACGCCGATGCAACTAATATGTTCAATATCTGAATGCTATAGATTAGGATGTTTTTCATATGAATCGCGAAATCGAGATTCGCCACCTGCGTTACTTTCTTGCCGTTGCGGAGACGCTGCACTTTGGCCGCGCCGCGGAGCAGCTGGGAATGGCGCAGCCACCGCTGAGCCAGCAGATTCGCAGCCTGGAAAAGATACTCGGCTACGCGCTCTTTGACCGCACCACGCGCGGCGTTCGGCTTACGCGTGTGGGCGAGTATTTTCTGGAGCGCGCACGCAGCACCGTAGCCAAGCTTGGCGACGATGTGGAGATGGCGCGGCGGCTGGGCGAAGGCCGCAGCGGCGTGCTGACCGTGGGTTTCAGCGGGTCCGCAATGTTTACTCCGCTGCCCAGGGCGATTCGGCGATTCCGCCGCATCTATCCCGGCGTGGAGCTGCGGCTGCGCGAACTGGTAACCGCCGACCAGCTTGCACAGTTGCAGGATGGAACGCTGGACCTGGGCCTGCTGCGCGATGGAGAACCGCGCGAAGGCCTGACGCTGGAGCCGCTTCTAAGCGAGCGCTACATCGCCGTGCTTCCTACGCGCCATCCACTGGCGGGCAAGGCCTCCATTCGTGTCGGTGAGCTACGCGGCGAGCCGTTCGTGCTGTTTGCGCGGCACATGGGCCCGCTTGCCTTTGACCGCACCATGGCATGTTGCGAGGCAGATGGCTTTCGTCCGGAAATTTTGCAGGAGGCTCCACAGTGGTCTACGGTTGTGCGGCTGGTCGCTGCGGGGCTTGGCGTCTCACTGGCTCCTGCATGTGTGGCCAATCTCACGGTTCCCGGCATTGTGTACAAGAAGGTGCGCTCCGGCCACCGCACCACGGTAGACATCGGCATGCAACACAGCCATCACAATCCCGCCGCAGGTATGTTTCTTGAAATTGTGCGCCGTCAGCTTGCGCATAAATCGGGCAATGGCACTTCCGCAGCCGATGCGGCTTAAGATGGTCGGCACATGCTCTTTTCAGGTATCTTTGTGCACAGACTGTAAACTTAAGTAGCGCCTTCCTTGGGGGAAGGCCATGTCCATAAGGCAGTTTCAGCATCTTATCTCTTGTCCGCTGCCTGCGGGGCAGGACTGGAGAATTGTTTCTTTGACGACGCAAGCCAGCTCCGGGCAGTCAGACACTCCGGCAATCCGAGCCCAGGGACAATCCAGATTCCTGACGCGGTTCTGGATTGGCGCAGTTCTCGTCATCCTCGCGTGCCATCTCGGCCTCAGCCTGTCCTCTCCGCAGACTGCGTGGATCACCCCCATCGCATGGATTGCTCTTTATGCCACATGCGCCGCCGCCGCAATCGAGCAATGTCGGCGTGCGCCCGGCAAGGTGCAATGGCGTTGGCTGATGGTGATTCTCAGCTTTTTGCTGACGATCAGCAGTTATATCTGCATCCTGATTTCCGAAAATGTGATCCACCTTTTCACCGTGGCCACATGGCTCAACGACCTCCTGAGTGTCTATCGCGGAATCCCGCTGCTGCTGGCCCTCTGCGTGCCGGAAGAGACGGAGCGCGGCGTCAACCGCGTGCTTGATCTGTGCCAGGCGCTGCTCATTGCGCTGATTTTTTCCCGCATCTTCTCGCCGGTTCTGCTGGAGCTTGGCGGCGGAACCTTCATGGTTCCCGATCCGGTGCTGGTCAGCCGCTATGTTTATTCGCTGCTTATTCTGCTGGTTCTGCTAGCCCCGCTGGCGGTTTTTACGGCGGAAACCTCCGGTTCGCGCTTCTTCCATCGCGTACTTATGGCATTTCTTTGGGTTAGCGTGCCCATCGGCATCCTGACCAACCAGTTATTTATTCGTATATGGGCCGTTGCGCCCGGCTCTCCGCTCTTTGTGTTTGGTGACCTTTCGTTGCTTGCTTTTGTTGTGGCGGTTACATTCTTTACGCGCAAGACCGACCCGGTAGAGCCGAATCACTTCTTCCTGTTTCTGCGCGTCGGAGCGCCGGCATTCCTTTCGCTTTTCGCCATTCTTGCCAGCATGCTGCTGGCGGTTGCCGGCCATCGTCCGCTGCTTGGCATCCTGCTGGGATTAGCCAGCTTTGCGCTCTTTGGTTTTCGCTCGGCATATGGGCAACTGCAGTTGCTGAGCGTGCAATGGAATCTGCGCTCAGTCAACATCCGCCTGGAAGAGCTTTCGCTGCAGGACCCGCTTACGGGGCTTTACAACCGGCGGTGGTTTTCCACTTCGCTTGAAAAAGAGCGCAAGCGCGCGCAGCGTAGCGGCCAGCCGCTCTCCCTGCTGTTGCTGGATATTGATTACTTCAAGCTCTTCAATGACACGCTCGGCCACATCGCCGGGGACGCCTGCCTGCAATCGGCAGCCAACGCATGGCTCGGCGAAACAGAGGCCGCCGGAGGCGCGCTGGCACGCTACGGCGGCGAGGAGTTTGTCGCCATCTTTGCCAACACCGGCGCAGAGGACGCACGTTATGTTGCGGACAAAATGACGGAAGCATTGGCGGAGTTGAACATTGAGCATCCATCCAGCCCATTTGGCCGTGTCACGGCGAGCATCGGCGTAGCCACATGGCAAAAAGGCGCGGGCGACCTTACCAGCGCGCAGCTTCTCCATGCGGTAGACGTGGCTCTCTACCAGGCGAAAAACGAGTGCCGCAACTGCGTGCGTACAGTCACGCTTGCGCCCGCCGCAACCGCGCTGTCCCAGGGAACTACAAGTACCCGCGAATAGCAATGTACACTGTACGCACGATGGACTGCCTCTTCTGCAAGATCGTTGCCGGCGAGATTCCTTCCTCGCCCGTCTATCTCGATGAAAAGTGCTACGCCTTTCCAGATATTCATCCGCAGGCGCCGGTGCACATTCTCATCGTGCCGCGTGAGCACATTGACTCGCTCGCAGACGCCAAGCCTGAAGACACGTCACTGCTGGGGCACCTGCTGAGCAAGGCCGCGGAGATTGCCGAAAAGAAAAAGCTCGGCAAGGGATACCGCGTGGTGGTGAACACCGGCGCAAACGGTGGCCAGACCGTGGGCCACCTCCATTTGCACCTGCTTGGCGGACGCGCCCTGGCCTGGCCTCCGGGATAAAATCTCTCTGCAGCCCATTGCTTCTTTCGTAGTTGGATATGCAGAGCTGCAACGTATTCCACGGAATGCGCAATCGTGATTTGTATCTATAAGAGGAGCTCTGTTTTCAATGTCCCATCCGCAAGTCAAGTTCGGAACGGACGGCTGGCGCGGCGTAATTGCTGACGATTTTACCTTTGCCAATGTGCGTGCGGCTGCTGAAGCAGTTGCCGCTTATATTCATGCCAAGGAAGACCCATCGAAAGGCCTGTGCATCGGTTACGACACGCGCTTTGGCTCCAAAGCCTTTGCGCGCGCCTGCGCTGAGGCAGCCGCCGCAACGGGCATCCCCGTTCTGCTGGCCGATCGCATTACGCCCACTCCAGCGCTGAGCTACGGCGTGCGTGGGCACAAGGCCGCGGGCGGCATCATGATTACCTCCTCCCACAACCCCGCGCAGTGGAACGGCGTGAAGTACAAAGCATGGTACGGCGGCTCGGGCAAGCCCTCCATCATCGCGGAGATTGAAAGCTTTCTCGGCCAGCCCGTCGCGCAGGCTCCAACGCCTGCCGCAATTACCGAAGTCAATTTCGTACCCGATTATCTGAAAGCCATTGAGAGCTTCGCGGACCTCGACCTGATTGCAAAGTCCGGAATGAAGTTTGCGATTGATTCCATGTACGGCGCAGGCGGCACCATCCTTTCCGACATCTTCACGCGCATTGGCGTGGACCATGTCCAGATTCGCAGCGAAGCGAACCCGCTCTTTCCCGGCATCAACCCGGAGCCAATCGAGCCGCACATCCGCGCACTGGGCGAAGCCGTAGTGGCGCACAAGTGCGACTCCGGCCTGTGCACCGACGGCGACGCCGACCGCATTGGCGCAACCGACGAGCACGGCAACTTTGTTGACCCACACAAGATTTTTTCCATACTGCTGCGCTGGGCAATCGAGCGCAAAGGCTGGCCGGGCGCGGTGACGCGTGCCTTCAACACCACCAAGATGCTGGACCGCATCGCAGCCAAGCATGGCCGCGAGCTGCTGGAGCACGGCATCGGCTTCAAGTATGTCTGCGACTACATGCTGGAGCGCGAAATTCTGATGGGCGGCGAGGAGTCAGGCGGCATTGGCTTCCAGCGCCATCTGCCGGAGCGCGACGGCCTGCTGAATGCACTGCTGCTGGCGAACGTAATGGCCGAAGAGGGCAAGACGCTAGGCCAGCTTGTGGCGGACTTGCAGGCTGAGTATGGCGAGCACCATTACGGACGCATTGACCTGCATATTCCCGATGCCGTGAAGAATGCCGCGATTGCGAAGGCGCGGGCACTCAAGGCTGGCGATGTGGGATTTGCAGGCATGAAGATTCTGCGGCAGGAAACGCTCGACGGAGTAAAGTTCTACCTCGACAACCCCGAGGCCGCCACCAAGCCCAACGCGGCGGAAACATGGATTCTGTTGCGCGCCAGCGGCACCGAGCCGCTGATGCGCATCTACACGGAATCTACTTCGCCGGAAAACGTGAAGAAGCTGCTGGAGTCGGCGCGAACCTTTGCTCTCGGAAACTAACGCAGGAGGCCCCATGTTCATCCACATCTTTGGTTTTCGCTGGAAGCCCGAGGCCACCGTGGCCGAAAAATTCCGTGCCAAGCAGGTTATTCTCGGCTTTCGTGGCGTGATTCCCGGCCTCATCGATGTGCATGCCGGGGACAATGTCTCTCCGCGCAATCAGGGGTTCACCTTCGCCGGGTTGATGACCTTTACCGACAAGGCCGCCGCCGACGCCTACACCATCCACCCAGAGCACCAGGCGCTGCTGGAGTGGCTGGTCCCGCTGATTGACCCCGTAGAGCTGGATTTCGAGGCGTAACCGCATTAAAAATCTCACGTTACCAATGGCCGGACTCAAAAGCCCGGCCATTCTTTTTGCCCAAAAATTCTGGCCTGATATTTTCCATTTGACAATTATGTTGTGTATACGCAACATAATGTAGTGGTTGATAACGGAAATCCCGGCCCCGGCGAAAGCGGCCTCTACAACCGCATCGCAGTTCTGCGCGCCGAGCGCGGCATCAGCCGGCAGGACCTGGCCGACGCCGTAGGGGTGAACTACCAGACCATCGGCTTCCTCGAGCGTGGCGACTACGGCCCCAGCCTCAAGCTGGCTTTTTCCATTGCCGCCTATTTCGGCCTGCCTATCGAAGCCATCTTCTCGACGGAGCCCTTCCGGCCACTCAGCGAGCAGGTCTATGGAAGCTCGCAACGAAGGGAGAAGGAATCATGATCTCCGATACGCGCAATAGCTGGGGTTGGTCCATCAACCGTAAGAGCACGCGGCGATGGAGTTGGCCGAAGAGCGTTAGACGCCTTCGCCGACTCCACCGATAACGGCCACCTTGGCGCGCTTGCCAAGCCGCACCACAAGCTTCGCGGGGACGCAATCAATCGGCACCAGAGCATTGGCCGCAACTTCGCCATCCAGCTTTACAGCCTTCTCGGCAATCTTGCGATTCGCCTCCGCATTGCTGGCCGCAAGCCCAAGCTGCACCAGCAGCTTCGGCAACCGAATCTGCATCACTTCCGCAGGCCCTTCCACATCCGCAAATGCAATGTGGACCTCTTCGAGGTCTTCGCTCACAGCCTTCTGCTGAAACATGCGCGCCCAGTTTTCATCGGCAGACTGCGCAGCAGCCTCGCCATGAAAACCAGCGGTGATGGTACGCGCAAGATTCTTCTTCACCTGCATGGGATGCAGCGTTCCGGCAGCAACCTCCACCTTCATTGCATCCACTTCGCTCTGCTTCAGGTCAGTGAGGAAGACCCAGTACTTCCACATCAGCTCGTCGGAAATCGACATGAGCTTGCCGTACATCTCCGGCGCAGGCTCCTGAATACCAATCGCATTGCCCAGCGACTTCGACATCTTCTGCACGCCGTCGAGACCTTCCAGAATCGGCGTCATCAGCACAATCTGCGGCTTCTGCGCATACTGCCGCTGCAGCTCGCGCCCGCACAACAGGTTAAACTTCTGGTCGGTTCCGCCCAGCTCCACATCGCACTCCAGCGCGACGGAGTCGTACCCCTGCATCACCGGGTACAGCAGCTCGTGCAGGCTGATAGGCTGCTCCGCCTGGAAGCGCTTGGAAAAATCATCGCGCTCCAGCATCTGCGAAACCGTAAAGTGTGCCGTCAGGCGAATCGTGCCCTCGTAGTCCAGCTTCCCCAGCCACTCCGAGTTGTAACGAACCTCGGTCAGTTTCTCGTCGAGAATCTTGAAGACCTGTTCCTTATACGTCTCGGCGTTCAGGCTAATCTGCTCGCGCGTCAGCGGCTTGCGCGTGACGTTGCGGCCCGTCGGGTCGCCAATCAGCGAAGTGAAATCGCCGATCAAAAAGATGACCTGATGCCCAAGCTGTTGAAAATGCCGCAGTTTGCGCATCAGCACCGTGTGGCCAAGGTGCAGGTCGGGCGCAGTCGGATCAAACCCGGCCTTTACGCGCAGCGGGCGTCCGGTTTTGCGGCTCTCTTCAAGGCGCTCGCGAAGGTCCGACACGCGGATAATCTCCGCCGCGCCCTTCTGAAGCAAATCAAGCTGTTCCTCTACAGGTAGAAACGTACTCATGGCGTATACCAGTATAAATTTCTCGCCCTGCATAACCCTTCACGCTAAATAGTTGGCAATTTCATTCACGCCATATTAACAGTCAAACTTGCAAGTTTAACTTCTAATATGCCAGAATAACTGTGGAATGAAGGGCAAATCCTACGAGGCATCCATCACCGACTTCATCCGCGCCATCGGTCTGCTGGTTCGCCGCGTGCGCGCGGCTGCCGCGCAGAGTGAGCTTTCCATCTCGGAATCAATGGTTCTGGGGCGGCTGGAGCGGGAAGGCCCCGCAACCACCGCGGAGCTGGCACGCGGCGAAGGCGTAAAGCCGCAGTCAATGGGAACAACCGTGGCCGCGCTCGAAGAAGCCGGCCTCGTAGCGCGCTCGCCGCACCCTACTGACGGTCGGCAGATGATGGTTTCCATCACCGCGCACGGTGCGGAGGTTCGCCGCAGCGCCCGCACCGCCAAGGAGACGTGGCTCCTGCAAACCATCACGCAGCTCGACAAGCGCGATCAGGAAACTCTCTTCGCCGCCGGAGAAATCATCCGCAAGCTGGTGGAGAACGACAAGGTGGAGAAGTGAGCGCCTCATTCTCGCACGCATGGCGCGCCCTGCGCTCGCGCAACTTCCAGCTTTACTTTGCGGGCCAAAGCATCTCTGTCGTCGGCACGTGGATGACGCGCATCGCCTCAAGCTGGCTCGTCTACCGCCTCACGCACTCGGCGCTGCTGCTCGGCATCGTGAGCTTTGCCAGCCAGATTGTCTCTTTCCTGATTGGCCCCTTTGCCGGTGTCTGGGTGGAGCGTATAAACCGCCGCAAGCTGCTCGTATGGGTGCAGGTCGGCAACACCCTGCAGTCGCTGGCGATGGCCGCGCTCACGCTAGCGCACCGCATCAACCTGTGGGAGATTATGGTGCTCGCTGCCACGCAGGGCTTGCTCAACGCGCTGGAAATGCCCGCGCGGCAGTCCTTCCTCGTCGAAATCATTGACGACCGCGCCGACCTCAGCAACGCCATCGCGCTCAACTCCTCCATCAACAGCGGAGCGCGCCTCATCGGCCCAGCCATCGCCGGTGCTGTCATCGGCTATTTCGGAGAAGGCTTCTGCTTTCTCGCCGACGGCATCAGCTACCTCGCCGTCATCGCCTCGCTGCTTATGATGCGCACGCAGCGCAAAGCCACGCCGCGCCACTCAAAAACCATCTTCGAGCAGATGTACGAAGGCTGGCACTATATCCGCACCTTTGAAGCAGCACGCACGCTGCTCATTCTCTTCGCGCTCACCAGCCTCATGGGATATCCCTCCATGGTGCTGCTGCCCATCTTCGCTACGCAGATTCTGCACGGCAATGCGCACACGCTCGGCTGGCTCTCTGCCGCAGGAGGTCTCGGCACACTCACCGCCGCCTTTATGCTCGCCGCCAAAAAGTCTGCCGAAGGACTGGCGCGTGGCGTGCAGATCGGCGTCATCCTCACCAGCGTCGCGCTCGTGCTCTTTGGCTTCTCGCACTGGCTTGTACCCTCGCTCGTCTGCATGGTCTTCGTCGGATACGGGCTCATGCAGTGCGCCTCGTCCGTCAACACCATGATTCAGTCGCTGGTTTCGGAAGAGATGCGCGCCCGCACCATGAGCTACTACACCATGGCCTTCTACGGCTCCGCGCCCGTGGGCAGCCTGCTTGCCGGAGCACTCGCGCACTGGATCGGCGCGCCCTACACCGTTGTGCTAACAGGAAGCTGCTGCCTCCTTGCCTCCGTCTGGTTCACGCTGCACCTGCCGCGAGTGCAGGCAGCCATGCAAGCTACCCTGCAGCCGGCAGAAGAGCAGCTGCAATGACAATCAGCAATGTTTGTTCGACATCGAAAGGAGACTCGCAATGAACTGGCATGACTCTCTCGCATGCTTCTTTGCCGGAGCATTTCTCGCCAACGCCGTGCCGCACTTCATTCACGGTGTCTCCGGAAACCGCTTTCCCACGCCCTTCGCCAAGCCGCCCGGCCAGGGCCTTTCCTCGCCGCTCGTCAACACCGCATGGGGACTGCTCAATCTCATCATCGGAGCCATTCTCTTCCATACCGGAAAACCAACCTCCGGCAGTCTCATGGCCTACATCATTTTCTTCGCAGGCATCGCCGTGCTCAGTCTCCCGCTGAGCGTGCGCTTCGCCACCAAACACAAGGAATAACCCAAAGGAGTCTCCATGCCGCTCACACAGCTAGACCCCACCGCCGCCCTCATCGTCATTGATCTGCAAAAGGGCATTACAGGATTAACCACCGAGCTTGGCTCCGCCGATGTAGTTGCACGCTCGGCAGAGTTGGCAGCAGCCTTCCGCCAGCGTGGCCTTCCGGTCGTTCTCGTTAACGTAGTAGGTCGCGCGCCGGGCCGCGTCGATCAGGGCTTCGGCAACCGCGCCTTCGCTCCCAACTGGGCCGACCTGGTGCCGGAGCTGAATACGCAACCCTCCGACATTCTCATCAGCAAGCAGCGCGTAGGCGCCTTCCTCGGCACCGATCTCGACGCCAAGCTGCGCGAAAAAGGCGTAACACAGGTCTTCATGACCGGCATCGCCACCAGCATGGGCGTGGAAGCAACCTCCCGAAGCGCCTTCGACCTCGGCTATAACGTGGTCTTCGTCTCCGACGCGATGGCCGACCTGAACCCCGCCGCGCACAGGCACGCCATCGAAGTTACCTTTCCGCGCCAGGGCGAAGTGGACACGACGGAAAACGTGCTGAAGGCCCTGCGCGGATAACTACTCCGTACGCAACGCCTTCAACGGATCAACATGCGTTGCCTTCCATCCGGGAGCGGCAGCCGCTGCAATGGCAGTAAGCAACAGCAGCGCCGCCGCCGCTCCCAGGCTTACCGGGTCCATCGGCTTCACGCCCACAAGCATCGCAGTTACCAGCCGCGCCAGCAGCAAACTCAGCGCAATCCCCGCAGCAATTCCCACGCAGGCAAGCGCCGCCGCATGACGAAGAATCCCACGCAGAATCACCGCGCGATTCGCGCCAAAGGCCATACGCAGCCCAATCTCAAACGTGCGCTGCGCCACGGTGTACGCCATCGTTCCATAAACGCCAAGCATCGCCAGCAGCAATCCCGCAGCGGCGAAACCAGAGATAAGCACCGCACGAAAACGCTCCGTTGTAATGGAATTGCTCACCATCGCATCCATCGTGGTAAAGCGCACAGCAGTCTGCGGATTCACCTGCGCAATCTTCGTCTGCACCGTGTCAATCAGCGTAAGCGGCTTCACGTGCGTCCTCATCGCAATGTAAATCTGGTCCGCAAAATACGGATGCTGCGTCATGGCCATGTAGAGTGCTGGGCCAGGTTTTTCCGCAGGCGAGTCCTGCCGCACGTCGCGCACGATGCCGATTACGGTCATCCCTTTCGTGCTGGTTTCATCAAGCCCGCACTGAATCTCTTTGCCAATCGGGTCAATATTGCCGAAGCTCTGCTTCGCAACAGACTCGCTGATGATGACAACAAGCGGACTCTTGTAAGTGTCCTGTGCATTGAAATCACGACCACGCAGCATGGGTATCCCCACCGTCTCAAAATATCCGGGACTGGCTACGCTGAACTCCGCTTCCGGCGCATGATGCGGGTCAAAAGACAATCCACCGTGCGGCGTATAGCTGCCATTCGAGCCAAACGTTCCCATGGGAAGCCCCATGATGCCCGCCACATGCTCCACGCCCGGCACAGCGCTCAGCTCTGTGAAGAGGCCATTGAACTGCCGCACAACACGAAGATAGTCCTCCTCCGTATGCGCCGGCGCATCGGCCTCCACCACCAGCATCTGCCGCGTCTCAAAGCCCAGGTCACGCGTCATCAGCGTAGTCATCGTGCGCAACAGCAGCGCCGCCGCAACGGCAAGCACAAAGGTTGCCGCCACTTCCGCAACCACAAGGCTATCGCGCAGCGTCGCAGCGCCCTTGCGCCCCATGCCACGCGAAGCATCCTGCTTCATCGCATCGGCAGCATTCACCTTCGCCGCACGCATCGCCGGCAATATCGACGACACCAGCGCCGTCAACACCGAGATAGCCATCGTAAAGGCCAGTACCCAGCCATTCAGATGAATCTCACCAGCACGCGGCAACTGTTTCGGAGCCATCGCCACCAGCATTCGGACTGCGGGAATCGCCAGCAGCACGCCAAACACGCAGCCAAGCATCGCCAGCAGCAGGCTCTCCAGCAACACAGGCCGCATCACCTGCCAGCGTGACGACCCCAGCGCCTTGCGAATCGCAATCTCGCGCTGCCGCTCCATTGAGCGAACGAGCTGCAGATGCGTCACATTCACGCACGCAATCAGCAGGATGATGCCCACCGTTCCCCAAAGCAGCATCAACGTTGGCCGCGCATCGCCAGTCAACGCCTCGGCCATTGGCAGGGCCTCAATCTGCTTGTTGCGATTGTCATCCGGATAAGCAGCCTGCAATCGTCCGGAGAGACCATCGAGTTCCGCCTGCGCCGCCTTGAAGCTCGTACCTTCGCGCAGCAGTGCCACAGCCCTGTAATTAAAGGCCGTGCGCGACTTTGACTCCGGCTGCATGGAAGATGCCTCCCACACCTGCGTCTTGTTCGGGAAATCAAACCCACCCGGCAGCACGCCGACAATCTCAATCGCTTCATTCTCAATCTGCAGCACCTGCCCCAGCGCCGCCTGCGGACCGCCAAAGTTATCGCGCGCAAACAACTCGCTCACCAGCGCCGCATGATGCGACTCCGCATCGGTAAAGAGCCTGCCCGCAATCGGCTGCAACTGGAAGACACGCGCAAAATCCTTATCCACCCATCGCACAGCGGCAAACGTGGCATGCCCGCGCAACTGCACGCTCAGGCTGCCGCCAAAATAAAGGCTCACCGCCTCCAGACTCTTCGTCTGCTCGCGCACATCCATGGCATCCGGCCCTGTCACGCGCTGCGAGACGCCACTGATATTGCTGTATTGTGTGCCGAGAATCGCAAGCCTGCCCGGATTATTATACGGCAACGGCGCTAGCAGAATCGAATTGATCGCTGTGAAGATAGCCGCATTTGCGCCAATCCCAAGCGCAAGCGTCAACGTTGCGGTAAGTGTGAAGGCGCGATGCTTCATCAACTGCCGCGCCGCAAAGCGCAGGTCCGCAAAAAACGCGCTCACGCTGTTTTCCCATCCGAAAGAACTCGCCTGCTCCCGCGCCACGCTCATCGTCCCCATCTCCATGCGAACCGCGCGGCGAGCCTCTTCCGCGCTCATCCCCTGCCGTTCCCGCTCGCTGATTTCTTCCTGGTAAAACTGCTCCACTTCTTCCGCAACATCCCGTTCGCGCGCACCGCGCCGTAGCAGGTTGCGCAATCCATACCTCAGCGAACGAAGCGATGCCATGCGTTAAGCCTCCGACTTCAACAAGCGCGCCACGGCAGAAGCCCGCCGCGTCCAGTCGGCTGTTTCAATCTCAAGCTGCTTCTTGCCCGCACGCGTCAGCGAGTAATACTTCGCCCGCCGCGAGTTCTCCGTCTGCCGCCACTCGGAGTCAAGCCACCCCGCGCGTTCCAGCCTTTGCATTGCCGTCAGCAGCGAGCCGGGATTGATCTTGAAGACTCCGCGCGAAACCTGCTCCACGCGCCGCGCAATGCCAAAGCCGTGCATCGGCTCCAGGCTCAGCGTCTTCAAAATCAGCATGTCGAGCGTGCCCTGAATTACGTCGGTATTCTCGTCGGTCATGCAACCGAAGCTAGGCTCTTTCCTCTTGATTGTCAAGATGTGAAGTTCAAGAGAAGCCGCAACCGCAAATTCCGCGCAAAAGCAATCTATATGGAAGAAAAGGAATTACTGCTTCGGCATCCGTCCGCGCAGCCGCTTCAAAACATTTGGCGGAACCAGCCCCGAGATATCCCCGCCAAAGCTGAAGACTTCTTTCACCATCCGCGAGCTGACAAACGAGTACCGCCCCGCAGGCTGCAAAAATACCGTCTCAAGTTCAGGAGCAAGACGCCGATTCATCAGCGCCATCTGGAACTCGTACTCATAATCGGAGATAGCGCGAATGCCGCGCAGAATCGCCGTTGCGCCAAGCGACCGCGCAAAGTCCACCGTCAGCCCGTCAAAGTTGGCCACGGAAACATTTCCGAGCGAGCGCGTAGCCTCCTGCAGCATCTCCACGCGTTCAGCCGGCGTAAACAGCGGGTTCTTGCCCGGATTATTCAGCACGCCCACCGTCAAATGCTCAAAGAGCTTCGACCCGCGTTGAATCAGGTCCACATGGCCGTTGGTCGGCGGATCAAACGTACCGGGATAAAGCGCATTAGCGGCCATTCGTGCTCAGCTCCAAGAGTGATTCTATGGCACGAGTCGCGCTCCTAAAGCCCGAAACCAGCAGGGAATACCACAAACAGAAACGGCGACTGCCGGAAGCAGCCGCCGTTCCTCATCTCCCAGGCAGCGTTACCGCCGTCCCTTCACCACTTCCTTGGCCTCATCCGCGCCGCCGGCCGGAACCTCCGGCACATCCGCCTTGGTTGCCGCCCCAATGTTCAGCTTCTTGCGCAACTCGCTGTCCATCTTGGCAAAGACCTCGCGGTTTTCCTTGAGGAAGTTACGGGTATTCTCGCGCCCCTGACCAATGCGCTCGCCGTCAAAGCTGTACCACGCGCCGGACTTCTCCGTAATACCGTTGGCCACAGCCAGGTCCAGCACATCGCCCTCGCGGCTGATGCCTTCGCCGTAAAGAATGTCGAACTCAGCCTCGCGGAACGGCGCGGCCACCTTGTTCTTCACAATCTTTACCTTGGTGCGGTTGCCCACAACCGAGTCGCCATCCTTCAGCGCCGAGATGCGGCGAATATCCACGCGCACCGACGAATAAAACTTCAGCGCGCGTCCGCCGGTCGTCGTCTCCGGATTGCCGAACATCACACCAATCTTTTCGCGAATCTGGTTGATGAAGATCAGCGCCGTGCGCGACTTGGAAACCGTGCCCGTCAGCTTACGCAGCGCCTGCGACATCAAGCGAGCCTGCAGGCCCACATGCGAGTCGCCCATCTCGCCATCAAGCTCAGCCTTCGGCACCAGCGCCGCCACTGAGTCCACAACCAGCACATCAATCGCGCCCGAGCGCACCAGCGCTTCCGTAATTTCCAACGCCTGCTCGCCCGAGTCCGGCTGCGAGACAAGCAGATTGTCCACATCCACGCCCAGCTTCTTCGCATAGCCCGGGTCAAGCGCGTGCTCAGCGTCCACAAAGGCCGCCAGCCCGCCCATCCGCTGCGCCTCGGCAATAATCTGCAGCGTAATCGTCGTCTTGCCTGAAGACTCAGGCCCGTAAATCTCAATCACGCGGCCACGGGGAATCCCGCCCACGCCCAGCGCCGCGTCAAAGCTG
>NZ_JBZYWK010000031.1:0-45712 GCF_059115385.1 Occallatibacter sp. FHG110214_02 | reverse complement strand
TCGCATCCACGCGCTCCAACGTAGCGCCCAGGTTGCGGCTCATCTCAATCTCCGCAATCTGGTCTTCTGAAGCCAGCAGGCACGTCTCGCCCCACTCCACCAGCAGCTCCGGATCAGTTCCCGGCGCGGCACGCAACATCAACCCATGGAACGGCGCAGACAAATCCGCATTCTCGCCAAGTGCCTGCTCCATCGTCGGCCCCAGCTCAAAGCTCTTCGCTCCCGGACCGCCCGCCGCCTTCAGCTCCCGCCCAACCCAGTTCTCAATCAACCCTTCGGACACAGACCGCCGGATAAACTCCAGCACCGCCTCAAAAGTCGAAAGAAGATCATGGTGGTCATAAGCCGGAAAAATCGGAGGAATCCGCGCATGGCTTAAAAACGAAACCCCGCCCGCCATCTGGCACAGCGCAAGATAAACCTGGAACGGATGCGCCTGCCCCGAGTTCAGCATCGCCTCCAGCATCGGCAAGCTGCACACCAGGCTCTGCACCTGCAGCACCGTAAACATATCCGTCTGCTTCGCCTTCGCGCCCAGCCGCATCGCCAACCCGGTCGCCTTGTCGCGCACCAGCTTCCGCACCGGCGCACAAAGCTCCGCCACCGCGCTCCCCGGCCTCACCCGCATCTGCGGCGGAATATACTCCGTCTGCTTGCAGATCGAGCCTTCCTTCGCAAACTCAATCAGCGGCAAAGCCGTCATCGAGCGAATATCCGAATCATCCGAAACCAGCTTCGCTCGCGGACGAATCCTCGGAATAGCAATCGACTCCGCGCCGGAAACCCCATCGCGGCTCGCCATGCCATTCTTAATCTCCTCATAGCGGCTGTAATCCGATCGCTGATAAAGATCCGGCTCGCGAGGAACCACAAGATAAATCCGCGCCGGATCTGTCTTGGCATTCTTCAGGTCGAACTCCAGTTTCAGTCCGCGTTCGCTCCCCCCAAGCACCAGCAGCCCATCGGGCATAATCGCCTCGATGTTCAGCACAGACACCTTCCCCGCGCCCAGCGCCACCTCATCGATCTTCAGGTTCAGCAGTCCCCATCCAAGCGGGCACGCCTGCGTAAATAAAAACTGGCTCAACAGCTCAGTCCGTCCAGCAAACTGCTGGAAGTGCTGAGGAGTAAGCAGCATGCCCTCATGCCATTCGATGAGTTCAGGCAACTCCAACATAGCCATACAATGCGATCTCTCCACGCCGCAGCGCAGCGTGCGTTTGTTTTACAAACGAGGTTTTGCGCAATCGAGGGAAAGGAAAACCGGAGAAACGCAGGCACGCGGCTCGATGCCTTCATAGGCATTCTTTAGCCGTCAATGACCAAACTATCTCGGAGGAGTACGCCTGCAAGCGTGACACGCCACCGATGCCTGAGTCAAGAAACCCACATCGATTCATCACGCCAAATGTTTCTCAACGCGCATCTGTTTTTAAGGGAACAGAACCCTTCACCGCCGCTCGCGCTCCCGCATCACCGCATCATACGCGGCGTTCAGCTCCGCCATCTTTGCCGCATTGCTGGTCTCTCCACCAATGTCGGGATGGTAAACCTGCGCCAATCGCAACCGCAGCTTCTTAATCGCCGCAGTCGAAGCCGAAGCATCCACACCAAGCAAGCTGTAAGGGTCCATCCCCGGAGTCAAAAGCGCCCCAGCGCTTCTTACCGACCGCTCCCGCAGCAGCGCCCTCGCCTCTCCAATCTCTTTCTCAAGCTCCTGCGCCTCCCGCTCCAACTCTTCCCACTGCCGCCGCGCAACCAGCTCCCCCAGCTCTCTCTGCCTGCTCACAAACTGCTCAGCCTTAACCTCTACCAGCGGCTCGCGCAAAACAGAAGACAACGACTGCAACACATGCGCGCTTTTCTCCACCCGCCGCACAGACTCCAGCGCACCCGCCGCATTCCGCATATCCTGCCGGGCCACTTCCGTCACCGCCTTCAGCATCGTAGCCATGCTCTCCGGCTGCATCACCGCAAGCGCAGGCTCTGCCTTCAACCGGTTCTCAATCGCACTGCGATAAGTCGTGGGCCGCTCGCGATAAAACTGCGCAAACAACACCTCCATCGCCGCATCAAAACCATCGATCTCACTCGTGCGCCCAATGCGTTCCTGCGCCAAAGCCGCCCGCCTCGCCAGCGCCCTCTTCGCATGCCCCGCCATCCCACGCAGCAACCACGTAGCCCACAAAAACACACCCGCAACAGCAACAGGCAACACCACGCCAGCCCCGCGAACAACCAGCATCAGCCACGCCATCGCCGTCACCTTCAACGGCAGCAAGCCAGCCTGCAAAACAGAAACCCTCTGCATCCCAAAACAAGCAAGCCCCGCAACAACCGCAGTCACAACCCTCCATGGCCACGCGCAAACCCACTTGTGCAGCAGCGCCTCATCAAACAAGCACTCCAGCCGCCCGTCTTCAAACGAACAGCTCACCCACTCCGGAAGTCTCTTAGCAAAAAGAAGCCGCGCCGCCCGTCCCCACTGAACTCCCCACGCAGCCAGCACGCCAGCCACCAACGCCAACACCACCGGCCTCCACGACTGCAAAGCAGCCAGCACCAGCAGCACCGCTCCGGCAATCAAACAAAGCCAGAGAACGCAAGCAAGCGCAAGCCGCCACCAGCCACTCCCTGACCGGGGCCAGCGAACCGTCAGCAGCATTGTCAGTTGAGAACGCACATCAAGCAGCATCGACGAAAGGAGCATGTCTCCTGCGCTCCTCACCTACCGGCCCCGCAAGCATAGGACCAGCTTTCCATCTACGCCGCAGCACCCGCAATGCCCAGCCATACGCCGAAGCAACAAACCCCGCCCCCGCCTGGACCGGTCGCGTAATCATGCGGCAGAGAAAAGAAATCCCCCGCTCCCAAATCGGCTCACTCCCAGCCATCCCCATCAGCTTTGCGCCAGCCTGGGCCTGCAAGGCCGCAACCGCAGGCAGCAACGCCTGCGCACCGGCATGTTCCGCAATCGCCGCACGCGACAGCCACCAATAGGCCTTTTCAATGTCTTGGGAAACGCGTTCTCCGAGCAGCAGCAACACTCCCAGCCGATACTGGGCGGCAACATCCCCACTCTCAGCCTGAACGGTCAGTTCGCGACTGGATTCAAGCTGGGCCATTGCCTCCTCGAAGTTGCAACAGGGTGAAATCAACAGGGCCCCGCGGAGTCACTCCGTAGCTTGAGTGTGTCCCGCCACCCTCCCCCGGTCAATATCGAGTTAGATTCCCCAACAACGCCACACACACAATAACTCCCACAAAATCTCCGTGCCCCATCCTTGCGACTTTTTTCTGTCGCAAGGGTGGGGTATCTATACGGCGAGTTGCCCACGCATCAAGTTCCCCCCACAAAATCATCGGTTGTCATCCTGAACGAAGCGCATTGGAGTAAGCGGAGCGAAGGATCTGCGATTGCCTTTTATAGTCTTTCGCTCTTTACAGCCTTCCCGTCTTTTATAGTTCTTAGCCCTTTATCTAAAACCCCGTACCCTGTCCCCCACACCCTGTACCCTGCCGTGTTGTACATTCATATTGACTTCACCCGAGGCAAATCAAAGTGGCCAAGCATTTCCCCCATCCCGTCTGGACGCTTGCCGTGGCATGTCTCATGACCGGCTGCGCCCTCAAGCACCCGGTATCCTCACTTAAGCAGACCGTAGGCCAAAAGCCATCGCTGGAGTTGCAAGGAACCGTAGTCCAGGGCGCAAACGCCGACAGCCCCATCCCTCTGGACGTAGTAGTAATACGAGACAAATCCATGCTGAAACAAATCAGCAAAATGGATGCTGCCGCATGGTTCGGCGAAAAGGGCCGCTGCACCTACCGCAGCGGCTCCAAGGCCAAAGTCGAGTTCCACTCCTGGGAATTCGTCCCCGGCCAAAGCTTCACCGCCCAGATCCCAGTCCCCGCCGGCACCAACGCCGTGCTGGCATTCGCCAACTACACATCCCCCGCCCCCCACCGCGTCGAGTTGCCCAACTCCGGAACACAAAAGCTCCTGCTCGACAACAGCGGCATCACCGTAACCGGCAAAGGCGAACCCCACGACACCGACACCCCCGCCCCCGAAATCCAAAAAGTCTGCCCCGACGACTAACCACCAGCAACAAAGCCGTGTATCTAAAACCCCTTGTACCTTGTCCAGGCCCTTCTGTGGAAAATTCCTTGTCAAGCCCCAAACTCGAAAATATTTCCTAACTCATTGATTCTATTGAACAAAAATCTTCGCCAAGTTTGCGCTCAATTATGGCACTTTATGCCAAACTAAAAATAAGCAGGAAAACGGCCCGGCTCCGCAAAGGAACCGGGCCGTTCTATCTTTACCGGACCACAAAAAGTTTTTTTCGCAACATTTTTCCTGCAAAGTAACCACTTTTCGCCAACCTGTTAACGAAAAGGTAAACAGATAATTCCGAACATATTCTGTTATATTTCATAACTTTACAGGCAGAATCGCGATATTGAGGCACATTAGGGCAAAAGGTAGGCCGGGGCTTCAGCCCCGGCAATCAAACCAGCCAAAACGGATAGGCATTTAGGCCCTGAGGTATGCTTTTTGCCTCAAATTCCTGCTTGCAGCATCCGCGCCATAGGAACGTTTTTCCGCTGACTCGCTGACTTGCCAAGCGCGCAGCGTCACTAACTCAAAAGAAAGGAGAACCCCATGCGCTCAATGACAGGCACAACCAACTTGTCCCTTGTCCCTCTTCCCTTGTCCCTGCCTTTGCGCAGTTCCGAAATAAAGAAACTGCACAGTCCCTGTGCAACCACCCACAACTCATACAAAACAAACAGCCTGCAAAAGCACCCACTGTGCGCATACACACAGACGCATCAAGGATGCACCGGATGCTCCCCATAGAACTTCCATCCCGACATGTAATCCCGCGTCAACGGCAGCTTCTCCAAATCCGCCCGCAGCAGCTCAATCGGCATGGAGTTCTCATGCAGCACCGCGTCATGAAACTCCCGCTCCGTCATCTTCCCAGACCCTACCAGCTCCTTATGCAGCGCCCGGAACTGCACCGCACCCAGCAAATAAGCGCTCTGGTAAAGCGGCTCATAGTCGCCATTGAATGACCGCCGTACTTCGGCCACGGCATTCTCCCGCTCAAAGCCAACGTTCGCCATCAGGAAATCCACGCACTGCTCCGGCGTCCACTTCCCCAGGTGAAAGTTCATCGAGAAGATAATCCGCGCCGAGCGGTGCATCCGCCACACCAGCGCACCCACGCGCTCCTCGCGAGTCGTATCGTATCCCTTATCCCAGAACAGCATCTCCCACCACAGCGCATTGCCTTCAAACCAGTACGGAGTATCAAACAACTGCCGGTAAGGCCGGTACCGCGCCGCCATGTAGAACTGCAAAAAGTGTCCCGGAATCATCTCGTGAAATGCCACCGCATGCGAAAACGGAACATTATTCCCCCGCATGCTCATCTCACGTTCTTCATACGTCATCGTGTCCGTCGGATAAGCAACGCTGATCTCCGGCCCGCCATAAAAGAACGGCAGCACCTTCTGCTCCTCCGGCGACATCATCACCATCCGCCACGTCTCTTCCGCCAGCGGAGGAACCGTAACCAGGTCATTCTTCTTCACAAAATCAATGCCGCTCACAACCAGCTTGCGAACCATCTCCGGCTGCTCGCCAGGCGCAACATGAATGCTCTTCGCCTTCTCGACAGCCTTATGCCAGTCATCGCCAAAGCCCATCTCATGAGAAGCTTTCAGCATCTCCTTGAGATCCCAGTCATACTCCGTCTGCGCAATTGCAATCAGCTCTTCCGGCGTATAAGGAATCAAATCATCGGCCAGGTAATTCATCAGCGCCTCGCGCCCCACCGGATCGCCAATGATCGTCGCCTTATCATCCGGCGCAATACCCACGCCCTTCTCTTTCAGAAAGGTCGCATAGTCCGCCAGAACTTTATCCGCGTCTGCATAAGGCTTCGCAACCCACCACGTAAACTCCGGGTCATAGCCATTATTGAAGTTGAACCAGTCCTTCAGATTCTCCGTCAGTTGCCGCGTAGCTGCCACTGCGCGGTTCGCCACCACCGGGCTGACCTTCAGCTTCTTTGCATCAATCTGCTCACGCACCGCGGCAATCTGCCTCACCAGCTCCGTCAACGCCGCCCCGGACTTCTCACCATCTGGCCGCTGCATCCTGCGCTTCTCTTCCATCAGCGCATCCACCGCTGATGCAAACGGCAACAGCGGCTGCATCTCCGCAATCCGCCTTTTCTGAAGCGCCAAATCATGCTCACGCGCCGTCAGAAAACTCTTCAGCAGCAGATAATCAACCTTGTCCTCCTGCGTAAGCGAGTCAAAATCCATCGCCTTGAGCGATGCCTGCTCGTCCGCATAAAACTTCTCGAACCGGGCAATCCGCTCCGGAGAAATCCTCACCGGATACGTCGCCTCTAATGATTGCGCATCTGCCTCGTACTGCTCAATCACCTCCGGCATCTTCGCCTCATGCGAAGCAGCCGGCGCTGCACTCAACATCTCACCCTGCGGCGCCAAACAAAGCCCCACCGCACACCACACCCGTATCCAAGGCCGCATCCAGAAACTCTCCACCAACAAACTTACGCGCTACTTTTCCTGCAACTGCACGTCCAGCGTATAGCTGCCCGCTGGAATCTCGAATCCATCCTGCCCATCAAGCGAACGCGCCTTCGCCAGCTTGCTTGTCGGCAGTGCAACATGATTCAACTGCATCGCCACCGCATCCTTCGCACTCAACCATCCCGTCGTATTCGCCGGCAACTTCAAATTCCAAACCGCACTCGCGCCCTTCACTGTCCAATCCGAATGGATAGCACCATACTGCGACGCATAATCAAACCCCAGCGAGCCCAACCGCGCATCAAACACCGGATGCAGCACTACAGTATGAAAACCAGCATCCAGCGGCGTAGCATCCACACCCGCTGCATAGCGATATATCCAGTCCGCCACCGCGCCATATCCGTAATGGTTGTAGGAGTTCATGCCGGGAGAGTTCTTCATCTTATCGCTATCCCAGTGCTCCCACATCGTCGTCGCGCCATGCTCCACCAGGTAACCCCACGAAGGATACTGAGTATTCAGCAACAGCGAATACGCCACATCCGTATGCCCCGCCTTCGTAAGCTCCTCCAAGATGTACGGCGTTCCCAGGAACCCCGTCCCCAGCAGCCCATTGTTGCTTGCAATCTTCGCAACCAGCTTGTCTGCCACAGCCTTACGCAGCGCATCCGGCACAAGATTCATATGCAGCGCCAGCAAATATCCCGCCTGTGTATCGCCGCCCTTCTTCTGCGCCGCTTCGTTGTCGCTAGAAGCACCGGCAACAAATCCATCGCTATGCACAAACCGCTTCGCAAACGCCGCCTTGATTCTTTCAAACTGCGCAAGATACTTCTGCTCACCCGCTACACGCCCCGTCGCATGCGCCATCTGCGCCATGCGCGTCACATCATAGGCCCAGTACGCAGTCGCAATCAGAACCTCATCGGTCGCGCCATCCGGAGCCAGCCAGTCACCAAACGGCGTGCCATACTCGTTCTTCCAAAGCCCATCCGGATTCTTCTCCGCAATCGCCGCGAGATACTTCTCCATCGCATCCCAGTTCTCAGCAATCACCGCCGTATCACCTGTCTGCAGCCATGAAGTCCACGGAATAATCACCCCCGCATCACTCCATCCCGCACCCGAATCCGAAGAACGATGCGCAGTCCCCGGCGAATACACACCGTAATAAGGCGTGCCCGACTGCGTCCCGCGCATATCGCCGCCAAACTTCCGCGTAAACGCCGCCAGATCCATGTTGTAGCTAGCCGTGCGCCAGAACACCTGTGCATCTGCCATCCATCCCAGCCGCTCATCCCGCTGCGGACAGTCCGTAGGCACACCAACAAAATTCGACCGCTGCCCCCACAGAATGTTGCTCCACAACTTGTTCACCATTACGCTGCCGCTCGTAAACTTCGTCGTCAACGGAGCAGCAGTATGCACCACCAGCGCACTCACCGCATCCTTCGCAGGAGCCGTCTTCAACCCACTAATCTCCAGATAGCGGAAACCATGAAACGTAAACTGCGGCGTAAACTCTTCCCCGCCCTTGCCGCTCAGAATGAAATGGTCCGTAGCCTTCGCCGAGCGCAGATTGTCCACATACATCGTGCCGTCGTCATTCACAATCTCGGCAAAGCGCAGCTTCACATCCGTTCCCGCAGGCCCGCTCAGCCGAACCCGTTCTACGCCCGCCAGATTTTGCCCAAAGTCATACACAAACACACCGGGCTTCGGCTCCGATACGCTGACAGGAGCAACCACCTTCTCCACGCGCACCGCCTGAAACTCCTGCGCTTCCACATGCATAGGTGACGGCGTAATCACAACCACAGGCTTCCAGGTCGCATCAAATGCCGCAGTATCCCATCCCGCCTGCTTCAGCCGTACATCCTGCTGCTCGCCGTCATACAGCTCCGAACTCGTAATAAACGACCGCTCCGCCTTCCAGGCATCGCTCGTATTTACCCACTCCACGCTGCCGTCCGCATATTCAATTCGTAACTGCGCACGCAGAACCGGTGGTGTATCGCCATAGTTATTCGGCCGCTGATACCACTCAAGCGGCGTTGCATACCATCCCGGCGCAAGCAGCGCGCCAATTGCATTTCTGCCCTTGGCAAGCAGAGCCGTTACATCATAGGACTGGTACTCCACCCGCTCGCGATAATCCGTCCATCCCGGCGTAAGCACATCCTCACTCACGCGCTTACCGTTCAAAAACATCTCATACGCACCCAACGCCGTTGCATACAACCGCGCCGAGAGAATCCCGCTCTTCACGCCAAACGTATTCCGCAATGTCTTAACAGAATCCGGAATCCATGGATGCCCTGCCTTAACTGCAGCTTCCTCAGCACTTCCGCCCCACCGCACCGCAGTCTTCCATGCAGCATCCTCAAACGTTTTCGTCTGCCATCCCTGCCCCGCATGAACCGCAAACTTCCAATTTGTTCCGCTGGCAAAAGTAGCATTGCTCCCATCCTTGTACTCCACATACAATGTCGCACTCATGGGAGTAGCATCGCCGCGCCCCGCGTTGCCATAATGCACGCACTCAATCGCCAGCGTATTCGCGCCGCTCGCCACATCCGCGCTCACATCGGCCTTCACATACTTCTTCCACGGCATAATGCCCCATGCCGAAAGTGGATTTGCCGCCAACACCTGTCTCCCGTTCACCCACGCGGAAACCGTATCCTGGCAAGTTGCATACAGCGTTACACGGCTCGCTTCTTTGTTCAGTGCAACCTGCGTTCGGTAAGCCGTCTTCTGCAGCTCGCCGTCTTTATCCAGCAGCTTCTCCTCGGGAATCGTAATCCACTCTGCCTTCGCACTCCGCACCGCGGCTTCTTCCGGCGTCTCATATCCAACCCACGCCGCATGCCAGGCTGCCTCGTTCAACAAGCCCGTCTCCCATAAACTCACTTCACTCGGTGCATATAGCTTCCCTGCCGCATCCCAAACCTTCACCCGCCAGTAATAACGCGTGCTCGGGTTCAGCGCAGCCCCAGCATAGCTCACATTCATCGACTCGCCCGACGCCACGCGCCCGCTATCCCACAGCGTCTTACCATGCCCCAACGCCTCCGCCGAAGCACCGACCTGCACTTCATACGCGCTCTGCCGCGCGCCACGCGCATCATCTCTCAGTTGCCATGAAAACCGCGGTGTTGAATCGACACCCAGCGGAGCAACAAGATTATTCACTCGCAGTTCAACAGGCCCACGCTTCTCCGCTCCCTGCGCGCTCGCCATCACCGTAAACGCCAAAACCGCGCACACTACACCGCCAAACCGAACCATCAACTCTCTCCCAGGCAATTCTCTGCAGCTACACAACTTTCAAGATCAATCCAATCCCGCAAACGTATTGAACTCGCCAAGCCCTTCGCTGCCCAGCCCTTGGTATCCGCCATCCACAGGCAAATCTGCAGCCGTAATAAACGATGCGTCTTCGCTGAACAAAAATAAAATCGCAGCCGCTATCTCGCTCGGCTCATCCAACCGCCGCAGCATGTGAAACCTTCTCCACACCGACTCCCAACCACGGATGCAATAAAGGCATCATCACCCATATCGCCATACAGAAACAGCGCCTGCATCTTCGCAGCATTCAACTGCGCTTCCAACTCTGCGCCCTTCTCTCGATTCATATAGAGAAAGACAACAGAGCCACCCTCCGCACAAAACGCTTCCACCACAGCCTGGCCAATCCCGGAAGCTGCGCCTGTATCGATAGCCTCTTTGGCTATAAAGCGATCTCCTGAAGCCCGTTCCTGCATATTCCCTTCACATTCCTATATGCTTGCGAGTATTCAGATTCGCTCAATTGCCTTGGGATTGTAGAGAGGAAGAGAATGTCAGCTTCTTTTCGGATGCGCTTGTAAGCCAGCATACATTCCTCCAGGCTCTCCATAATTCCCAGTGGAATGCTCTCTTCCACATTCAGATATTTGAAGAAGCAATCGGAAGCAATCACTGTCCCACGCGCCGTCTCAATCACATACGCCATCGTCGATCTGTGATGCGTGCCCGTCCAGAAACATCGAAGCCCCGGAGGAATCTCGTCCTCATCCTCAAGCAGCCATACCTTCTCCGGCGCATCCAGCACCAGGTACTTCAGAGACTCATCCGGAATACGCAGCTTGCGCGGAATGTGCATATCAAACTTCGGCGCATGAAAGTCCTCAATCCACCCACGCCGCGAGATGCAAATCTGCGCATTCGTAAACTGCGCAATATTTCCTGTAGCATAGGCCTGCAACGGTGTAATCAGCACATAATCAATATCCGCCGGCGTCAGCCCTACACGCGCCAGTGCATTCTCTGGCCGCTTTGTCTCTTCACGAACAAACTGCGACCGTGGATCAATCGCCTCGCTCCAAACCTTGTTCATCGGAGCCAGATCCAGCGGCGGCCCGGTATTGATAAGAATGTTCTTCCCACCGCCGCGAATCAGAACCATCCAGAAATGCAGCGTCTCCCAAGTGTTCCATTTGCTCATCCAGTAGACTTCAGGTCCCGGAACTTCGCACTGGCCCATCTTGAGCAGCTGAATCTCATATTGCATCCGCATCCTTCCCCTGACTACACAATACGGTAATGCAGCACCTCTCCACGGATCGAACGAACGGCCTCTTCCGCTGCAGGCCTTTGCAGCTCAAGAACGCTCCTCCCGCTCACGCGCCGCATCCAGGTCAACATTGTCCAGCCCAATGCCGTAACGGACAATCGCCTTCAGCTTCGGTAGCGCCTCAATCACAGCTCGCGTAACGGGAGCCCACTGCACAAACAGCGCCTCCACATCCTGCACGGACGCAATCACATCCTCCGCCGTCTTGCACTGAAAGGTATCGAGCGTTCTGGCAGCGCCTTCAATAATCCACCGTCCCGTAGCAATCGTGGGGAACCCATAATCAGTAATGACAACCTTACTCTTCTGCGACAAAATCATCGACCTCTGCGAAATAATCCTCGTCCCACCAACGCCCGAGGAAAATTTACAGCGAGCCGGACACCTCGCATGCGCTGGTTCAGGTGCGGTTGAATCGGTACACACCAGAGCAGTGCGAGGCAGACTACAAGGCAGCCATCGAGATCGCAAAGGCTGACAACGGGCTTGATGTGAACTTCACGCTCAGGAACACAGGCGGCGTGGACTCAGATGAAGTGCCGCAGGCTTATCTCGGTGCGCCGAGTGAGATTCCAAATGGCGTGCAGTTCCCTGTTTGGGCGCTGGTTGCTTTTGACCGCGTTCCGGTAACCGCAGGCGAGTCGAAGAGCGTAACGCTGCATGTGGTAGAGCGGCAGCTTCAGTACAGGTCCACGGAAGAGACTGCGTAAAAGATGCCTGCTGGAAGCCGCGAGATTAGTGTGGGAGCTTCGTCACGGGATCTGTGCTTGCACCGAGTGATTCCTTAATTTATGTCTCCTTTATGCGTCCGTGTGTATGCGCACAGCGGGGTGCTTTTCCAGGCTGTTTGTTTTGAGTCGGTTGCGGGGGATTGCACAGGGACTGTGCAGTTTCTTTATTCCGGAACTGTGGAATTGTGCAGAAGACAGGGACAAGGGACAAGTGGGACGTGCCTGCTATTGAGTGCATTGGGGCTCCTTTCTTTTGAGTAAGCAGGTTAGCGGGAAAAACAGAACAGCCCGATTCCCTGGGAATCGGGCCGCTTTTCTGATTCATTTCTGCTTATTGTTAGTTTGGCATATTTGGGGTTAATTGAGTGCAAACCTGGCGAGGATTTTTGCTTAATGGAATCAATGAGTTAGAAAACATTTTGGGCCTGATGGCTTGACAAGGGTTTTCCACAGGCAGGCAGGGGACAGGGTTCAGGGTGCGGGGTACAGGGTTTTTAGATATACGGCTAAAGCTATAAAAGGCGGAAAGGCTGTAAAGGGCAAAAACTATAAAAGACAACCGCAGATCCTTCGCTCTGCCTGCCCCACGAACGACGAAACCGTTCGCGGGGCCCCAATGCGCTGCGCTCAGGATGACATCGCTTAAATTTGTGGGAGAACGAGGATAGGAAGCTAGCGGTATGGGTGCTCATCCTTGGCACAAAACTGCTACCTGCCAAGGATGGAACACCGAGGATTCTGCTGGAACGGACAGATACACTACGCAGTGCTAATGAGGTTGCCTTTGTTGAAGAAGATGAGTGCGGTTCTCTTTCTTGGATTCTCTCTGCTTGCGCAGGGGCAGGATGCTGCGGGTACTGCCTGGCGGCAGGGCAGCTTTCATGTCGAGCGGAAGAGCGTTGTTGGGCGCTCTGACATTGTTCTGCAGAGATCTAATTTTAAGCCTGAGGAGGCAATGCCGCTGGGCAATTGGCGGCCTGGGCTGGCTGTGTGGGCACAGGATTGGATACACTGCGCAGCTCAACCGTGCCGACACCTTTCCGAAGGGGCTTACGGATGAGTTCAAGGCGAGCTTGCTGGCTTTGACTGAGAGATACCAGGCTTACTCCTTCAGGTTTTGCGAAGTTTGTTGGCACTGAGTTTTATATCGAGCAGATTGGCGTGGTGTCTGACGTACTGCAGACCGCGCTGGTGCAGGATTATGACGGGCTGCTGAGGATTGCTCCCGCATGGCCGAAGGATTGGGATGCCGATGCTACGGTGAACACGCTGCATCGCGGCAAGGTTCATTTGCAGATTCGCAAGGGCGAGTTGCTGACGGTGGGGATTGAGTCCGGTGCAAACACTGCGATACGCATACGTAACCCGTGGGCTGGCAGGAATGTCGAGGTTGTGGATGCGCGTACGGGAGTGCGCGTGGCGGCTGCTTCGACCGCACCGATTCTTGTTGTTCCGGTGCGTATGGGCGGTGCTTATACGGTGAGGCGTGTCGGTGGTGTGCGCGGGGTGGCGGAGCTTCGCGCTATTGCTGGAGAGCGCGCCGTGGCTCCTAAGTCTCTTGGTTCGCGCAGTATTGGGATTGCCAGGTGAGTGCGCTTTTGCGCTTTCCGGTTACTGCTCATGCAGGCAATCAAAAGAACTCAGAAACGATATTCGGGTTTTAGCTCGCATCGGTAGACTGTTGAATCTTTGCCGTGGTCGTTCGATCTGGACGAGCAGGTAGCCCAGCTCATGGATAGTTCAGGGCCGAGCGGAAAGACCATGGAGACGCCGTTCACATCGGCTTCAATGCTTGCACCTTCTTCTGCTCCGGGCAGAGTGAAGTTGAGTGTGCGGCCATAGATGACCGGGTATAACTGGCGCACGCTGGGAGTAACGGCTGCGTGGAATACTTCTGCCTCAACGAGGAATGTTGCGGTGTCTGACCAGTTCAGCGCGGAGACTGTCATTGCACGCCCATCCTGCGCGAGCGTGATGGGGTTGATTCGCGTGAACGGGCATGGGCCTGCGATGCACGAGGCACGCGCATTCTGAAACCTGTTCCCTGCTCCGGCATCTAGGGTGACGGAGTTGCTGGAGGCTTTCCAGTCGCCATCTGGCGAGCACGGCACTCTGCGTTTGCATGGGATGTTGGCCTGGTTCACGACCTGAAAGGTTTGCACGGCGCTGCCGATGTTGTCGTCCATTTCACTGTTGACGGTATAACGAACGCGGATGTTTGAGATTACGATGGGGGCTTGCCCCGGCGTGGCAGTGGAATGCAATGGCAGAGGCTTCATGGTCGCGACAATCAGCCGTCTTGGAGTGGAGCGAAAGGTCATGCTGAGGTGCATGTCGAGCGGCTGGTAGTCGGCATTGCGGAACTTGAGGTTCATGGTCTGACCGGGCCAGATGACTTGCGAGAATACAATGCGGAAATAGCCGGAGGCGTCTGTTGTGGCGGTGGCGGTGACAGCGCCGTTGGATGCGGTGACGACAACACCGGCAATGGGAAGTTCCTTGCGCGTGTCCTGGTCGAAGCGGATTACCGCGCCCTGCATGGTGCTGAGACCGCGGCGCAATGCGTGATGCCGCAGCAGAAGCCACGCTGTTGTGCATGCGACCGCGGCAATTGCCACGTAAAGTATGATTTTCTTTCGGCTCACTGTCCTTTTGACCAACCTTTACGGCGATTGGACGCATCTGAAGATGATTTAGATGGCAATTGTGACGATATTGCTGCTCACTTATATTCGCATCGAACTCTAACTATTTAGTTCTATGTAACGAACGGCACGAATATGACATCAATATATACTGAAGCACCTGTTCCGATGATTGCATGATGCTGCCACGAGACAAGCAATTACCTGACGATGAGCCCAACTGGCGTTCCCGCCGCGAAGTGCTGCAACAGATTGCCGGGCTGGCTGTGGGACTTCCGCTGAAGCACGGATACGCCGCGTCTATGCTTTCCATGGCAGAACAGAAGGAGCAAAGAGGCGAGGAAAAAACCTCAATTCCGCATACTTCTCTTTCGCCGCAGGATGATGCGTTTCTCAATGACCTGGAGCAGGCAAATTTTCTTTTCTTCTGGGAGCAGGCGAATCCGCAGACAGGTCTGATTAAGGACCGCTGCAATGTTCGCTCAAAAGATACAAGCGCGGCAGCCAGCATTGCCTCGACAGGTTTTGGGCTGACAGCGATTTGCATTGCGGAAAAACGCGGCTTTATCAGCCATGCTGATGCGCGCTTGCGTGTGCTGCGCACGCTTTCTTTTCTGTGGCATAAACTGCCTACGCATCGCGGATTCTTTTATCACTTTGCACATATTGATACGGGAGAGCGCATCTGGGATTCCGAGGTGTCTTCTGTTGATACGGCAATGTTGCTGTGCGGCGTGCTTACTTGCAAGCAGCATTTTAAGGACAAAGATATTCAAGAGTTGGCCCATGCCATTTTTGACCGCGTGGATTGGACGTGGCTTTCGGAAGATACTTCCTTGCTATCGCATGGGTGGACGCCGGAACTGGGATTTATTCCTACGCGGTGGGATTTTTATAGCGAACTGATGATGATGTATCTGCTTGGCATGGGGTCCTCTTCGCATCCGCTGCCAAGCGAGACATGGTTTGCGTGGAAGCGCAACCTCTTTGAATATGACGGCGAGCACTATATTGGCTCGTTTGCCCCGCTGTTTGTACACCAGTATTCGCAGGCATGGTTTGACTTCCGCAATAAGCGGGATAAATATGCGGATTACTTTATCAATTCGACGATTGCTACGGATGTTCACCGGAGATTCTGCCTGGAAATGAATGTGCAATTTCCGGATTACAGCAATGCGTTGTGGGGTATTACGGCGTCGGACTCCGCACACGGATATGTGGTGTGGGGAGGACCACCGGCAATGGGGCCGATTGACGGTACGGTTGTGCCATCGGCTGCAGGCGGGTCAATTCCCTTTCTTCCAGCAGCTACTATGCGGGTTCTGCGTACCATTCACGACCACTATCCAAATGCGTGGTGCCGCTATGGATTTGTCAACGCGTTCAATCCTCTAAGCAACTGGTATGACACAGATGTCATCGGTATTGATACAGGCATCACGATGATAATGGCGGAAAATGCCCGGACTGGATTTGTATGGGAAACGTTTATGAAAAATGCCGAGGCACAGCGCGGCATGGCCAATGCTGGTTTCAAGCCTTACACACCAACAAGTTTATAAAACCGCAAGCACGCTTGAACACAAAGCAACACCTGATTTCCAACGTGCATCACAATACATGCACTTACAACTTCCTTATATATTTATATTATTAATAACTCTGGTCTGCGCTCGATAAGACCTTGAAAACGCCTTGGTAACGAACTTTGCCTCGCGCACAAAACAAAAACAATCCAAGCAAGCAGAAGATAAACGTTCTTACCATTCATGAATTATGCAAAGAAAGCCGTATTAAACGGCCAATCACACTCGGGCCCTGACACGCCTTCCAGAAATGCCTGGACAGAGCGTATACATGCCCTGCGCAATGTTCCACCCGTGCTCCGCTTTGTGTGGGAGTCGGGTCCGCATGTTGTTTTCTGGAACATTGTTATCCGGTTTGTGGTGGCGTTTTTGCCAGTAGGCATTGGCGTCATCGCACGCTTCATCATCGACGGCGTAATCCGCATACGCGACCATGCTCCGGTTACACGCGACTTCTGGCTGCTGGTTGTGGCCGAGATGGTGCTTGCCATCGCGCTGGGTGTTCTCTCGCGCATGGTGGATTACTTCGACAGCTTGCTGGCGGACCGCTATACGCACCACGTTAGCGTGGAAGTAATGCGAAAGGCTGCGGCGCTCGATGTGACTGCGTATGAGGACCCAGTCTTTTATGACCGGCTTGAGCGCGCACGTGTGCAGGCAACGGACAGGCTGGCAATGATTCAGCAGATGGGCAGACTGATACAGCAAACGGCGGCGGCACTGGCATTCTCTGTTGTGCTGGTGAAGTATTCCCCGGTGCTGCTGCTTCTGCTGATTGTGGGAATCATTCCTGCCTTTCTTGGTGAAAGCCACTTCGCATTTCTGAGCTATGCGAAGAACTTTCGCCAGACACCTGTACGGCGGTTGATGGACTATCTGCGGCAGGTTGGCGGCAGCAAAGAAGCGGCAAAGGAACTGAAGCTCTTTAACCTGAGCGAGTACCTGACGGAACGCTTTGCTTCGCTGTCCAAGCAGATTTATGAAGAAAATGTAAGCCTGAGCAGGCAGAGGCTTTTCTGGGGCGGGGTGCTGTCCATTCTTGGGCAATGCGGTTATTACGGCGCTTACGCCTACTGCATCTTCCGCACTATCCAGGGGAGCTACAGCATTGGCGACCTCGCGCTGATTACAACCGCGATTACTCAAGCGATGGGAAATCTGCAGCAGGCATTTTCTACTGCATCCGGTGTGGCGGACCAGGCACTCTTTCTCACTGACCTAATCGCCTTCTTTGCGATGAAGCCGCGCGTGGAGCAAAAGCAAAATGGACTGCCTGCTCCACGGCCCATTCAGCGTGGCTTTGAATTTCGCAATGTCTCCTTTGTTTATCCGGGCACGTCACGGCGCATTCTGAGCAACTTTAATTTCACGCTTTTGCCCGGTGAGCGCGTTGCCCTGATTGGTGAAAACGGCCAAGGGAAGACAACCATTGTTAAGTTAATTACGCGGCTCTATGACCCAACGGAAGGAGAGATTCTGCTGGATGGCGTGGACCTGCGCGACTATGACCTCGCCTCACTTCATGCGGAGATTGGCGTCATCTTCCAGGACTTTATGCGCTATGAGATGACGGCACGGGAAAACATTGCCGTGGGCCGCATCGAGGTTCCTCATACGGAAGAGGAGATTGAATATGCCGCGCACAAGAGCCTTGCGAGTGACGTAATTGCGAAACTGCCAGAGAGCTATGACCAGATGCTGGGCCGACGCTTTGAGGGCGGAGTAGACCTCTCAGGCGGCGAATGGCAAAAGCTTGCACTGGCTCGTGCTTATCTGCGCGATGCACAGTTGCTCATTCTGGATGAACCCACTGCTTCACTCGATGCACGCAGCGAGTTTGAAGTCTTTGAACGCTTCTCGGAACTCGCGTTCGGCAAAATGGCACTTCTGATTTCGCATCGATTTTCTACGGTGCGCCTTGCAGACAGAATTGTTGTCCTAGAGGGCGGAAAGATTGTGGAAGAAGGCAATCACTCGGAACTGATGGAACGCTCCGGACGTTATGCCGAGATGTTTGAACTGCAAGCTGCAAGCTACCGATAAGGAACCAGGATTGAAATGGAAACCATGATTGATACGAATCCAACACAGGCCGGATCGGCCGATGAGCGCCTCAGTTCCGCTGCTCGCGAAGTCGCTATGTTGGACGTTGCGCTGCGGCCAACGACTCGCAGCGATTTTCCTGCACGCGTCCATTCCGCACAACGCGAACTGCTGCAGCTAGAGAAATCACTTATGGAGATGCGGGACAAGAATAGCCCGGTTCCTTCTCCATCTCAGACTGCATTGTCAGAGTTGGCTGCGGAGTACCGCCATCTTCGCGCGGCGGCTGCCAGCATCAAAGACATGCGGAAACAGCTCTCCATGTTGCCACGTGTTGTGCAGGGGCCGCAAGCTGGCGTACCGCGCATTGCCGTCGCCATACAGCGCTATCTGCATGCGGTAGATTATGCCTTTGCGGCAAAAACATTCCATCAATTTATTGGGATTGTGCAATCGCACGAAGTGCTGACGATTGACGAGTTGTGGACCGCCTCTAACTTTCTGCGGTTCCTTCTGCTTGAAAGCATAATTGATGAAGCCCGCATCCTGTTACGCACACAGGGCGCTGGTGGAGCAGCGCTCGTTTTGACGGAACTGAAAAGCCTGCGTGCCATTACAAATATGGCGTGGCATGCAGAGGTTGAGCCACTGCTGGAAGTGAATCGCGTTTTGCAGAAGGACATTGCCGGGGCTTATCCAGCAATGGAATTGATGAGTCGCGAAGCATACTGCAAGCGCGTTGCCTATATTGCGCGCCACTCGGATTACACAGAATTGCAAATTGCAGAGTTGGCACTGGAGCTTTCGCGGCGATCCGGGGCAATCCAATGGCAGAACCCGCGCGAGCAAATGAGACGCAGCCACATTGGCTACTACCTGATTGACAAGGGCTTTTCTCAGCTTGCGGAAAGGAGCAGCTTTCATCCACCCACATCATTTCGTGCGCGGCAATTAGTTCGCGCACATGCCGATGAGTTTTATATTGAAGGAATTATTCTCCTTACGGTTCTTTTGTGTGCTGCACTGATTTTTCCAGTGCTGGCGCACTTCTCGATGTTTCTCTCTGTTCTCACTACTATTGTTCTTCTGCTGCTTCCTGCTACACAGACTGCAGTGGACCTGGTGAACTATGCGGTGACTACGTTATTTGAGCCTGAGCAGATGCCACGGCTGGACTTTGATAAGGGGATTCCTGAAGCGTATACAACGCTGGTAGCCGTGCCTTCACTGCTGCTGAACGAGAAACAGGTGCGCAAGCTTGCGGCGGACCTTGAAGTGCGCTATCTAGCTAATCGCCACCGCAATCTGCACTTTGCACTGCTTACGGACCTTGCAGACTCTTTCAGCAAGCCGCATAACCAGGATGCTCATCCACTCATTGATCTTGCTGCAGAGCTTATCAATGGGCTGAATGCAAAATACACATCGCAAGATGGCGGCGGATTTCTGCTGTTGCATCGCAGGCGGCAGTACAACGTGCGACAGGATGTTTGGATGGGATGGGAACGCAAGAGGGGTAAACTGCTGGACCTGAACAAGCTGCTGGCCCGCGAATTTGACGCGTTCCCAGTTAAGGCCGGAAAAGTGGATGTGTTGCAGAAGGTTCGCTATGTGCTTACGCTGGATGCGGACACACAGCTTCCACGCGGCGTGGCTGCTCAGCTTGCGGGTGCGCTTGCGCATCCGTTAAATCAAGCGATACTTGATCCGAAAAAGCGTGTGGTGACGGCTGGTTATGGAATTCTCCAACCGCGTATTGGCATTACGGTGCAGTCTGTTGCGCGTTCGCGTTTGGCGGCTATCTTTTCTGGGCAAACGGGCTTTGATATTTACTCGCGTGCAACCTCGGATGCGTACCAGGACCTCTTTGGTGAAGGCATCTTTACCGGCAAAGGCATCTATGAAGCTGAGACTCTTCATGCTGTGCTGAATAACAGGTTCCCTCGCAATGCCCTGCTGAGCCATGACTTGATTGAAGGATCGTATGCACGCGCAGGTCTGATCTCTGATGTGGAACTGATTGAGGATTACCCTTCGCACTATAGTGCGTATAGCCGGAGGCAGCATCGCTGGGTTCGCGGAGACTGGCAGATTGCGCGATGGATATCGCAGCACGTTCCGAACGAGCAGGGACAGACCAGCGCGAATCCTATTTCCGTGGTGAACCGTTGGAAGATTTTTGATAACCTTCGCCGGTCACTCGTGGAGCCCGCATTTTTTGCGCTGTTTATTGCTGCATGGTTCGGCTTGCCGGGAGGAGCGCTTTACTGGACGCTTGCGCCGATTGTGCTGTTGGTGTTGCCTATCGTCATGCAACTGGCATTCAACCTGGTGCATGGATGGACAAGCGGCCGTAAGGGAAGTACGGGAGAGGCATTTGCAGATTTTGGCAGTGCATTTCTTATTCTTCTCTTCCGCATTGTTCTGCTGCCTCATACAACATTGCTGGTATGTGATGCGGTTATTCGTTCGCTGATTCGGAGCTTGATTACTGGCAAGCGTTTGCTGGAGTGGGAGACTGCGGATCAAGCAGAATCTTTGACGCGTGGACGTGCTCCTGCGGATCGCTACCTTGTGATAGCGCCGCTGATTCCTCTTTGCCTTGCCGGCTTGCTATGGCTATATGAATCTGAATACAGCACAATACTTTGTGCCGCGCCGATTCTGCTTCTATGGCTGCTTGGTGTTCCTGCGACCTCATGGTTGAACCGTACTCCGCGGCGCAACAGGCGGCCACGTGTGCAGGATGAAGAATTTCTTCTTAGTCATGGACTTCGCGCGTGGAGATATTTTCATCAGTTCAGCTCGGAGCGGCATCATTTTTTGATTCCTGACAATGTTGTCGAGGATGGGCTTGTTGAAGCTGCGCGTGTCTCGCCCACCAATGTGGGCCTCCTCCTGAATGCACGCCAGGCAGCACATCAGCTTGGATTCCTGACGGCTCCTGAGTATGCCGAGCTTTCGTCACGCAGCTTGAATACAATTGCGCGGCTCGAGAAGTTTCGCGGGCATTTGTATAACTGGTATGACACGGAGACGCTAAAACCTTTGGGAACGGCGCAGTTTGTTTCCTCGGTTGACAGCGGAAACTTCGTAGCCTCTCTTTATACGCTGCACACTGGCACGGTGGAAATTTCAAAAAGACCATTGCTTGCGCAACGACTCTTTACAGGGCTGGTTGCGTTCTGGCAGTTGCTTTGCGCGGAAGCAGGCTCATCAACGGGACTAGCCAAGGTGGCTATTCCGCGGCGCACTGCAACACGCGACCAATGGATACAGTGGCTGGCAACTGCGGAAGCTGCTCTGAAAAGCGCTATGGCCGCCTATCCGTCTTCGGGAAGCTCCGCATGGCTGCTGGCAGAGGCACGAACAAGAGTTGGGCGCATCCAGTCTCTTATGCGCGATTACATGCCGTGGACTCTGCCGGATTATCTTCCGCTGCGCGTGCTGCAGGAGCTTGGCCTGGATGACGATGCGGGCACACTTTCGCTGGAAGAAGCCATTGTGTTTGCCGAGGCATTGAAGATTCGGCTGTCCCAGGTTGGCAATTCGATTGGAGTTGCACCGGAGGTAACGGCTTTAGGCCGCGAGCTTCATGCAAAGTTGACTCCGGCTATCTCCAAAATGAATGCCCTGCTGAACAGCCTGCGCACGATTGCGCAGGACTCCGGACGGCTTGCAGATGAGACGGAGTTTGCATTCCTCATTGATTCCGGACGGCAGATATTGTCGATTGGCTATGACATGCAGAAGCAGCGCACGCATGAGGCTTGTTACGACATGATTGCTTCTGAAGCACGCATTGCTACCTTCCTGGCAATTGCGCGTGGAGACCTGCCCCGGCAAAGCTGGTTGAAACTGGCACGCGACCATGTACGCGCTTATGGGCGCTTTGTGTTGCTTTCATGGAGCGGCACGATGTTTGAGTACCTGATGCCGTCTCTGTGGATGCGCAGCTATCAGGGCACGTTGCTGGCGAATACGCAGACTACAGTTGTGCATGTTCAGCGCGGATTCGCTTCTGCAATGCGGCTTCCGTGGGGTATCTCGGAGTCCGGCGCTGCGCGCAAGAATGACGCGGGAGACTATCACTACCACGCGTATGGAATTCCAGAGGTTTCGCTATGGCGTGAGGCAAATGCGGGACCGATTATCTCGCCTTATTCCACGTTTCTGGCGTTAGGTATGGATGGACCAGCGGCTTTGCAGAACCTGCGCAAGATGGATTCTGCGAAGTGGGTTGGCGCCTTTGGCTTTTACGAGGCCGCTGACTTTACGGAATCGCGTCGCAAGCCTGTGTTGGTACGGGAGTGGATGGCACACCATCAAGGAATGTCACTGCTGGCAATTGTGAATGCACTGCATGGCAATGTCATGCAGCAGTGGTTTCATGCGAACCCTGCGGTACAGGCTACGGAGTTGTTGCTGCATGAGAAGTTGCCACGGAAATCGACGCTGCGCAGCAAGCTGAAGGAATTTGCTCCGCTTGGCTCTCGTGGATGAATCCTTCAGACAGTACAAACACAAAGAGGGAATGCCCACTTGAGCGGGCATTCCCTCTTTGCTTTACTGCCCCACGCAATCATAGCTTCGCTATAGAAAAGACTTACTACATATCGGGTTCTGTGCGATTCAGTGTGTCGTAAAGCGGTGCTGCGGGAGTAAGTGTTGGATAATCCTCTGCTGCGGTGACAGCCAGGATGCGTATTTTGTCATTGTCGGGGAGTGTGAGTGTGCGCGCTCCTGCCGGTATTTCAAGATAATAAGCAAAGAGATAGGAATACTCGTAGGGCTGATTGAGTCCGTCTTCCGTGTGATGGTGCGAGACGTACCATGCCAGTGCCGCTGGCTTCACATAGCCTGATTCCATCCCTACGTAATCTTCCGGGTAACGCAGAGCGGGCGGGCGTGCTTCGCGCTGTGCGAAATTTGGCGGTGGCCAAGGCGCATGATTTGCAGAGATGGCCCAGTTGGGCTCTTCCGGAAGGTTCTTCCAGAGACGCGTATCCCACTGGCCAATCCATCCGTTCCACGCCTCAATGTTCAGGCTTACGGGCTGCTTGCCTATGTGAAATATGGCTTTCTGGTCGCCGTCTGCTGATGCTGCAAGGATGTAAAGCCGGTTGTGGTGGCCTGCAGGCAGTGTGAGAATCTGGCCTTTTGCAACTATCGCGTCTGCTGCTCCTGTTTTTGCGGGAGCGAGTTGAAAATGCACGCCATCAAAATCGATTTGCGAGGGTAGCATTTCCGCAGGAATTGCATTCCCCTTGCCATCGAAACCACCGTTGCTGGTTTTGTCATCATCGTTGGTTGCTGCGGCAAGGTCGTATTGCAGTGCTACAGGCTCAGAGTGCGGCGGTGCAATATGCGCTGAAGAAGAGCCGAGATGCAAAGCGAAGGTACGTGGCTGATATGCAGTAAAAGATGTTACGAGCGCGCCATTGCTCACGTTTGCAGCGCCTATCGGCTGTTCCTGCGCGTTGATTTCGCGTGCACTGGTAACGGGCGCCGCAAAGGAAACCTGTACATCCTTAGCGGCCGCTCCAGCAAGCTCAACCAAGCGAATAACGACCTCATCACTATCCTCCGCTTTCTTCAGTGCGAGCACGCGGATGTTGGGATTGTTGAGATGCAGGAAGGAAAATGTTTTACCCAGTGAGCCAGAATGTTTGGCAGAAACAAATGCCGTGAGTGGGTTATTGAGACGATGCGCTTGCCACACCGTCTGCAACTGACGCCAATCATTCGCATGTCCTGCAAGACCGAGCATGAATTCGTGATGCCCCCAATCCTGATTTCCTTGATCTGGGTATCCGCCTGGGTTCAATGCGGACAGTATGCGTTCGCCATCTGGGCCAATCCACACCCCAACATTGAAGGGAATACCTTCAGGTGTTTGCTCTGGCGAATCAGTGCCACCAACTTTGGGCGCGGGCTGCCAGTTGGCCGCCAGCTTTTGCGTTGAGAATCCCTTGACGCCAGAGTGCGCGAGAATGCTTGGCAGAGAGGCAGGAAAGCCGAAGCAATCCGGCAACATGTACTCGCTGCTGGCCTTACCGAATTCATGACGGAAGTAAGTATTGCCATAAAGAATTTGACGGAAGATGCCTTCTGCGCTGGGAAGATTTACGTCGCCTTCTTCTACGGATGAGCCTGCGGGATACCATCTGCCTTCGGCTACATACTGCTTCATCTTTGCGTAGTCCTGCGGGAAATACTCCTTCATTAACCGATAGCGATTTGCGCCTGTCCAGTTAAAGACGTAGTGCGGGTACTTCTGCATGTAGTCGAAGTTGACGCGCATTGTCTTCAGCAGGTATTCGCTGATTGACTGCGGGAACTCCCATCGCCACTGCGTATCAAGATGCGCATAAGGCACCACGTAGAGGGTTGGGGTTTTTGTAATGTCGGGGGACTTCATGGTCTGCGCATGAACAACAGCCAATGGCAGCGCGGCCAACATGACGATGGAATGGCAAATAGTACGGCAGATGGGACGGTTCATTTGGGTTATCAGCTCCTGAGCATTTTTGTGTTCCCGTACCAAACAAGCTCCCGCATGGCACAAAGCCGTGCGGGAGCAAGGATAAACCCTTTCGGTTAAAAGTGAAGGCGCGCACCCACTTGCAGAGTTCGCGGGTTGCTGATGGTTTTGCTTGTTACTTGTCCGAAGCTTGAAGAGGTAGGCGTAAAGTTCGGATTGGCAAGGTTGGGGTGATTGATGAAGTTGTAGGCTTCGGCGCGGAACTCAAAACCAATGCTCTCGCGGATGGGGAAGGCTTTAATCAGCGCGAGGTTCCAGTTCTGCAGGCCCGGTCCGTAGATGCTGTCACGCACGCCGCGCTGCTCAAAGAAGGTTCCCGGTGTTGGCTGCGTAAAGATTGGTTCGTTGTTGCCGTAAGTGGTGGAGAACCACTTGCCGCCAGTGCCTGTTGCGCCACCGAACTGCTTCAGCCTGGACGGTTGTGCGTGCTTCACCCAGAACTGGCCCTGAGTGCCGCAGCCAAAGCTGCCTACTTCACCGACTCCTGCGTATTCATTGCTCGTACCTACGCCGCAGGGTGTGCCGGTTTGCGCCTGTACGTTGCCGCTCAACTGCCAGCCTCCCAGCAACTCGCCCGCGAGGTTGTGCTTGTCTACAAAGAACGGCAGCGCGTAAAGGAAGTTGATGATGAAGGTGTGGCGAACATCATATTCCGATGGACCCCAGAGATATTTGTTATCGCTGTAGCTATCGGGAACGATGTCGCGGTAGTTGGAGCTGCCGTCCGTTGCCTTTGCCCACGTATAGGAGATGCCTACGCTTGTGCCTGAGGCAAGATTGGTATTCCATGATGTTTGCAGTGAGTGGTAGGCAGAGTTTACTCCGCTCTGCTCCTGCTGAATGGAGGCGAAGCCCTTGTAGGGGCGAAGGTACTGGATGCTTGTGCCTGCGGGAGCATTCAGCAGTGCTCCGACTGGGGCCTGGTTGATATCGATGGTGTCCCAGTTATGCAGGCCGCGTGCACCTACATAGCTCACCTGGAAGACGGAGTGCAGCGAAGTGAACTCCTGTTCGACGGCCAGGTTCCAGTTCCAGCGCGAAGGCGGAACCAGATGCTCGTTTAGCGTGGTCAGTGTGATGGCCGGCTCGACTCCCGTGGTGATGTTCGCGCCGGGGTTGTCCACGGAGACGTTGCTGACTGTTACCGTGGGCTGGAATGGAGAGTTGCCGCCTGGGAAGATGTTGTCGAGCAGGCCCTTATTGGTTACGAAGCGGCCTAGTGCAGCGCGAACCACTGTCTTAGGCAATGCCTGATAAGCGAAGCCGAGGCGCGGCTGCACCTGCGTTGTGTTATGCACATATCTACGTGTAAGATCGGGCGCAAAAAGTCCCGTGCAAGGCTCGCCTGCGCAGGCGTTGTTTGCGGGATTCGCTGCAGGCACGCGGTTGTTTTGCGTAGCTTCGCTGGGGAAGCTGCTGAGCCCCGGAATTACCACGCCGTTATAGGCATTGCCTGTTCCCAGTGTGATGTTGCCTGTTTGCGAATTGACGACAGGGACCTTGCTTGGATCGTAAGAGGCTGGGTCAAAGAAGTCCGCGTTGCCCCATGCTGCTTCTACTGGCAAGGCCGTGGTGATGCGGATGCCGTAGTCAAGATGCAGCTTGGAAGTGATCTGCCAGTTGTCCTGCACGAAGTATTCGTAGGTCCATCCACGCCACTTGGTGTAGGCCTTGGGACCAATCTCTGTGTAGCTGTCTGCCAGTCCAGCAGCGAGGTTGGCAAGTCCAACGCCCGTGGTGCCTGTACCGCCGGAGTGCCCGTCGGTAAAGATGAATGTGCCGTTCTGATTGCTGGCGCCGCCGGGAACGGTGCTTACGTTGATCTGGTCGTTGTCATTTTCACCGGAGTCGGTGATGAAGATGCCGGCCTTCAGGTTGTGATTGCCCAGAACCTTGGTGAAGCTTTCAGAGAGCGAGGAGATGATGCCTGAAGACTGCGAAGGATATGGGCCGCCGGCGATGCTGGAGAAAACCGGCACGCTGGCCGTCGGAATCTTGTTTTCTGACGCTTTGGTTCCGGGCAGTATGTAGGCGAAGTTGATGCCGAACTGGCCGCGGTCATAACCAGCGCCACCGGGCGCTGCGCCAATGTATACGTCGTCCACGCTAACACTGGCGCGCAGTTCGTTAATCATCGTTGGGCTGATGGTCCATGTCCATCCGAGCGAGTTTGCCTGGTTGGGGCGATGCCACACCAACGGTACCTGTGGGTTGCTCTGATTGAATGGCTGGTACTGGTAGAACGAGTCGTCTGAGCGGCGGAACTCAATGTGATGCGATTTGCCGATCAGCCAATCAATGTTGATTTGGCCTTTGCGCTGGTTTTCCGGGTCAGGCAGTGAGCCGTTGTAATTGGATGTGCCGTTGAGGAAGCCAGGTGTCGGATCTGGGTAGGATTTTAGAATGCCGAGTCCATTGGCGCTTAACAGCGCTCCGCCTTTGTATGCGCTCAGGTCGTTGTTGGGAATGGCGACGCAGCTTGCCGCGCCGACAGTGGGGCAGGTCGCTGGGTCGTAGAGCTGAATGCCGCCCTTGTACCAAGGATTTGTCGTGCTTAACAACTCGCTGAAGTTGCCTGTGCGCATCAACGGTGTGGGAACGGACATTGTCTGCGGCTGTGAAAAGCGATAGCGAATCCAGTCTTCATTCACGAAGAAAAAGAGGTGGTCGCGCAGGCCGTTTGGTAATGGCGGAAACCATGCTGGTCCGCCGATTGCGAAGCCAAAATTGTTGTATACGAATGGTGATGCGAATTGCGTGGAAGGTGTGAGATTGCGCACCCACGTGTTTGCGTTCATTGCCGAGTTGCGCAGGTACTCGTAACCAGCACCGTGGAAATTTCGAGTACCGCTTTTGGTGATGATGCGGACCTGCGCGCCGGATGCGCTGCCGTACTCCGCCGAGTAGTCGCCGGTGAGCACCTGCATCTCCTGCACAGAGTCCACGTTTGCGCCTGCGATGATCTGGCTGTCGCCGCGGGTACGTGTCGCCATTGCACCGTCGATGATGTAGCGCGTGTCATTGGTACGCGCGCCGTTGACGGCAAAGCTTGCGCCGCTGTTGAAGCCGAAATTGAAGTCGCCAAGTGTCGCCGTGCTTGCCACACCGGGCAGCAACTGCGTCATGTAGATGGGATTTCTTCCGTTCAGCTCCTGCTTCTGCACCTGTGAGCCGGTAACTTCGCTTTGAATCGCAGCGGACTGTGTTTGCAGTACGACCGCTGTATCCGTTACTTCAACCGTCTGCGTCTCCGCGCCTACGTTGAGTTTGGCGTTAATCTCAACCGTGCTGTTGGAGGCGAGGCGGTTATTGGTGCTGATGAAGCGGCTGAAGCTTTTTGCTTCTGCTGTTACGGTGTAAAGCGCGGGAGGAAGATTGGGAACTGTATAGTGCCCCGAGGCATCTGAGGTTACAACGCGGGTTTCGCCTGTACCTTCATTGCTGACAGTGACCTTGGCGTTCGGCACCACTGCTCCGGATTGATCCGTCACGAATCCAACAATCGAGCCCACGTCATTTTGTGCCGCTGCTGGCTTTGTGCATAGAGTTGCGAGCAGCATGCAGGCGCAGAATGCGGTGGTAGCGATTCCAAGTTTCGGGAAAAAAATTTCATAGAGCCATTCCCCACAACGATCCATAATGCCTCCGGCAGAACCTGGTTTCTGCATCCAGCCCGCAGCCTGTCCTCGCAGCCTTGCGTGGTCACAGCCTGCCGAGCTGAGCAATTTCAGTCAAAGCACTGGCATGGCCAGCCTTGTTCATGCTCAAGTCGCGAATTCGTTTGTAGATACCTGGGTGAATGCAATCGGGAAAGCAAACTGTGTTTCATGCCGCGGCTCTGCTAGCGCGGAGCCAGTGTGCACCAGTGATAGCCGGATTGTTCTACTCCCTGGGTGCCATGGAAAGCGAAGCACTCGCCATCCATATCCTCCTCGCTGCTCCGGCATTTCTTGTACTGCGTCGTCGAGTTACTTCTTCGATGGACACGCAACGCAACGCTTCAGGCAGTTGCCTGCAACGCCGCCAAAAATCAGCCAGCCGATAGTTTGAAATCTCCCGACAGGGCTATGTTTTGCTGGCTTTGCCTGGTTCAGATTTTTTGTAATGACAAGCTTTGCAAGACTTCAACAACCACTGCAACACTTGAATGGCTTCGATAGAGACACCTGCGCAGATGTCCGAAGCTCATCCAACTGCAAAAGGGATGCACGATACACCGGACGCATTCTACTGCACATCAATGCAGCGAATGCAATAGCTTTTTTGCTTCTCTAGCGTTTTATCCCGGCATCCTGAATTGTGCATTACAAGGGAATGAAAAAGGCGGAACTTGATTTTTGTGCACAGCTTCAGAGGCAAACTGCAGCAAATTTCCTACAGCGTTGCACACTTTGCATACAATGAAGTATGCAAAATAGTGGAGAGCCGTGAAGCCCGCCATTTAAGCTGTAAACTATTCATTTTCTTGAGGATGGATTTTACGATGGTGGGCGGTCAGGGACTCGAACCCATATATTCGTATTTCTTAAGTATTTATTAGGTATTTGCGGAAATACGTCTTCTTTGTACAATTCTTGTACGACATTGATAGCGGAGATATATGGCCGATCCCAAAGTTTCCCTTTATTGGACGTGCAAAACACTAGGGGGCTGGAAGCGCTATCCGGCTGCCTGGGGACGCAACGGAAAAGTCCGGCCGGCCTATGCTCAGGTCGGAGATGCGCAGATTGAATTCCAGGTTGGCCATTACGAATTGCGATACTCGAAGGACCGCAAGACTATCTGGGAAAATGTTGGTGATAACGCAGTGGATGCGGTGACGGCGATGGATGCTCTGGCTGCAATGCTGCGCGCAAAGGCCGCCGCCGAGGAGGCGGGGACCACGATTGTGGAGGCTCCGGGACGCGTGAACCTGCGCAGCGAGGCGAATCGCTTTCTGGCACGCCAGGAAAACCGGGGCAAGAAGCGGGCGGCGCAATTGTTCAAAACCGCGATTGATGAGTTCCTGTCCATAGTCAAGGTCAAGTATGCCGACCAATTAACGGAGGACCACATCACTGGCTGGTATGGGAAATTGCGCAAAGGAGGAAACTCGGACCGCACCATCTACAACAAACATATTTCAGTTTTTGGCTTTTTGAAGTGGGCAGGAGTAAATACAGAAAAACTTGCAGAAAGGGCGCCCTCTTATACCGAGAAAGAGCCGGAATCATACCGCAAGCAGGAGATGCAGCAGTTCTTTGCCTCACTTTCCGAGCCGTATCATCGCATTGTTTTTCAGGTCTTGCTGAAAACTGGATTACGAATGCAGGAGGCGATGTATCTGGAGTGGTTTCAAGTTAACTTTGAGTCAAAGACGCTCACTGTAGTGGCAAGAGATGAGGAAGGCAAGCAGATCAAGGACGGCGCTGAGCGAACATTGCCCCTGCCGTCTGACCTGATTCGCCAGTTGAAGGCATGGCAGAAGACTCACGGAAAGCGAAAGTATATCCTCGGGACCTCCAATGACACACCTAACTGGAAGTGGCTTGACCTCCTCAAGCGTCTTGCTCGCAAGGCAGGCCTGAACTGCGGGCCTTGCCCTACTTGCCAGGAAAAAGGCGAGTGCGAGCGCTGGTTTCTTCACAAGTTTCGTGCCACATACACCACAAATCTGCTCCGTGTCGGTATTGATGCGCGTACCGTGATGGAATACACGGGACATGAGGATCTGGCCACTGTTTTGCGCTATCTTTCGCCTGCCGAGTTGCCAGATACTCAGAGCAAGGTCAACGCAATTGCCTGGGGAGATTGACTTCAACCCTGTCAACACGGCACTAGAGGTTTTCCAGCCAGTAAAGTTACTTTGGGCAGATGAGGAAGTGTCAGTGAAGGGCCCGGAAAAACAGTACCACTTAGATGGTTAGTCTTTGGCCTGTTTTTGTTTCAGTCATATCGCGTCTAGCCGCGATATGACTGGCGAACTCTGCCGGCGTGCGATCGGCCAGAGCTCTGTGAGGACGACTCACATTGTATTCCTGCCGCCAGGCCCATCACATCCGAGTAAAACTCGGCCGCAGCTGCTTCGATCTGCCGGATAATCCTGCGGCTGCGGGCCAGGTCGCGCTTATGATTTCGGCCGAAATCGAAATAGGCCGCAGAGTCCAGTTGTTGCACATTGACCAGATCGAGAGAAACGGCAACACGAAGATGCAAAAGCTTCTGTACGAACTGGTCGGAATCGTGCGCGGCGATGCTCCGCAGTTCGACAACTGCCTCGCGTATGTGCTGCAGAATCCCTTCCAGCGCCGTTGTGGTGCGTACAGGCCAGATATGATCGAAAACAAACCATAACACCAGGATGCCCAGAGCAACGCCGATCACACGGTCGCGCGCGGGAGCAATCTGCGTGGCAGGGCTGAAATCGGGAAGAGTGGTCAGAAAGAAGGCAAAGCCGATCTGCACCCCGACATAGCCGATGCGCGGACTGCGCATGACCCATCCAGAGAGAACAGAAACACAGGCGGCGACGATGACCAGGGATGTGATGGAATCCATGTTTGGAAAGAACAGCGAAACAGTGGCAATACCCAGAACTCCGCCGATGGCCGCGCCGGAAAAGCGGTAAAGCTGCTTCTGTTTCATCGCCCCTGTGGAATTAAGACCCGTGAAGAGAACAGTAACGACACAGGTAAGAATTCCCGGCCACGCAACCGCATTGTAGAGGGTGTAACAAATCGTCGCGGAAAGGGTCAGCTTGAGTGCATAGAGTGCCGCGTTGGGATTACGAAATACACCCGGAAGAAAAAGGCGAAAGGATCTCGCAACCGGCTTGCTTGGTTGCAGAGAAGAGACTGCCGCATCTTCTCCTGATCCCAGGCCCGCGGCATACTGCTGCAACTCGGTGGAAATCCTGCGCAGGTAAACGGGAGCGGAAACAGGCAAGGAATCGGGCGCCATGGCGTGTCCTCCACGGCACAGCCAGTCGCACTGCTGAGCAATTGCGGCATAGAAATTGCGGTAGTTCTCCAGCCGCGGGTTCCGCAGACTGAAGCCGACAAGCACGCTCTTTTCGATCACGCGGGTAAGTAATCCGATACGGTAGTGAACGCCGAGCGGAACGCGGGAGAGAGAGGGGTCGGCATCCCGGATGTGATCATAAAGCTCGTTCATACGAAGCTCTCCCGCGTGCGCATATTGAACAAGTTTGTTGTGCAGCGCACGGAGCTCCGCAGTCTGCCGCCCCGAAGGGCTTCGCGCCAGAGTATGGAAGAAATGGGACAACGTGGCAATGCGTGCCTTCATTTCCTCCGTGAGTTCGTCTCCGGGATGTCGAGTGCCGAAAAGATACTCGACAGCAACGGCAGAAAGAAGGACGATGCTGAAAGAAGCGACGTTATAAAGCGATGACGCAACAATAGAGGTTGCCGCACGATGCATGTCCCATGCCGCCAGGTCGACAAACCCGTAGAAGCCGAAGATCGTAAAGAATAGCGGAAAGCTTGTGGCTGCCATGCAGAATGTGGCAAGGAAGAGGCCAAGAACCATCCCCAAGAAACGCGCAGTCTCCGTGCCATCCGTAATCTGCACCCATACCAATGAACTGGCACAGGCGAGAATCGCGCCACCCAGTATCTCGAGACCCACGCGCAGCGTCAGGCCCGGACGAGCGCGCTGCATAAGAAACAGCAACGCCAGAGCCAGGGAGATTCCTGGAACACGCAGCGTCATGGCAAGAATAAGAGCAATGAGGACGCCAAGCGTGTCCCGCAGCGCGCCAGCTATGCGCCCGGGATAAGGCACGAGTTCGGACCAGAAGAGGCGAAGAATACTGCCGCGACTGGAACGCGCACGAAATTGCACTAGCGCACCACCGTGATGGCTGTCGCGCCCACGCGGAAAAGCTCGGGATCGGGCTTAATGACGCGAATCCTGACCGGAAAGCGTGCCGACAGGTGTACCCAGTTGAGAGTGCGGTCGATTGCCGGAAGGCCTCCGGCGACCGCGCCATCTTCAGGAAATACGCCACGCCCGACGCTATCGACAACAGCGTCAAAGCGCCGGTCGGAATGCTCCATCAAGTAGACGTCCACGTGCATGCCTGGATGAATGTGCTTGAGCTTCGATTCGCGGTAATTCGCCAGTACCCACCATGTTCCGGTATCGATGAGAGTAAACATGGGCGTACCCACATGGGCGTACTCGCCCTGCGAGATATTCATGTTGGTGACATAACCGTCAAAGGGTGCGCGAACATAGCACCACTCGAGATTGAGCTCTGCCTGCTGAACCTTGGCAGCGCGGTTGGGCCGCTCGGCCATCAGGGTTTCCAGGGTATCGACAGTATGCTGCGCCTCCCCCAGCTTTGACTTGGAGGCTTCAAAGTTCGCGCTGGCTGTCTGCTCGGCGGCAAGCGCCATCGACTCCTGCGCCTGAGACTGCAGAAGCTGCGAAGACGCCTGCTGATAGGTCTCCTGCGCTACACGGAGCGCCGTATGCGCCTGATCCACCTGCTGTGGAGTGACATAGTGTTTGGCAAGCAGAGGCTCGATGCGCCGATAGTCGTTCTCGGCAAACTGGAGCTGCGCTTCCGCCGAAGACTGCGCGGCGTGGGCGTGTTCGACAGCCGCTTGGGCCGCAAGATAATTGCCATGGGCGGCCGAGATTCCACTCTGTGAGCCCGTGACGCCCGCGCGCGCCGTTCCGACGGCGCTCTTTTCCGTGGCTATGCGGCGGCGCTCGTCATTGATCTGCCCTTCCAGCGTGGCCTGATCCGCCTTTGCCTGCGCGAGAGCGTATTCATAAGGACGCGGGTCAATGACGAAGAGGAGGTCGCCTTTGTGGACGACCTGGTTGTCTTTGACCAGCAAACTCCCGAGACGCCCTTCGACCTGCGGAGCAAAAGCGATTGCGTTGGCACGGACAGTGGCATCGTCGGTGCGGGGATGGCGGTCCACCTGGAAAATCGAGATAAACAGGAGCAGGAGAGCAGAAACGAGAATGAGACTGCCCAAAATGCGGCCAAGTTTCCTTTTATCGTAAGACATTCATTCTTCCTTCAGGAGAAACAGCAGAGCCAGAGCATGCAGGTAAAGAGAAGCACCATGCCGGGATAGATGAGGGCCGGATGGCCAACTGTATGTTCCATGCTGTATCGGCGGAGCAGCATATGCGCTGTGATCGTAAGGACAACTGCGATGGCAAGCGAGACCATCCAGCCTGGAAAATAGGAGCCGACGATTTCAATATTCGGGTTGCGGCTGCAACCAGGAAGCACACAAGCAAGAATGGCAGGCAGGAACAGCGAGATGTTTCTCACGGACGGACTCCTGATGGAGGTAGGTTCTGATGGAGCAGATCTCCGGTCGCATAGCTCAGAGAAACAGCACTCTCGAGCAGTTGCGCATCCGACTGGACCACAGCAAGGCGGGCCTGCGCAAGCTGGCGCTCCGCCTGCACGACATCGACCAGAGAGCGGACACCATATTTATAGGCATCGAGAGAGGAATCGTAGGAGGTTTCTGCAGCAGCGAGGAAGCTGCGGGAGGAGCGGTCTTGTTCCACTGCGGTCTGATAATCGACATAGGCATCCCATACCTGCCGGGTAACCGCATCCTCGGTCGCTCGCTGTTCCTCAGCGGCAGCGTGCTGTTCGGCAAGCGCTGCCATGGCTTCATGGCGCCGCGCTCCATTGAATACGTCCCATTTGAGCTTCGCCGCTACCGACCAGGTGGAAATACTGCCCGAGCCAAGCTGCCCGTAATCGGCGGTCGGCCATGCGCTTGTCTGCCCTGCCGTCGCTTGAAGACTCGCCGTGGGCAGATAAGCAGATCGCGCGCTGCGGTAAGCATCATGAGCGCGGCGAAAGTCCTGTGCGCGGGCAAGGAGGTCCGGACGCGATTTCAGCGCGGACTGGATCAGAGCCTCTACGTCGCCGTCCAAGGCCGCCGCCTGCCGCTGCGCTACAATCTCAATCTCGTCAGTCGGCTCAACTCCGAGCGCTTCCGTAAGAGCGAGCTTGGCCTTTCTGACTTCTGCTTCGGCTGCCGACAGGTCGTATTTCGCCTCGGCGGCACCGGCCTGGGCATTTTCGACGTCGGGAAGCGTGGCACGCCCGTTATCGAATTGCGATTGGGCGTTTCCAAGAAGTGTCTCCGCTGTTTCTAGGATTGTCTTTGCAGCAGCAAGCTGTCCCGCAGCCCTCTGGGTCCGATAGAACTGCGTTGCCGTGGCATATGCAATCGTCTGCTGCGTCCTGCCCAGGCGCAGTGTCGAGGCAATCTCAAGAGCTTTGCTGCCGTCATACTTCGCTCCACGCCCGAAATCGAGCAGGCTGTATTCGAGATCCAGTTCGGCCTGCGCGATCGGCTCTTCCACCGTTACATAACCGCGTGGCGCAATCGGCTTCGGAAAGGGAAAGAACTCGCGGAGATCGCTGCCGTTGGCGACAAAAGAGATAAGCGGGAGGTACAGCGCGCGGTCAACACCCGCTTCTTCGAGCGAACGTTTCGCGCCGGCCCACGCAATTCTGCCTTCGGGGCTGGCTTGTTCTGCAAGATCGATGAGCTCCGGCAAGGTATACGCATGGCCGGGAGTCAGTGCAGGAACTGGCGCTAAGGGACGAATCGAATCGATGCAGCGCTCCGCATCCCGCGTTGTCAGCACTACATTACAGTTTCCGGTCCCTGCCAGAGGTCGCGCCGACAGTGGCCGATCTGGCACGCTGGTCTCCTCCTGCGATAAACACGGCAAGGGGAGCAGAGCGGTGTTTATCGAGCAGAACAGGCCAAAGACAACACACAAAGTCCTGCCGATGAGTACGCTACGCATGGAGTGGGGAATGTTTACGCAGTACACGTACAGCAGTATACACTGTATACCTGCAGGAGCCTATGACGACCGCTACAGTTCCCGGTAAGGACAGCATTGCTCTGCGCGACCGTCTCGTTGAGGTCGCAAGCAGAATCATCCTGGAAGAGGGATACGAAAACCTGTCCATGCGCCGTCTCGCGCAAGAGGGCGGCTGCTCGCTGATGGCGGCGTATAAGCACTTTGCGAACAAAGAAGCTCTGACGCAGCATATTTGCGGGCAGATTTATGCGCGCTTTACTGACAAAATGAATCGGGAAATGAATGGGGTGAGCACATCCTGGGAGAAGCTTCGGGTCTTTATTGCTGCCCTCATTCGATTTGCCACCTCATATCCCGATCACTATTCCCTGGTATTTCTTGTCCGCCACTCCGATCCGCTGGTGCTTGTCGAAAGAGAACAGCTGGGAGAGAACTTCCTTAGCGGACTTCAAGAGATCGTGCGCGCGATATTGCCAAACGGAGCATCAGACGCCATCGTCAATATGCGGCTGCGCCAGATGCTCACCTGTCTGCATGGCACAGCCGCTCTTCTTATTGCGCATCCGAAAGTCTATGGGCTGACAAAACAGCGAGCGATCAGCGATACGGAGGAGACGTTCCGCAAACTGCTTGGTATTCCAAAATGCTAGCTGCGGGGTGCAGTGGATACAGGCCTCGCAGGCACCTTCCCCTGGAAGTGTCGCGACTCGCGGCGGGCGGTGGATTAAGGCGAACGTCCTTTGAAGCATGGCTTCTCCGGATTCAAAGGGGAAGCCATCGGCTCGGCTCGAGCCAGGCAAAGTATCGACCACCGCACAATTCAAGTGTCCTCGTGGACGGCAATCCCTCAAGAACACCGTCTGATAAGAGTGCCAACAGGGTGCACTTGAGGAAAGATGCTCGATGGAATCGAGCATGTAGACGAAGGGACGCTATCGTTTCTGTGGCTAACGAATGGAGAGAGCAAATGATCATTACCCTGCAACAGCATATTCTTTAACAACAGAACAAAGGCATCAGTGACGACTTCTCCTGGCTTCTATCTGGGATCACGCTCGCGACAAAAATGATCGAAGCGAATATCCGTAGCGCGGGATTATCGAATATTCTCGGGGCCTCGGGCGCTATCAACGTCCAGGGAGAGGCGCAGCAAAAGCTGGACGTCTACGCGAACGAGGCCCTGCTCCATTGCCTCGGAATGCGCAGCAATGTCGTCGCGCTGGTATCGGAGGAGAACGAATTTCCCGTTGTGTCTGACCGTGCCCCCGAGGCTGGCAGATACATCCTCGTATTCGATCCGCTCGACGGCTCCTCGAATATCGATGTGAACGTAAATGTTGGTACGATCTTCTCGATCTTTCGCCGAGCGGCGTTACAGCCCGGAACGGCCCAGGTAGCGGCCGGCTATGTTCTTTATGGCCTTTCGACGGTTCTGGTCTACACCTCCGGGCACGGAGTCTATGGGTTTACTCTGGATCCTTCGATCGGAGCCTATGTGCTCAGTCATGAGAATCTGCAGATGCCTTTCCAGGGCAAATACTATTCGTGCAACGAGGCAAACGCCGCGAGCTTTCCAGAACCGTACCGAAGTTATCTAGCGAGCCTTGCGCGAGGGATACAACGGTCACCAATACAGCTCTCGGTACATCGGTTCCCTTGTAGCCGACTTTCATCGCACTCTGCTCAAGGGCGGTATCTATCTTTACCCTTCGGCCTCGGAACATCCGGACGGAAAACTCCGGTTGCTCTACGACGCGAACCCTTTGGCGTTCCTCGCCGAGCAGGCGGGAGGAATGGCCATTGATGGAGCGGCAGCATTCTTTCCCGGCAGCCGAAGGACATTCGCGAGCGTACGCTGCTCGTGATCGGCAGCCGATCCGAGGTCCAGGGTTTTCTCGATCATGCAGGCCGGGATGCGCTGATCTCGCCCAACAATTAGGATTTCACTTTCTCGTGATTGATTGCATGCCCTGAGGGAGTGCTGGTGCCTCCGACTATTCATCGAAACTGACGAAATCTTCCGGATGTTCAAGGATATGAATCAAATCCAGCACTTCCCTCTCACGAGGAGCGAATGGGAGTGGCGCACAGAAAGAAGCCTCGGGCTCCGTGAGTGTCGTGTGCCTTCTCGCCGTTCGAGTATAGGTCGTTACAAGGAACGGAGTGATGTCGCGATATGCGACAGACGAATGGCAGACCACATGACAGCACCGAAACGGGAGAGGGGAATCCCTACAAGGGAAACCGTGAGGACCGGCAGTGTTGACGTTGAGACGGTGTATCGCGCTTGCGGACAGGAGTTGGCCTGACACGAACACGTGAACCCGGACCATAGGGGCGCATCCTCCGCGTGAACGTGCGTACTTGCATATTTCGAATAGCGGTTGTGGCCTCAACGCTGAACTGGCGTGAGGTATCCGCAATGGCGTCGTCCCCTACCTCGATTTTCTCCACCCTTTCTACGCCTGCGAGCCAATCCAATAACATTGCCTATTTCGTGCTTGTGATTACCGCCGCGATTTTTGTGGTGGTGAGCGCGCTGCTGTTCTATGCGATGTGGAAGTTCCGGGCGAAGGGAACGGACACGCACGAGCCGCCGCACATCTTTGGCTCGACACAGATCGAGCTATCGTGGACGATTATTCCGATTCTGATTGTGGTGGTCCTGTTCCTGAGTACGGCGCGCGTATTGTTCGTGTGCAGGATGCGCCGAAGCCGAAGAATGCACTCGATGTCACAGCGCTTGGGCACCGATTCTGGTGGAAGTATCACTATTCGTAGTACGGGATTACGGCAGCAACAGAACTGCATATTCCTGTGGTGACAGGCTCTTACCTGCTGCTGCTTCCGATTCGGCGTTGGTACCAGAGATAGAAGGGGTCCTGGACACATGCAGGGACTGCGAGAACCGAAGACTTGAAATCGAAATCGTCTCCAGTCGAAGGAAATGCCTGTGTCCCATTCCCCTCCTGCCGGAGCACGCTGTTTCAAATAACGTCCATTCGCCGCATGGAACCCACATCACTGAATAGCCCACGATGGCGAGCGCCGCATGCCGCACGGGTGGCAACGAAGATCAACGCACTATCCGGGCGAAGCGTGCGGTGACAAACGATCGGCGACATGCGGTTCTCCCTCATTTCACCTATGGGAAACTATAGTGAATCGATACAACGTTTTTCATACCAGAAAAGGTATTGATCGATGCCCTTATTGTTATCCGAGGTGGCATCGGTAGGTTTCCGTACGATCTCGGTTTGACTCCTGACGAGTTTATCAAGCGCTGCATTTTGGTCGAAATGGGCTCAGATCAGGGTGTCCTGCATCTCATTCAAACTGCAAGGAAGACGCGGCTTCCGGACTATTCATAGACGGCTCGTATTGGCTCATCAATGCGCGTTGCTGCTCAAGAATTGGTTCAATCAGCCTGTTACTGCTCACTAGTTGTACTCGTGGATCGAAGAGAATGCATTGAAGAGGTCAGCTGCTTTTAATGCGAACTCGACATGCTTTTCGTAAAGCCATGCACATGCGAATGCAATAGCTCGCGTAGCGAGTACTGCATTTGCATAGCCCACTCTAAATTCGTAAGAAGATTAAAGAGGGAAATCCTGTACTGAAATCAAATCAGTCTAGCTGCACGTAGGTTGTCGAGCTCTTCCTTGGTAAAGACACGTGACCTTGTGAGGAACTGGAGTCCGCCAGGACCTTCCAGGGAAAACGCCGCGCCGAAGCCGGGAGTCACGTCGATGACCAGTTGCGTGTGCTTCCAGTATTCAAACTGCTGCGGTGAAATGTAGAACGGGAACCCGCCGATCTCGCCCAGCTTGACGTCGCGGCTGCCAACGCGGAACTCTCCCTGCGGAAAGCACATGGGCGCGCTTCCCTCGCAGCATCCGCCTGATTGATAAAACATCAGCGGCCCATGCTCACGCGCCAAGCCGGCAATCAACTGCTCTGCCTCGGGAGTGGCAACGACCTGCTCCGGCAATGGATTTGCTTCTTTCTGCTCTTTCAGGTCGTTGCACATGATTTTCCGAGGCTCCTTCTCGATACAGATGCTTTAGAAAGCATAGGTGATTGCGAAGGCAGGGCGGTCCTTCGCTTTCAAGTCGGTGCCCGGAGCGATCTGGCCCGGACCTTCCAGAATGCCGAAGTCCACATTCAGCTTCATCTTTGGACTGGGCAGGACACGCATCGCGTAGACCATCGTGGTGCGGATGTTTGCTTCGGGAAGCTGGTCCGGATGATGCGGCTGCTGTGCGACTTCAGCAGCCAGAATGACCGTGCTGTGCACCGGTCCCTGCAAGATGAAGGCCGCGTTGCCGAAGGCGTATGCGCCCCAGTCCGGCGCGTTGCCGCCAAGGCCCCACAACTGAGAGTTCGTGCCACGAACGCCGCCTGTCAGGAGAATCGGCATAGGCTTCAATTGGCTGATCGTCTTGGTGAGTGCAAGATAGACATCGCCATTGGTGGTGTCCTTCTGCGTTAAAGCGCCACCCACATTTCTGACCTGGCTGCGGACCATGAAGCCGGTTGCGACGGAGGGCATCCAGGGTTGATGCCAGGCATTTTCCCGGATAAGCACTCCCTTGGCATGGAAGGTGTTGAAGCCGTCCTTCCAGAGCGGGCTGAGCGAGGCATCGTCGCCCTCGGCATGAAAGTCACGCGTGTAGCCGAACTCGAGGCGATTGGCGTATCCGCTGGTGACAGAAAGCTGGCTGAAGGTGCCGAGAACATCGCCGCCATTCAGGTAGTGGTAAGAGGCTACAGGAAGTGCGAAGCCACGCTTGGGAGTGGCAATGGTGTAGGCCGTGGGAGTGACGAAAACGCCTGTTTCTCCTTCCCATCCGAGGTTTTGCGCATGGAGGACCGGGCAGATGGTAAAGAAGTGCACCGTGAGCAAGAGAACAAGAGAGCCCGCATGTGCCCGGAAACTACTTTTGCCTTTCACTGGAAATATCCTTTCGTATGAATGAATTGAATGGCAGGTCAGAAATCAGGGCGGGCATCCTGCGCCCGCCCCTTCTGGCCAAGAAGACCGAAGCCTAAAAAAGCCCCAGCTTCTTGGTGCTGTAACTGATCAGTTGGTTCTTGGTCTGCTGGTAGTGATCCAGCATCATCAGGTGGTTTTCGCGGCCAATGCCGCTCTGTTTGTAGCCGCCGAAGGCAGCGTGCGCGGGATAGAGATGATAGCAGTTGGTCCACACACGGCCAGCCTCGATGTTCCGGCCGAAGCGATAGGCGCGGTTCAGGTCGCGTGTCCACACGCCGGAGCCGAGTCCGTAAGGCGTATCGTTGGCAATCTCCAGAGCCTCGTCATCGTTCTTGAACGTGGTGACGGAGAGCACCGGCCCGAAGATTTCCTCCTGGAAGATGCGCATCTTGTTATGTCCCCGGAAGACCGTCGGCTCGATGTAGTAGCCGCTGCTCAGATCCCCTTCCAGCTTTGCGGCATGGCCACCGGCGAGCAGTTCGGCGCCTTCCTTCTGGCCGAGATCGAGGTAGGACAGAATCTTTTCATACTGCTGCTTCGATGCCTGCGCACCGATCTGCGTGGTGGGATCGAGAGGATTGGCCTGGTGGATGGCCTTGACGCGCTTGATCGCCTTCTCGATAAAGCGGTCGTAAATGGACTCATGAATAAGCGCGCGCGAAGGGCAACTGCAGACCTCGCCCTGATTGAAGGCGAAGAGCACGAGTCCCTCGATGGCCTTGTCGAGATAGTCATCTTCTTCGCGCAGCACATCCTCGAAGAAGATGTTGGGCGACTTGCCGCCAAGCTCCAACGTCATGGGGATGATGTTCTCCGACGCGTACTGCATGATCAGGCGGCCAGTTACGGTCGAACCGGTGAAGGCAATCTTATTGATGCGCGGGTTGGAGGCAAGCTCCTTGCCGACCTCGCGTCCGAAGCCGTTGACAACGTTCAGCACGCCTGGGGGCAGGATGTCCCCGATCACCTCAAGCAGGATCAGGATCGAGACAGGGGTCTGCTCCGCAGGCTTGAGCACGACGCAGTTGCCCGCAGCGATCGCCGGGGCCAGCTTCCAGGCAGCCATCAGGAGCGGGAAGTTCCAGGGGATAATCTGCCCGACAACGCCGAGCGGCTCATGGTAGTGGTAGGCGACCGTGTCGTGGTCGATCTCGGAGATGCCCCCCTGCTGCGCGCGGATAGCTCCGGCGAAGTAGCGGAAGTGGTCGGCGCTCAGAGGAACATCCGCAGCGGTTGTCTCGCGAATGGGCTTGCCGTTGTCCCACGTCTCGGCCGCTGCGATCAGTGCGAGGTTCTCTTCGATACGCTGAGCGATCTTGAGCAACATGTTCGAGCGCTCTGTGACCGATGTTTTGGCCCAGGCAGCCTTGGCCTTGTGCGCGGCGTCGAGAGCTTTTTCGATATCGGCAGCGCCCGAGCGGGGAATCTCACACAATACCTTACCGGTGACTGGAGTAATATTCTCAAAATACTCGCCGGAGACTGGTTCCACCCACTCTCCACCGATGAAATTGCCATAACGTTTTTTGAACGGAACCTTAAATCCGTAGTGTGCTGGGTCGATTTTTGCTGCTTCCAATGTGGCCATTTTGTTTCCTTTTTCTCCATTTCTCGCATGTTGAAATGCGATGAATCTCTCTGAAGCGGCTCAATACTCTTCTCCTTCTGTGACGGTTGTCACGCAACACATCCTTGACCTGTTGCGGAATGCGACAGGCCGCAGCAACCGATGAGTGTCTGAAATGCACGGAGTGACAAACACTCGGACGGAGGAGTATCGTTAAGGAGTTGTAGTGGTTAGCACACCCGCTACGTTGGCAGTCAAGCTTTCCCCATGCAGACAAGCGCGTTGAACCTGCGGCAGTCTTCTCATGCACTCATCCAGGCATCCTGGCAGCGGTGTCGTCGTTCGGGACTGGGACCACACTGGCATGTTCATCAGGAGCCACTCCCCCGCGCAGAGCTTAAGCAACAACAGGAGCAAAACCAGCAGCTTCGACGTTTGGCTTTGCGAGAGATGAGCCTGTTGGAGCACACCTTAGGGGATACAGGCCGTATTCTCCTGCTGGCAGATGCAACAGGAGTCATCCTCGACGCTCAGGGAGACAATACGTTTCTGGGACGTGCTCGCAGCGTATCGTTGATGCCAGGCGCTACATGGTCAGAACGGACTACAGGGACCAATGCCATTGGCACTGCCATCGTCGAGCAGCACTTTATTGAGATCATTGGCCAACAACACTTCTTTGATGAAAACCATATCCTGGCTTGTCATGCGATGCCGATCATGTCCCCGTCTGGGCAATTAGCTGGAGTGCTCGATATCTCAGGTGGAGTCAACGACCCTTTTGTTTCGGCTGGCAGCCTTATCCGGCAGGCCGTTGCCCATATCGAGCACGATTGGGTGGAAGAATCTGCAACGGATATCCTTGTTCGCCTGCACCAACACCCATCTTGGTTAGGTACGCCGGAAGAAGGACTCCTGACCTTTCACGATGGGCTACTAACCGGGGCAAGCAGCCGTGCACTGGCCTACCTTGGCCTTTCCCCACTTGCAATTCGCGCTGTGCGATGGGAGGAAATCTTTCCTCAACGCCCTTCGCTGGGGAAGCAAGAGTTACGCCGCATCAATCTTCCTGGCGTGTTTTATGTCGAACTCACCAAGGCTTCTGCCGTCGGAGCATACATCGCTGCGACAGAGCCCGCTCACACGGGCCCCGCGAGTCTGGCGGATTTGAAAGACGAAGCAATCCGGGAAGCTCTTGCTGACGAGAATGGCAACATTTCGGCCGCAGCCAGAAGACTCGGAATCCATCGCAGCACCTTGTATCGCCGTCTCGCCAGGTAGTTAAGCCTCTTTACTCCGGGAATCTTTTGAAGCTTCTGGGCTTTCATAAGCATTTCGGACAACCTGTCACTCCGCGCATTAGAGCATTCCTGAGCAGGATCGCTTTGTTAAGACGCTCGTAGGGAAATAGAGGAGTCACGTCCTCTCCTCCTCGCTCGCTTCCCTGCCCGACGTATCCTGCAATCCGAGAATCAGTCGCGCGCCATCTTTGAAGAAGATGTAGGTGTATACCCACTGGCGAAAAACAGAGAACTGACTGCGGAAATTGATCAGGAATGCAATATGGACAAAGAGCCATGTAATCCAAGCTGGAAAACCAGCAAAATGGGCTTTGAAAGGCCATACAACTTTGGCAACAGCGGCTTTGCGTCCGATGGTCGCCATGTCGCCCTTATCAAAATAGCGAAACGGCCTGCTTCGTAGCCTGCCCTTTAGATCGTCTGCAATCAGGCTTGCCGCGTACGCGCCCATCTGCATCGCGGGCTGCGCCACGCCAGGAATCTGACGGCCATTCTCTTCGACATGAGCTAGATCGCCACAGACAAATATCTCCGGATGTCCTGACGGGTTAAGAAAGCGATCGACCAACACCAACCCCCTCTTGTCCGTTTCGACTCCAAGCAGTTTACCCAATGGCGATGCCTGGACACCTGCCGCCCATAATGTAACCGTTGCATCGACTCGTTTTGATACGCCATTCTGATCCGTTACAAGCACATGATCCTGCCGAATATCGGTCACAATGGTCGATGTATGGACTTCCACACCCAAGGCGTTCAGTTGCTCAACTGCCTTGTGTCGCAGATCTTCCGGGTAAGGTCCCAGAATGTTCGGGGAACCCTCAAGAATGATGACCTTAGCCTGCGACGGATCAATATGACGGAAATCCTGACGCATATAGAGCTTTGCAATATCGGAAATTGCGCCCGCTAGCTCTACTCCCGTAGGTCCTGCGCCAACTACCACAAAGGTCAGTTCGGGATGTGCGCCCTTTTCGGCCATCTCGCGCTCTGCCAGTTCGAACGCCCGCAGAACACGGCGACGAATGACCAGTGCATCTTCAATCGTCTTCAGACCTGGAGCAAACTTTGCCCATTCCTCTCTGCCAAAATACGAATGCGTCGATCCGGTCGCAACAATCAGATAGTCGTATGCCAATTCGGTTCCTGAGCCTAGAAACACCTGCTTTCTCTCGATGTCAAAATCCGTGGCTTCATCCATTAATACCTCGACATTGCGGGCATTGCGAAAGACAGCACGTATAGGCTCGGCAATATCAGCTGGATTCAAGACGGAGAGCGCGACCTGATAAAGCAAAGGCTGAAAAGTATGATGGTTGCGCCGGTCGACCAGCGTGATATCCACGTCCAATTTGGCTAGCGTCTTCGTCGCGTTAAGGCCAGCGAACCCTGCGCCGATAACTACAATCCGCTTTCTCTCTGCCATTACACCTCTACCTTCCTTCCAAAACTCCATACTTTTCAATCTCACCTTACCGTTGGCAAAGATTCCGTGACATCACCATGGCATCCAAAATACTGGTGAGTTCATCCGTTGTTTTTCGGCTTATTCCGTGTGAAGATGCAAGGTCTGCCAGAATTACGTGGCTTTGGATTCCAACGTCGTAATGCCGGTAGGATGTACAACCCCCTTCTTGCGAACTTCTAATGCATCACTTCAAATTTTCTTCACAATTCCAACTTGTGTCATGCCGTTCCTTGTTCATCCGTTGCAAATTGCAACTGTGCAGGCGAGGAGGGCTTAAACCATACCGAGCAAACTCAGTCCGACTCTGGAGCAGATTGTGCTGCGCGAAGCGACCCGAAATGATAAATTTGCATGGAATTCTTTGAGCATCATAGGATCGGGCTGTGTTAAAAGCGGCCGCTACTTCTTCGCCTGCAACTAGCGCGACGACAACATCGCCATGTGCGCAGACAACAGCACGTCATCCAGCGCATCAATTGGAGAAGCCAGCGCCATCCACAACGCCACACACCCGGCGGTGAAAGCACCAGCTCTCCAGAGAGGAAGTTCGTATGGCCGCGTCTTATACGCTTGGAACCACCCGCGCCAGTAAATTACCAGCGCGAGTACTAGCCCGATGAACGGCACCAGCGGCAGAGTCCATCCATGCGCCACCGCATCATCGATCGAATGAATTGCAGCGTCGTCATCGAATAGAGCCAAAAGCAAAGTCACTACTTCTGTCCTGTCACCTGCGCAACAACCTGCCGCGAAGCATCCACTGCAGGCGGTTCATAATTCGGTTTCAGCGTTTCG
>NZ_JBZYWK010000030.1:0-40640 GCF_059115385.1 Occallatibacter sp. FHG110214_02 | reverse complement strand
GAGAAGGCCGGGACAGGGGAAGAGGGACAAGGGAGAAGTGGGGTATGCCTGCCGTTGATGGCATTGAGTTCTCTTTTCTTTGGAATTAGCGAGTCCGCCGCGCTTCGCGCTTAGCAAGTCAGCGAGTTAGCAGAAAAAAACAGAACGGCCCGATTCCCAGGGAATCGGGCCGTTTTTCTGTGCCATTTCTGCTTATTTTTAGTTTGGCATAAAGCACCATAATGGAGCGCAAACCGGGCCAGGATTTTTGCTTAATGGAATCAACGAGTTAGAAAATATTTTGGTTCCCAGGGCTTGACAAGGGTTTTCCACAGGGACGACGGAAGAACTTGAAATGAGAGAACTGGCCGTATGGGCATCCCAGCTTTGTTCTTACTCTCTCCGCTCCCTCTCGTCTTTCTGTTGACAATCTACATATACTGCCGTCAATATGTAGAAGTTCTACAGGAGTGACGATGGGCGAGAACAAATCGGATGTTTTGCAGGGGACGCTGGACCTGATGGTGCTGAAGACGCTGGAGTCGATGGGTACACTGCATGGCTACGGCATTGCGCGGCGCATTGAGCAGGTGAGCGGCGACACGCTGAGCTTGAACCAGGGAACGATTTATCCGGCGCTGCTGCGACTGGAACAGCGCGGGTGGATTACGTCCGAGTGGGGCGTGAGCGAGACGAACCGGCGCGCGAAGTTTTATTCGCTGAGCAGGACGGGACGCAAGCAGTTGGTTCGCGAGACGGAAAACTGGGAACGCGTGGCGGCAACGATGGCACGGTTTCTCGACGTTGCTGGCAACTCTTCTAATTAGGAGGCTGCAATGGAGTGGCTACGCGTTTTGATGAGCCGGGTTTCTTCGTTGTTTTGGCGCGGGCGGTTGGATGCGGAACTGGATGAGGAGCTGCAGGCGCATGTTGAGCTTGCTGTTGCAGAGAATATGCGACGAGGGATGACCGCGGATGAGGCACACACGGCTGCGCTGCGCGATTTTGGAGGAGTAACACAAGCCCGCGAAAGTTATCGCATGCAGCGCGGCCTCCCATTCCTCGAAATTTTCCTGCGCGATCTGCACCTTGCTCTTCGTCAGCTACTCAAGTCGCCGGGGTTTGCTGTCACTGCAATCCTGACGGTCGCGCTAGGCGTTGGAGCCAACACGGCCATCTTCACGCTGGTGCATGCCGTTATGCTCAAGTCGCTGCCGGTTACCGAGCCAGAACGGATTTATCGTGTGGGCGATAACAATAAATGCTGCACGTGGAACGGCACGATGGATGACTGGAGCATTTATTCGTATGCGCTCTATTCGTATCTCCGCGACCATACGCCGGCGTTTGAAGAAGTGGCGGCGTTTTCGACGGTGAATCCTGCACTGAGCGTGCGGCGAAGCAACGCTGGAGCGCCAGAGAACGCCATGTCCAGTCACGTTGAGCCTGGCTATGCGCTGACCAGCGAGTTCGTCTCGGGAAATTACTTTTCCATGTTCGGGCTGCAGGCCTATGCAGGCAGGTTATTCTCCGCGGCGGACGATACACCCGGCGCTCCTCCGGCAGTTGTGATGAGTTATCACGCATGGCGGGAGCACTTCGGGAGCGATGCCTCTAATCTCGGCACCGTGGTTGTGAATGGGTCTCCATTCACTGTGGTGGGCATTGCACCGCCGGATTTTTTTGGAGACAGGCTCACGAATGATCCGCCTGATCTCTGGATTCCAATTAACCAGGAGCGGGTCATTCGGCCACACGACTCGTACCTGCATCTGCCGGATACACATTGGCTATACATGATGGGGCGCGCAGGAAATAACTTCGATCCTGCTGCGGTTCAGTCGCAGTTGACGCTTGAAATTCAGCAATGGCTGCGGGGCGAAGCCAATCTTTCCGCAAGCGACAAACGGGATATTCCCAGGCAGCGTGTTCGTCTCAGCCCCGGTGGCGGCGGCATTGCCGGGTTGAGGGATTACTACAGCAAAGGGCTCTACCTTCTGACTGCAATCTCTGCACTCGTGCTGCTGATTGCCTGCGCCAACCTGGCTAATCTGCTGCTGGTTCGTGAAGCGTCGCGGCGCCGACAGACACTCATCTGCGTGGCGCTTGGTGCGCCGCGCAGGCGCATTCTGCGTGCTGTACTCAGCGAAAGCATCCTGCTTGCCCTGCTCGGCGGAGTTGCCGGACTTCTGCTTGCATATCTTGGAACCCGCGCCATTCTTCTGCTTGCTTTCGGCGATATCAAGAACCTCCCTATCCCTGACACACCTTCGTTGCCGGTGGTTGCATTTGCTTTGGCTGTCTCCCTGGTCACCGGCATTGTCTTTGGAATCATTCCCGCATGGATGACCTCTCGATCTGACCCCGCTGATGCACTGCGCGGAACTCATCGAGCAACACGGGGACGGGTTTCGCTTTCGCAGAAGTCCCTGATTGTTGTGCAGGCCGCGCTGTCTCTTGTGCTGCTTACGCTGGGCGGCTTGTTAACGCGCAGCCTGAGCACCCTGGAAAGCCAGCCGCTGGGATTTGAAACGGACCACCGCGTGAGCGTTCACGTCTATCCGCAGACGGCTGGATATGAACCGGCTCGACTAGAGACTCTGTACCGGGAACTGAAGGAACGCCTCGGGCGGGTTCCTGGTGTACTTCAAGTGGGGCTGGCCTCCTATGGCCCGCAGGAAGGTTGCTGCTGGAACTCTGGCCTCAACTTTCAAGACCCTACCGCCGATGCAACACAAGGCAAGACAGCAAGCTGGCTGCGGACGAACGCTGATTATTTCCGCGTGTTGGGCACGCCGCTGATGCAAGGCCGCCTGATGCGAGAGCAGGACACGGCTACCTCTCCGCCTGTCGTTGTCGTCGATGAAGCGTTTGCACACAAGTTTTTTCCGAGCAGAGATCCAATTGGGCAGCATTTTGGCATGGGTGGCATTGCGGGACACGCGGCGGATTACGAGATTGTCGGCGTGGTGCGGAATGCTCAATACGACAGTGTGACCAATACACAGAATCCAATGTTCTTTCTGCCTCTCAACCAATCGATTCACTTCGCATCACCGAGCTACGAGCGCACAGAGATGGCTTCTCTGTATATAGGCGAAATCGAATTGCATGTAGCCGGAAATGCGTCAGGATCGGCGACCAACCTTGAGGCTGAGGTACGGCGCGCAATCGCAAGCATTGACCCGGATCTGATGGTCTTCCGCTTCCTCTCCGTAAAAGATCAGGTGGCGCTTACCTTCTCGCAACAGCGCTTGATTGCGCGGCTCACTGGACTATTCAGCCTGCTTGCGTTAGCCCTCGCCTCCGTTGGACTTTACGGTGTCACCGCCTACAGCGTGGCAGAGCGAACGGACGAAATCGGCATCCGCATGGCACTGGGAGCGGATCGCAGCCGTGTGATCTCGATGGTGATCAGAAGCTCGCTCATGCAGGTGGCAGTCGGGATTGTTGTCGGCGTTCCTTTTGCTTTGATTGGCGGCAACCTGATTGCCAGCCAACTTTACAAGACGAAGCCGTATGACCCAGCCGTGCTGATAGGCACAGTGCTGCTGCTTTGTATCAGTGCGCTGATTGCCGGATTCCTTCCGGCGCGGCGGGCTGCATCTGTTGATCCGATGCGCGCGTTGAGAACGGAATAGGAGACTTGCTATGGATTGGGTAAGCGTTTTGATGAGCCGGGTTTCTTCGTTGTTTCGGCGGAAGCAGCTTGATGCGGAGTTGGATGAGGAGCTGCGGGCGCATGTTGAGTTGGCGACTGCGGAGAATTTGCAGCGCGGGATGAATGCCGATGAGGCTCGTACGGCGGCGCTACGCGCGTTTGGCGGAGTGACCCAGACGCGGGAAGCATATCGCGTGCAGCGTGGGGTGCCGTGGCTGGAGCAGATTGTTCGCGATGTGCGGTTTGCTATGCGGCAGTTGTGGAAGTCGCCGGGGTTTACGGTGACGGCGATTCTTACGCTTGCGCTGGGGCTGGGTGCGAATACTGCGGTGTTTTCGCTTATCAATGCGCTGCTGCTGAGGCCGCTGCCGGTGCCGCATGCGGATGAGCTGGTTGTGCTGCGGGTGGATCGCGATGACCAGGGTGCGCGTGGAGCGGACTATACCTTCGGTACGCCGATGCTGCGTGCACTGGAGAAGCGGCACGATGTATTTCAGGAAGTCGCCGGGTTCACGGAGTTCCGCTCTTTTCTCGTTCGCGGAACAACCGGCAGTGTCAGTATTCCCGGCACGATTGTTAGCGGACAGTTTTTCAGCATGATGGAAACACAACCGCTGATGGGCAGGACGCTGACGCCAGCGGATGACCAGCAAGGTGGTGGGCCGGGTGGTTATGCTGCTGTCATTGGCGAGGATTTCTGGCGGACGTGGTTCAGCGGTGCGCCGGATGTGGTTGGCCGCAAGCTTACGATTGCCAATACGCCGTTTACAGTGGTGGGCGTGATGCCGCGAACATTTATTGGCGGCACCCAGATTGCGCGACCGGCAATCTATGTGCCGATGTGGGCGGAACCAGTTGTTGACGCACCTTATAACGCGATTGGCAATGGCCTGCATTCCTCGTGGTTCAGCACTCTTGCCCGCCGCAGGACAGGCGTTTCCCTGGAACAGACGAATGCCGCGATAGCCGCTGCTTCCAATTCCATTCTGGATGAAGTGTCTACGGGACATAACGCCTCCGACTGGACTGCGGATGCGCGCAAACATCATTTTCAACTTGCCGCGGAAGTGGGCACGAACGGCTTCTCGTTTCTTCGCGCTATGTTTGTAAAGCCGCTGATGGCGGTCTTTTGCCTGTGCTGCGCTATGTTACTGCTTTCCTGCCTGAACCTGGCCAGCCTGCTGATGGCTCGCGCGGCAGCACGAGAGCGCGAACTGGCAACGAGGCTCGCGATGGGCGCAACGCGCAGGCGGCTGATTCAACAACTCATGATCGAGAGCCTGCTGCTTGCGCTACTGGGAACAGCGGCAGGCTTGATTGCGGCACCGTTTGTCAGCGGCGTTTTGATCTCGATGCTTCTTCCGCACATACCCGGTTTTACATTCATGGTGGACACTTCGCTTGATGTGCGCGTGCTTTTCTTTGTTGCACTGACGGCGGTCGTATCCACTGCGCTGATTGGATTGATTCCCGCAGTACGTGCAACATCCAAGAATCTGAATGAGCAGATCAAATCCGGCTCTCAAGCAACAACCGTGCGCGAACGTCAACGGCTTTTGCCGCGCGCATTGATGGGACTGGAAGTTGCGCTTGCGCTGATTCTTGTGATTGGCGCGGGGCTGCTGGCTACAAGCCTGACGCGGCTCTACTCCACCGGGCTCGGCTTTGAACCGAAGGGTGTTGTCCACCTCAGTCTTGAAATGTCGAAGCAATCTCTTGACGACGATGCGCTGGTGCGCTGGTATCAGCAATTTGGTGACGCGCTTCAGCATCAGCCGGGAGTGGAGAATGTAAGCTTCGCTTTCGTTACTCCCATGAGCGGCAATGTATGGAGCGAAGATCTTCGCACTTCGACCAGTGGCGGCGATCGCGAGATATATGTCAACAGTGTTTCTCCTGATTATTTTCAGGCCATGCGTATCCCTATGCTCAATGGCCGCGACTTTCGATGGAACGACACTCTTGCCTCTGGACGCAAAATAATACTGAGCCAGACTGCGGCAAAGTATCTTTTTCCGAATGGCAATGCACTTGGGCAAACTGTGCTTGGCGACAAGAACAGGGCCTATGAAGTAGTCGCGGTTGTTAGCGATACGCGCTATGCGTCTATTCAAGAGGGCGCACGTGCAGAGGCATATTACCCAGTTACGCAGAATGGAGATCACAAACCCTCCTATACGGCTGTGATTCGCATGACAGGGCCAGCCGCACCTCTAGCTTCTGCCGCCCGGTCCCTGGTTGCGCGCATGGCGCCCGATGTTCCCGCGCCGGTGATGACCACTATGAGCAACGATCTTGATGCTTCTATTGGCGCGGAGCGGATGATGGCGATGCTGGCTGTGTTCTTTGCGGTGAGTGCGCTGCTGGTTACGGCGATTGGTTTGTATGGCACGCTGGCGTATGCGACGGCGCGAAGGACGAGTGAAATTGGGATTCGTATGGCGCTGGGGGCGCAGCGCGTGCAGGTTGTCGCGATGGTGTTTCGCGAGAATGCGTGGGTGGCTGTGTGCGGGTCGGTGCTGGGGCTGGGGATTGCGCTTGTGGCTTTCCGAGTGCTGGCTTCGTTTCTTTACAACACCTCGGTGCGCGATCCGTTTGTGTTGATTGGGTCGGTTGCGGCGCTGGTGTTGATTGCGAGTGCGGCTTCGTTGATTCCGGCGATTCGTGCGGCAAAGATTGAGCCGATTGCGGCGCTGCGGGCGGAGTAGGCTACGTGTATTCTGGAGGCGATGCGAGTCCCCACGCTTCGTTTTCTTGCAATCTTTCTTGCTTTCACGGCGGCCTTTGCGGGTGCGCAAACGAACTCCGTTACGCTGACGCCTGCGGTGGTGCAGGCCGGCGCGCCGGAGTTGATTCGCGTGCATGCGCCTGCGGGAACGCAGGCTGTGAGCGGCGAGTGGCTGGGAAAATCTTTCCCGTTTTTTGAGAAGGACGGTGAGTGGTTTGTGCTGGGTGGCGTGGATGTGGAGGGGGCCGTGGGCCCTTCTACTCTTCGGATTACTGCTCAGACGGTGAACGGGCCTGTTGATTTATCGCGAACGGTGGCGATTGAGGCGGCGCACTACCGGACGGGCTCGCTGACGGTAGCGCCGAAGTTTGTTTCGCCGGGGCCCGAGGAGTTGAAGGAGATTCAAGAAGCGAATGCGGCGAAGGCCAAGGCGTTTGCGGAGAGTGCGGAGCGTCCGCTGTGGGTGGGGGACTTTGTTGCTCCGGTGAAGGCGCAGGCTACGGATAGCTTTGGCACGCGGCGGATGTTTAACGGCAAGCTGGCGAGCATTCACAAGGGTGCGGATTTTCGCGCGGCGATGGGAACGGTGGTTCGTGCTTCCAATAGCGGCGTGGTGGTGCTGGCGCGGAAGCTTTATTACGAGGGCAACTGCGTGATTATTGATCACGGGATGGGGCTTTACACGGAGTCGATGCACTTCAGCCGCATTGAGGTGAAAGAGGGCCAGCATGTGAAGGCGGGCGATGTGCTGGGACTGAGCGGCGCTACGGGGCGTGTGACAGGGCCGCATCTGCATTGGGCGGTGCGGTGGCAGGGAGCGATGCTTGATCCGATTAAACTGCTGCACCTGGATTTGAGCGCGGTGCCTTAGCGGGTCAGCGCTTCTTCTTTTTCTTCTTCTGGAGCTAACAGCTCTGTTGCTTGTACAGCCAGCTTCTCTTCCCTTAACTGCCTGAAGGCGCGGTAGACGAAGGAGCCCATGTACCAGCCGTCGATGTACTTGTAGGGTGTTTCGCCGGTGGTGTAGTGGCCGCAGGGGAGCACGCGGGGCTCGAAGTTTACGCCGTATTGGCGGAAGGAATCGACTACCTGAAGCGAGTACTCACGTGGGAAGGTCAGGTCGTAATTGGCGTAGACGAGCAACACCTTTTTGTCGCGGCCACGCGACTCTTCACTCATGAACTTGCCGTAGTAATGCACGGGGCTGACGGCAGCCCAGAGGTTGCGGAGGCGCTGCTGTGTGAGGCCTGCCTGTTCGAGACCTGCGCGGATGTGACGTGTGCTTTGACCCGCCCAGACTACGTCTCCGAACGAGGTGGAGGCGTGGTTGAAGGCGTTGACGCGGATGCGTGCGTCATGCGCGCTGGCAAGGAAGGCGTAGCAGGAGCCGAGGCTGGTGCCGAGGACGCCGAAGTGCTGGTAGCCCTGCGATTCGAGCCAGTCGATGCAGCAGCGAATGTCTACGACAGCCTGACGGCAGGCGGAGAGCGTACGGCCAACGTTGGAGCTTACGGCGTAGTCGCTGCGCTCCAGCTCGGTGGGGCGGCGGATGTCGTGGTAGGGCTTGGAGAGGCGTAGCGCAGAGATACCCATCTTGTTGAAGATGGTGGCCAGCGCGTTGTGGCTGAAGGCGTCGGCATTCCACTGCGGCAGGATTACGATGGCCTGCTTGGGGCGCGTGGGGTCTTTGTGCGGTGGCGCGGGGAACCAGCGAGCGTTGACGAGGTCGTTTTCCGGATAGGGCGTGCGCTCGGGCGAGGTGAAGCGAAGGAATTGTGCGCGAGGAATTTCACCGTTTTCGGCCTGGCGCTTTAACTCGGCATCCTGTGCGAGGGTTTCAGGGCGCACGTTTGTGGGGAAGAGCTGCGGGAAGCGCTCTTCGAGGCGGAAGTCGGTGGGGCGCTCGTAACCGAAGAACTCGTCGCTGTGGCGGATAAGGATTTGGTTGATTTGTGTGAGGGCTGCTTCTGAGTCTGCGGGGTTTCCGCTTTCCGCGAGGCGAAGCTCTTCGCGGCCAAAGCCGTGGGATTCGAGAAAGGGGGCAATCCAGTCGAAGCCCCATTCGAGCGGACGCACGACGCGGTTCTCATCGCGTGTGGTCAGCTGCGTTTCCCACCGATACATCCAACGCGCATACCAATTGCTAAACATCTATCTTTAAGTTTATCAGCGCGGACGGAATTTATTGCGGCGTGAACGACGCAACAAAAGGCCCATGCGGCGAGGTTATGCCGGATGAGCCTTTGTCTGCAGGTGCGAGCCTGCAGGGCGGAGATGCGAAGTATGGTTCTGCTTCGTTTGCCTCCGTTAAACGCGTGCACAGGGATAGTGATGGAAGGACGGCTGGCGTGTCGCGTGAAGTAATGAGGCCCTAGCCTTTACGATGGTGGCATGAGCTCCTCCCCAGGCCCTGAGCAAACCGGCACGCTGCGTATTGGCTTTTTTGGCGGCAGCTTTGACCCACCACATTTTGGCCATTTGGCCGTGGCGCGGGCGGTACGCGAGGCGCTGCATCTGGACTGCGTGCTGTTTGCGCCGGTGGGCGCGCAGCCGTTGAAGCCGGGCGGGGCTAAGGCCTCATTTACAGATCGCGTGGAGATGACGCGGCTGGCGATTGCGGACGAAGCGGGGATGGATGTGTCGCTGCTGGATGCTCCGCAGGAGGATGGCGCGCCGAACTATACGCTTGATACGCTGCAGAAGTTGCGGGGCGAGCAGCCGGGAGCGCGGCTGTTTCTGATTCTTGGCGCGGATTCGTTTGCTTCGCTGCGTCACTGGCATGGAGCGGCGCAGATTCCCTTTGCGGCTACGCTGGTGATTGCGTCGAGGCCGGGGCAGTTTATCGGCAACCTTGCGCTGTATCTGCCGCCTTCGCTCAGCATTGCTCCGACTGAAAAGCGAGATGATGGTTCGGCGGAGATGCAGGTCTATTCGTTGAAGAATCCGTTTGGGGAAACGGCGGAGATTTACCTGCTGCCGGGACTGGATGTGCCGATAAGCGCATCAGAGATTCGCGAGCACCTGCATAACCACGTGGCGGCGGAGAATTCCCGGCTGATTCCGGATGCAGTGGCGGAGTATATTCGGCGGCATGGGCTTTACCAGTAGCTTTGCTGGTGAATAGCGGTCTTTGCGGGGCTGCGAAAGTGCTACGATGTAACGCGGAGAGGAAACAACGCACGCATGGCAATCACCCCCACATCGGAAACCCGCATTCTTGTTCAGGCAGCAGCCGCGGCCTGCGAAGACAAAAAAGGCACAGATACACGCATCCTGGAGCTTGACCCGGTGGATAGCGGGCTGGCGGATTTTATGCTCGTTACCTCCGCTTCCAACGACAGGCAGACGCTGGCGATTGCCGATGAGATTGAACTGAAGCTGAAGCGCGAGTTTGGCGTTTATGCGCGCTCAGTGGAAGGGCGGCGGCATGGGCAGTGGATTCTGCTGGATTACGTGGACTTTGTGGTGCACGTGTTCCTGGCGGAGCGGCGCGCCTTTTATGACATTGAGCGGCTGCGGAAGTCGGCGCGGCCGGTGTCTCCAGAAGAGTTTGAGGCGGAGCTGAAGGCTGCTACGAAAGCTGCGCGGGCTAAGGCGAAACCCGCAGCAAAGAAGGCAGCTCCGGCTAAGAAAGCTGCGAAGAAGGCTGTTGCGAAGAAAGTAACGGCTGTTAAGAAGGCTCCGGCTAAGAAGGCGGCAAAGAAAGCTACTGTAAAGAAGGCAGCGAAGAAGAAGTAAGCCTGGCTTTCGGTTAGTCGGCTGAAAACTGTACTGAACGCTGATTTGTGCAAACCAGAAGGGCGTCCGCTTAGCGGACGCCCTTCTGGTTTTTGCTGGTTGATTAGAAATCGATCTTGAGGCTGAACTCCGCGGTGCGAGGTCCGCCCTGATCGAAGGTTCCCTGGCCCGAGCCGCGCAAAGTGCGATTCATGTTCAGGTGATTTTGATCGTTCAAACCGTTCAGATAGTTATTGGACTGTAGTGTCTTCTGGCCCGCTGCCGTGCTGGGATCGACAGACGTGTCCGCCAATCCACTGAATAGGCTTTGGTTGTAGTTGGCCATATTGGTCACGTTATAGAAACTGACTTCCGGAGTAATAACAAGCCCTTCGCGGAAGCGCTTCAGGAAGTTGATCGGGTAGCTGAATCGGGCGTCCAGCGTACGGGTTGCCGGGTTCTGGATCGGCGTGGGGGCCTGCGCAGGCAGAAGTTTCTGGCCGACAGCGCCCAGATTGTAAAGCTGGCTTTGGGTCATCAGGCCAGCGCTCACGAGCGCCTGACCGGCCGGCGTAAGCTGGCCCGCGACGCTGCTGTTGTAGTTGTCGATCAACTGACCGAGCTTCTTGCCCTTCACCTCGTGCATGTAGGCACCGGGAAGCGTGCCAGGGAGCAGGTCACCCGTCGTTCCGTCACCGTCGAAGTCTGACTTGAAGATCGCACCGGCACTGGTTTGCACCCCATTGCCTGCCGCAAAGCCGATAGAGGGTGCCGTCAGGTTGGAAGGTGCAGCCGAGAAGAAGTGGCCCACCAGAGCGATCTGCGGCCCATACTTGACCGTGAAGCTGGTGGCAAGGCTCAGCATCTGCGTGTGGTCCTGACCATTGCGGCCAATGTACTTGTTAACGTAGTCGTTGTTGAACGCGCCGGAGCCACTGAAGAACTGGTTGCTGCCGCCGCTTGAGTTAGTGATGACCTGCGAGAGGTTGTAAGAAATCTGCATGTTGCTCTGGAGAATGCCAGGCAACGGATGCTGCTTCTGCTGCTGCACCACGACCTGCAGGGCATCGTAGGCCGATTTGCCGGCCGGCAGGATGAAGAGGCCCTTGCCCACGTTGTTGTTGGCACCGGCAAAGGCTGCGCCGTCGCTGTCAGCCGTGCCCGGACCGTAGTAGGCCGAAGACGGATAGCCTTGCGTGTATTGGCCAGCAGAGTCCAAGCCTTCGGCGGCGAAATCGTCAATGGTGCAGCCATTGGCAATCGCGCCTTCAATCGAAGTCGCACCACAATCATCCAGCGCGCGATTAATGGCGTTCCTAGCCGCTGTCACGTTCAGGTAGCGGGCCGCGCCCACGCGGTTGGTGTCGATGCTCAAAGGCACCTTCAACGTGGCGTTGTGGATGTAGTCAACATTGAGGATCAGGCCAGGCTTGATCTGGTACTGCACGCCACCATTTATCTGGATGGAGTACGGGGTTTTGTATGGACCGGCATAGGCGCTGCTGGCCTGCAGTGCGTCACCGTTCGCAAAGCCGATGAAGGAGGTGTTCGGCTGAGGAACCGCCGAAGCCGCCTTGTATTTGGCATCCAGCTTGGACATCAGAACTGTTGCATCTGCCACCGACCAGCTGAAGATAGTCGGCCAGTCATTGCAGCTTGAGTCACCGGCAGCGGGTGTGCAAACATCACCGGCATTGGTAAGGCCCTTGATGCCGATCGCATAACCCGGAAGGCTAAGACTGGTGTTGTTGTAGTGGATGGAACCATCGGCGAAACCGGGGAATTCCGCTGGGGAATTCTGGGCGCGAGCATTCGACTGGTTGTTGAAGAGGTTGCTTTCGTAGTAGATACCGATGCCACCGCGCAGTACGTACTTGTGCGCGCCGGGGCTGAAAGCCAGGCCAAGCTGCGGACCGAAGTTCGCATAAGGCTGGTTTGTCCGCTTGCCCAGACCCATGCCGGGTCCGAAGAAGTCAAACAGAGGCGTGCTCCCGTGAGCGCTGTCGCAGCCGTCAAACTGCAGGTCGGCATCCACTTGGCCGCAAGTTACAGTAGGCAGGTCTTGGTTGGCACGATCGGTATCCACGCTCCAACGAATGCCCGCAACAAGTGTCAGGTAAGGCTTCACCTTCCACGTGTCGCCAACATAGGCTGCCATGCGCCAGCTCTGGAAGGCGCCGCCGGGAAGGCCGAAGCCGGGCTTCTCGGAGAAGGAGCCGTTGCCGTTGCCGAGCACGAATTCATAGTTCTTCCAGCCGTAGAGCGGGTCTCCAGGGCACGAACCGTCGGCAGCGATGCCGCCAATTGGATTCGCAGTGGCACAGGTGCTCAGCTGGCGTTCTGGAAGGGTAGTGAGGAAGTAGGAGAGCATCGTGTCGTAGAAGGCTGCAAACCCGCCTTCCTGGATGCGAGAAATTTCACCACCGAACTTGATGCTGTGCGCGCCCTTGGTCCAGGTGCCGTCATAACGGAAATTCTTGCTGGACTGGTAGGTCTTCTGCGGAGACAGGTAGTTGCCGCCTGCGTCGAGCGAACCGTAAAGCTCAAACGGAACACCTAGCTGTGTAGCCGGGTTATAGACCGCATCTCCGAGCTGCTCCGTACCGTTGTTCATGTTATTGATGAACTTGAGGTAGCCGTAGCGGAACGAATGCGTGAAGCGGCCAGCCGTGATATCGGCGCCACCTACGATTGCCGGCACGTTGTCCTGATTCTGATAGATGCCATAAGGCGCCTGACCCGAGCCGTAACCGGCGTTATTGCTGTATGTTGCGCGAACAAAGTAGTGCACGCCCCAAGGACCGTTCCAGTCCAGGCGGCCCGTCGAGAAGGTGTCTTTGAAGGGGTCAGGAACCTGATTCCAATGGGTGTAAATGGCAGTAAAGTTGGAATTGCTTTGGGTGACCGGGCTGGAGTTCACCTGCTTGAGACGCTCTGCGCCGCCGAAGAAGAAGAGACGGTCCTTCAGAACCGGTCCGCCGATATAGCCGCCGAACTGATCGCGCTGGAAGGGAGCCGCATCGCCTGCCTCACCATTCGCACCGGCAAAGCCCGCACGTGCATCCTGGAAGATGCCGAAAGCGTTGCCGTGAATACGGTTAGTGCCCGTCTTGGTCACCATCAGCACCTGACCGGTGGAAGTGACTGAGCCCGAAACGTCCTGCGTGGAGCGATTCAACTGGAACTCACCGATGGCGCCTTCGGGAACGTTATAGACGACCGTGCCAACGGTTTCGTCCGAGATGTCCTGACCGTCAAGCAGGATACGGGTGGTACGGCCGTTCTGGCCGTTAACGCCGATAGCCGAATAGCCGGTCTTCGTGGGGTCAAAGCTCTGGCCGGACTGGAGGATGACACCGGGCTGAATCTGCGCGATGTCGAGAATGTTACGGCCGTTAATGGGCAGTGTGTTGATCTGATCCTGCGTAACGATGCCGGCCACGCCGATCTGCTCGGTGTTCACCTGCACATCGCCCGCGCTCACTTCCACAGTCTCGCCCGTGCTGCTGACCGTTAGCTTCACGTTGCCCGAGGTCACCGTGCCCGTCGCGACTACCGTCTTAACGACAGTGTGCGCAAAGCCCTGCGCCGCTACTGTGACGGTGTAGTTGCCCGGAATCAGCGGTCCCAAGCTGTACAGGCCAGCCGAGTCCGAGGTAAGCACACGCGAATAACCGGTGTCCGGACTGCTAATGGTAATTTTCGCGCCCGGAATGACGGCACCGCCCGGATCGGTGATAACGCCCTGAATCGATCCGCCGTTCTGTGAAATTGCCTGGCTGTACGCCGACCGCTGCATCAGCGGCGATGCTACCGTCAGCGAGAGTGCCACTCCGAGAATGGACACAGCGCTGCGAAACCGGAAAGCTCGCATGAATATTCCTCCAAATCTGTGGGAACAAAGGGCTAACCCCTTTATGGATTTAGCCTTGGTTCCTTGGGTCATCCTGAACGCTCCACCCGGGAAGGTGGAGCGTAAGTACTACAAATCAGCGCCTTAACAGCGCTTCCGCTCCGTCGTTCTTTTTTTGATCTTTCGTCTGATGTTGCCGTGTTTCTCCGTACGTGTAGCCACGCCCCCGAGGAGAACTGTGGACAACTCGACTGCATTGCTATTGCATGAGAGATGCCAAATTACCCTCTGCTAGCAAATTTCTTTCTCTTATTTGAAAACAAAAGATTTACCGCATATAAAAATTTCTTTATTTTCTTGGATTTATACGGAAAAATGTAGGTTGGTGCACAAATATCCACAATTTGCAAGCGCGGGCCTGCTTTCATGGCAAGTCCGGACCGGATTTTTACTGAGTCGTACTGTATTCTGCACTGCATGCAGTGGACGCTGGCACATATTGGAAACCGGCTGACGGCGAAGGACCCGTTTGAGGTGCTGACGCAGGATTGGCTGAAGCGGATTGGCGAGTTTGCGCGGGCGGAAACGACGGCATTCCGGTCGATTGAGGATCTGTTTGCCTCGGTTGCCGGAGTGAAGGGGCGGAAACCGGAGATTGTTCTGCTCGACAGCCGCGGGAAGGCGATGAGTTCGGAGAAGTTTGCGGAGTGGCTGGGAGGGCGGCGGGATGAAGGAGTGAGGCAGATTATTTTTGCCATTGGGCCGGCGAGCGGGTGGGACGAGGAGACGCGGGCAAAGGCGAATCTTTTGCTGTCGATGGGGCCGATGACCATGGCGCACTCGCTGGCGCGGGCCGTGCTGGCGGAACAGCTTTATCGCGCGTTTACGATTCTTTCGGGACACCCTTACCATACGGGACATTAAAAGGCAGGGTACAGGGTATGGGGTACAGAGTTTTAGATACACAGCGGAAGCTATAAAAGACAAAAGCTGTAAAAGACTGTATATATCCCGGGCCTCAAAGGCAAAGGGCCGGGGGACCCGATGTTTGTGGAACTGCATCCCACCCCTTGTTCCCTGTTCCTCTGCTTGCAGCCCGTATAATGTCCGAAGTATGTCCTGGTTTAAGCGCGAGAACGCTGATTTTGAACCTGCTCCTGCTCTGGATGGCGAAGATGCGGAGCGGCGTGTAAAAACAGATGGCCTTTGGGTGAAGTGCCTGGGTTGCCGGCAGGCAATTTGGAAGGCCGACCTTGAGGCGAATCTGAATGTGTGCCCGAAGTGCGGGCACCACTTTAAGATGGGTGCGCTGGCTCGCGTGGAGTCACTGCTGGAACCGGGCTATCAGCTTGTGGATCGTGGGCTACGCTCGACCGATCCGCTGAAGTTTACTGACATTAAGCCCTACAAGCTGCGGCTGGCGCAGGCTCAGAAGGCGACCGGGCTGGACGACGCGATAGTGAATGCGGTCGGCAAGCTGGGGTCGCATGAAGTTGTGCTGAGCGTGATGGAGTACTCGTTTGCCGGCGGCTCGATGGGCGTGGTGGTGGGCGAGACGATTGCCCGCGCGATTGACCGCTCACTGGCCGAGCAGAAGCCACTGATTATTGTTGCGGCGTCGGGTGGGGCGCGCATGCAGGAAGGTATTGCTTCGCTGATGCAGATGGCGAAGATTTCCTCCGGGCTGGCGGCGCTGGATGATGCTCGTGTTCCTTATATATGCCTGCTGACCGACCCTACCTTTGGCGGGGTTACGGCGAGCTATGCCATGCTGGGCGATTTGAATATTGCTGAGCCGGGCGCGCTGATTGGCTTTGCCGGGCCGCGTGTGATTGAGCAGACGATTCGCCAGAAGCTGCCGGAAGGGTTTCAGCGCTCGGAGTTCCTGCTTGAGAAGGGATTTCTGGATGCGGTGGTTTCTCGCAAGGAGCTGAAGGGCTATCTGGCGCGGGCGTTGGATTTTATGCAAGTGCCGGTTTAGGGACTAGGGACTAGGGACTAGGGACTAGGGACTAAATAAAGGCAAAACTACTGCTACGGCGAACGCATTTCTTGCTTACTCTTCTTATGGGCTAAGGGCCGCCTGATTTCTCAGGCGGCCCTTACTTTATTGGGAAATTCGCGGTTGAGGTATCCCGCAGGAAGGGGTATTTCTGTCGAAACACATGTAGAACGGGCGCTCCATTCGGAGCGCCCGTTCTGGTTTCACAAGCGATTGTGATTTAGAACTCCAAGCGGAGCGACAACTGCAGAACACGAGGCGAGCTATCCGTCCCGGTGATAGTACCGAACGGCACGCCGTTCGATTCCGTAATGTCGCTGTTCGACTGCGAAGGCAGAGAGAAGCTCGGATGGTTGGTAGAGTTGAAGGCGTCCGCGCGGAACTTCAGGTTGACCCTGTCCGACCAGACCGGGAAGGTCTTGCCGAGGCCGAGGTCGAGGTTAAAGTATCCGGGGCCACGCAGGTTGTTGCGGCCACCCATGTCAAAGCCCACAGGACCAGTGAAGGCTGCAATCGCTGCTGTCTGATCCTTGTAGATGTTGACGCGCGCACCATTGCCGCCGTTGACCTTCGCCCTGAGCAGCGAAGGATTGCCGGTGAGAATCGCCGGGGCATCGTTTGCATAGCTCGTCACAAACGCGCTGCCATTGGCGTTGTAGGCCTTGCCGCTGTGCCAGCTGGGAAGGCCGCTGAGGGACCAGCCGCCAACCACTTCATTGAGCCAGTAAGGAACGGACGAACCGATTTCGCGGCCACGGCCGAAGGGCAGCTCATAGATAAAGTTGCCGTTGAGGTAGTTGGTTACGTCAAAGGTGGAGTTTCCACGGCACTCGCGCGGGCGCTGGACATCGCAGATGAAGCCGTTGCCGTTGCTGGAGGCGATGGAGTTGGCAATGATCGACACGTTGTCAATGGAGTGCGACCAGGTGTAGTTCAGGTCGAACTGCAGTCCGTGACCTGCGTTCTTATGCAGGGTAACGAGCAGACCGTGATAGTTGGACGAACCCTTGTTGGTCCACACCGAGTTGCTGGCGAACTGCGAAGCCATACCGACGTTCGACGGCAGGTAGTTCGAGAGGTACTCGATTACGTCTGCAAAGTCGCCATAGTAGGGCAACGGGTCGAGGGCAGAGGCAACAAACGAAGTTGCACCCGAACCCATCATGTTTTCAAACCAGGGTTCCGGCTGAACATTGTTATAGTCGTCGCCGCTGTTGCGAAGCTGCGTGGTCAAACCAGCAAAGGCCTGGCCCATGGACTGGTTGGAACGTCCGGTGCTGTCCGGGAAGTCGAGCAACTGGCTGGAGTCCGCCGTGGCGAGGAGCCTGCGGCCCAGGCGGCCGTCGTAGTCCATCTTGAAGATGAAGCCCTGCGGGAACTCGTGCTGGAAGCCGAAGTTGAAGATGATGTTGTATGGCGTCTTCAGCTTGGTGTCCATCATGAGGTTGAACTGGCTGGTCTGGAGTCCGTAAGGCACACCGTCGGCATCGACGAAGGGCACGTTCGGCGTGGTGATCTTCGGAGTGGCCGGCACCGGCGGAGGAGAGTTCAGCCCGGCAAAACGCGGGGCGTTCTTAACCGTGGCATTGGCATCTCCGGAAGTTCCGTTGAGAAGCGTGTTGGCTGCCTCAAAGAGGTAGGAGGTCTGCAACTGCTGGAACTGCAGGGCGTTGATTTCCGAGTGGTCGTACAGGACGCCGCCACCGATGTGGAAGACCGACTTCTTGTCGAAGCTGGGGTTCCAGGACAAGGCCACGTGCGGAGCGAAGTTCTTGTTGTTGGGGTGGTAGTAGCTGTCCTGGTTGTTGGCCTTGCCACCGTAGATGAACTGGAAGTAGGGCAGCGAAGTAGGCGTGGTAATGCCGGCCTTGCTCTGCGCGAGACGGTCACCCCAGAAGGTATCCCAGCTAAAGTCTTCGGTCTTGCCGTTATCGTTGAGGTTGGTGATGGCCTGGCGTCCGCGCGTTTCATAAGGCACGGTGTAGTTCTGATAGCGCACGCCGTAGGTCAGGGTTAGATCCGGGCTCATCTTCCAAATGTCGTTGAAGTAGATTTCCGTCTCGTAATAGCGGTACTTGAGGTCGAGACCAGAGCCCATCGGCAGCTCTTTGCCGGTGTTGTCGTAGTTGAAGTTGGCGGTAACCACGGGGTTGACGCCGAGCGCGGTGGAGAAAGCGCGGTCCCAGTAGGTACGAACCGTACTGTTGTTCTGGATATCAGCCGGACGCAGGGACGGCTGACCGGCGGCGACTGCAAGGCTCGTCAGGTAGGTGTTGCCGGTTACGCCAATGGACGGCGAGTAGTAGTTTTCTGCTGCGAATTCATCCGGTGTATCCCATTTGAAGGTGCCGCCGAAGTTGAAGCTGTGGCGTCCCTTGACCCACGTAAAGTCATCACGGACGACGTCAATGGGGTAGGTGCGGTGCTGCGAGTTGCTGCCAGCCTTATACGGTCCATCCAAGCCAGCGAAGCTGTACTGATAGTCGCCCTGCGGGTTATAGACGATATCGAAGGAGTAATCCTCATGGATGATGCCGAACTGGGCCTGGTTAATCATGTTGTCGCTGATCTGCCAGTTGTGGCCCACGGTCCAGCGGTAGCTGCGGTCTACGGAGGGAGCCGTAACAGGGTCGCCAGGGAACTGGATGGAGCTCTGAATCGAATCACGGTGCTGTACTGTACCGACGCCAAAAAGCTTCATCTTGGATGTCATGTTCCAGTCCACGCGCTCGACGTAGGTGTTCTCTATGTATGGCTGCGGCGCGTTGAAGCGGTAACCGGCGGTGTTGATGTGGTCACCGTAGCCTCCCGTGAGGTCGTTCGCAATGGGGTAGCGCTTCTGGAAGAGCTGAATTTCCGCCTGATTCCAACCGATGTGAGCGGGGTCGAGGTTGGCAACCTGGGTGGGTGTCAGCGTGGTGGTGCCGCCAGTGCTGTTTTTGTACGCTACTTCACCACCGCGGAAGCCGGAGGTATCCGTGCCCATGGGAACGATGCGCTCGACGAGGCTGCTGATGGTGTCGCGACGGGCGTTCCAGTCGAAGAAGAAGGTAAGGCGGTTGCGCTTGATAGGGCCGCCGATGAAGGCGCCGTACTGGTTACGGATAAGAGGAGAACGCGGGGTACCAACGTTGTTGTTGAACCAGTCGTTCGCCGTCAGAGCCGCGTCACGGTGGTACTCAACCACGCCGCCGTGAAAGCTGTTGGTACCGCTGCGGGTAACCAGCTCATACTGACCACCGCCGCCCTGACCTGCGCTGGCAGTCTGGCCAGCCGTGGTGCCGCGGAACTCCTGCACGGAGTCAACCGGAGCAGCGCCCACGATGGCGCCGAAGGAGCCGGTTGCGTTGTCGTTGACTTCGAGGCCGTCCACGGTGACGTTGTTCTGGTCTGTACGGGCGCCGGTCACTGCGCCATCGAGGGTGACGCCGGGCTGCATGGTAAAGAGGGCTGACGGAGAATCGCGGACCTGGACGGGAAGGTCATTCAGGTACTGCACCTGGAAGTTGTTGCCGATGGTGGCGTCCGTGGTGTTCAGCGTGACGTCCTGATTGCTGGCCGAAACGGCAACCGACTCCTGCACCGAACCCGTCTTGAGGGTGATGTTCTGCGTACGCGTATTGGAGACGTTGAGATACATGCCATTAACGATGCCCGTCTCAAAGCCATCACGCGTAACGGTTTCCGTGTATCCGGGGCCGGGGGCCACGTTGGTAATCAGGTACGAACCCACGGAATTTGTGACTGCGGAGTACACGCGGCCCGTGGCGGGGTTTTTCAACTCCACCTTTGCACCGGGAACCACGGCGCCAGAGGCGTCCGTGACCACGCCCGTAATTGAAGATGTGTCCTGAGCGCTAAGATTTGCGGCGCCTAGTGTCACTCCAACCAAAACAATCAGCAGATGAGCAATTTTACGCATTACTGCAAGTCTCCTCTAAAACCTTTGAACATCATTTGGTGGTGCAATCAGGGACAGGGGAAATTTTCAACTCTGATTTTTCAACCCAGGCTCGTAGACGGGCTCTGGCTGTGATTCAGATTCTCAATTCCGCTCAATCGACGGAGGGTTTGTTGCAATTTTGTTACCAAAATTAAACATTAATTTATTCAATAAGTTACGTTAAAGGTCGTGATAATTGATCCCGTTTCCAGTAGTGCAATTCTAAAAATTGAATATTTTGCGGATTTGAGAATTTTATGCCTTGAGTGTGCAGCCTTCTCCTTATTTAGAGGCAGGAGCTGGTGTGGGAATCGGCGGAGGGCCAGTGCGGGGTCGTGGGGGTGGGGCGCTGGACGACGCGGTAGTCGAGGAGCTCGATTTCGGGGGAGAGGTAGGTGTCGCGGACTGGCTCGGGGCGGACCAGGTCGGTACTGAGGTACTTTTTGTTGTCGTCGGGGAAGACGGTGGCGGCGGTAGCGGAGGAGCCTAGCTGGTTTTGCGCCATAAGGGCTGCCAGGAAGTTGCAGCCGGAGGAGATGCCTACGGCCAAGCCGAGTTGGGCTGCGAGCTTTTGTGCCATGAGAATGGAGTCGCCGTCGGAGATGGGTAGAACGGGGTCGAGCTGGTCGAGGGCAACGATGGAGGGGATGAACTCGTCGGAGATGCCCTGGATGCGGTGGCTGCCGACTTTGTGGCCGGTGGTGAGCGTGGGGGACTCGGCTGGCTCGACGGGGTGGACGCGGGTGGTAAGGCCGCGGCTGCGGAGGCAGTGCAGGAGGCCCATGGCGGTGCCTCCGGTGCCGACGCCGGCGACGAAAGCGTCTGGGATGAGGCCGAGTGAAGCTAGCTGCTGGACGAGTTCCGGGCCGGTGGTGAGGGCATGGGCCTGCCAGTTGGCGGCGTTGGCGAATTGTTGCGGCAGGAAGCTTTGCGGCTGGCGGCGGGCATGGTCTTCTGTGAGGCGAATGCTGCCGAGGAAGCCGCCTTGTTCCCGGCTGACTAGCTCGATGCGGGCACCGTAGCTTTCCATCAGGCGGATGCGCTCGCGGCTCATCCAGTCGGGCATATAAGTGACAACCGAATGACCAAGGGCGCGGCCGAGGGCGGCGAAGGCGATGCCGGTGTTACCGCTGGTGGCTTCCATGATGGTGTCGCCGGGGCGGAGCAGTCCCTCTGCGTAGGCGTGGCGCAGGATGTGGAGCGCCATGCGGTCTTTGATGGAGCCGGTAAGGTTGAGGTGTTCAGCCTTGGCATAGAGGGTGCGCGTCTGGTTGCGGAAACGGCAGGTGATGGCGAGCAGGGGCGTGTTTCCAATTAGCTCCTGCATGGAGAGGAGGGTTTGCGGGATTTGCTGCGCCTTGGTTGCCATTGCTGCCTCGTTTCGTGGTGCTGATTTAAGGCTAGCGGGAAGAAAAGCGATACGGAATGCGGATTTTATGGAAGATTCGAGATTTTACCTTAGAATATTTGCCAGTTTTCCTACTTTTCCTAATGACATTAGGAAAAGTGGAAAAGATGCAGGAAGGTGTGGAATGAGCGATGTTTCGGGGTTGCTGGACAAGATTGATTTGAAGATTCTGAATGAGCTGCAGGAGAATGCGCGGATTGCTTTTGCGGAGTTGGGACGGCGCGTGGGGCTTTCGACTCCGGCGGTGATTGAGCGCGTGCGGCGGTTGGAAGAAGAGGGCGTGATTCTTGGTTACCGCGCAATGGTGGACCCGGCGAAGGTGGGTCTGGGGGTAAAGGCGTTTGTGAAGGTAACGGTCTCAGGCGACAACCTGACGAAGTTTGCGGCGCTGGTAAAGAAGATGCCGGAGGTGGTGGAGTGCCATCGCGTGACAGGCGATGTCTCCTACATTGCGCAGGTGGCGGTGCGGGATGTGGCGCATCTGGAGGCGGTGATTGACGACATGATGCCGTATGTAGCGACGAATACGGCGATGATCCTGGCTTCGCCCGTGCCGTGGAACAGCATTCAGCCAGCTTCTCAGTATGGGAAAAAGAAGCGCCACGGATGAGGCTTGGCTACTACGGAGAAAGGGCGGAAAAACACCCGCTCATTTCTGAGCGGGCGCGGTGTGTGGCGGCCTGGGCGCAAAGGTTGTCCAGCGATGGGCTTCTGCCGCGTAGGGGCCGGGCTTGGCGGTCCACAAATCGGCTTCCATGCCGTTGAGGTCGTAGACGATTTTTCCGTCCTTGATGGTTAGCTCGCAGAGCAGCTTCTGCGTGCCGTCGAAGCGGGCGTTGACCATGTCGGTGAAGCCGAATTTGCCGTGTTCGAGGCGGAGAACGGCTACGTCAGCAATTGCGCCTTCGGAAAGATTGCCCAGCTCTTCGCGCTTGATTTCATGCGCGGGGTGCGAGGTCATCTCCGCTACTACTTCTTTCAGCGGAACACCGAGGGCGAGTATCTTGTCGGCCACGTTGAGCTGGTCTTTCATGGCGCTGTTCATGCTGGTGATGTGCAGATCCGTCGAGATGGAGTCGGGGATAAAGCCGTCCTTAATCATGGGCACGGCGAGGGACCACTTGAAGCTGCCGCCGCCCTGGCCTACGTCGAAGTAGATGCCACGCTTGCGGCCTTCAAGGAAGGCTTTGCTGGGGCCGAGGGTGACGGGGTCCTGCTCGTGGCGCAGGCCGGAGTACATGTGCGTGTAGATGTCGCCGGGGCGCAGCTTCTGTGTCAGCAGGTCATAGATGGGCCGCGTTGCCGGGTGGTCTTCGCCGAAGTCCACCATGACGGGGATGTTTGCCTTGGTGCCCGCGATGACGGCTTGTTCGACGGGCGTCCACTCGGGGCCGCCGAAGTGCGCGGTCTTAATGCCGACGACGGTTTGCGGGTACTTGAGCGCCATGGCCGCGGTTGCTTCGCCATCCATGTCGGCGGTGTTGTTTTCGTAGTTGGGGCCGCGCATGCCTGCGCCTACGATGTTGAGCAGGGCGAGGACTCTTGTTTTGGAACGGTCGATGATGCGCTGCTTGAAGTCCTCAAAGTTGCGCCAGCCTGCACAGCCTGCATCGACTACCGTGGTTACACCAACGCGGAAGGTGAAGCCGTCGGGCGGCACACTGTTATCGCCAGCGTAGGAGTTGCGCTCGCCGGTGCCTGCGTAAACGTGCACATGGATATCGATTAGGCCGGGGGTGACGTAGAGGCCTTTTACGTCGATGGTTTTGAGCGCGTCTGACGTGGGAATGTGCTCGGCGACTTTGGCGATTTTGCCGTCCTTGATAGCAACATCACGGATGGCGTCGAGGTGGTTTTTGTCGTCGAGTACGTGGCCGCCTTGCAGAATCAAATCATATGCGGGCAACGGCGGTGTTTGCGCGGTGATGGAACGGCTGCTGAAGAGAAGCAACAACGCCATTGCAGCGGTTGCGGTGGAACCAAAAGGCTTTCCAGAAAAAAAGGAAATCATAGGACCTCTCGCCTGTGATGAAGATGGGCTTGCAAAAACTGGCTCTTTGAGATGTGCTCTTTCATCAGGCTCGTGCTGCCTGTTGCGCAACTTCGCGATAGCCGACTATGGGGAAGGGCGCTTCCTTATGGCGTGGAAGCGCCTTTCGCGATTTAGATGTATGCGATCAGGTCAATTTCGACGAGGGAGTTGCCGGGGATTCCTCCGGCGGGGGCAACGGTGGTGCGTACGGGCGGGACTTTGCCCCAGCGGCCTGCGTAGACGGTGTTCATGCGCGGCCAGTCCTTGATGTCGTTGAGATAGACGTTGACCTTGAGCACCTTCTCCATGGAAGAGCCGGCGAGGGCGAGATTTTTTTCCAGCTCGTCGAGGACGTGCTTGGTATGTTCTTCAATGGTGCCTTCAAAGTGCGCGCCTACGCCGGCGAGGAAGACGAGGTTGCCGTAGGAGACGACACTTGAGAAGAGCGGGGGCGCGGCATTGGGGTCAACAGGTCCGGTGGGATAGGACTTCTTTTCGAGCACTTCTTTTTTTGCGGCATGGGCAGGCTGCGCGAGAACCGCGCCGCCAGTTACGGCTGCTGCAACGGTGGCGGCATTCTTGATGAGGTTTCTTCTGGTGGACTGGTTCGACATAATCAGCTCCTTGGTCGTGTATGAATCTTGATTGGTTCGTTCAGGCGTGCGGGTGTTCAAGAACTGTGCGAAGGCTTTGCGCTACGACTTCCGCTTCGCCGGGCTGCAGCATCCATGTTCCCACGACAATGGTGTTTTCATTGGAATGCGTGCCGAGCCTTCCGCTGGTGCCTGTTGCGGGGTTGAGCTCAATCTGCGGACGCATGTTGTGCAGCTTTTCCTGCACCTGCTTGGGCGTGATTCCGACAACAGCAGGGTCGTAGGCCAGGACGAGGTGCGGGACGTGGTTTGCAATTTCGGGGATAAAGATTTCGGTCTTCATGGTGGGGATGTGTTTGACCTTGTCCACGATGATGTTGGCGCGGCGCGTGTATTCGGCTAGGTCGGCGGCGTCATTTTGTTCGAGCAGCCAATCTACTGCGGCAACCATGCCGACGATTTGTTCCTTGGCTACTTTCATGCCGCGGCCTACTGCGTCAGAGTTGGGGCTGTCGTTGTCGGCTGCGAGGTCGATAAGCTTTTTCTTTCCTAACAGCAGGCCTGCGTTTTGCGGGCCGCGAATGCCTTTGCCGCCGGAGAAGCAGACGAGGTCAAAGCCCATGCCGGTGTACTTCCATAGATTTTCTATGGGAGGCATGTCGGCTGCGGCATCGATATGGCAGGGGACGTTGTGCTCGTGCGCGATCTTGAGCCAAGTTTCGCGGTCGATTTCGCCACTTTCGGCTGCATTGAAGAAGTTGGTCATTACTGTCTTTGGCGTGAAGGCGCGGCGGTAGTCGTCTACTGTTACGACTTCCACGATGCGCACGCCGCAGAGCAGCATGGCGTGATCGTACTCGTAGCGGTGCGACTTCTGCACGATGACTTCGTTCTTAGCTTCGGCGACTTCCTGCGGAATCTGCTCTGACTTGAAGCCGTTGGCCGAGGCGATGCAGGCGGCGGTTGCGAGTGTGAGCGCTGCGGATGCACCGGAGGTTACCAATGCTCCTTCACAGCGAAGACGCTTGGCGAGGTATTCGCCGGATGCGCGGTGCAACTCCTTAAGCACAACGGGGTGCAGTGCGGCTTGCGCAACGGCGCGCTGCACCTTGGGCGGCATGACGGCGGCAGTTAGGTAGGTGTATGTTCCGGCGGCGTTGATGATTTTTTCTACGCCGAGCTTGGCGTAGTAGTCGTCTTCACTGGATGGAGGCGTGGTTTCATGCGCTGACGCGATGAGTGGTCTTGCGAATACGGGCGCGGCGCCGAGGGTTGCAACTGCGGCCTGCGACCAGCTTAAAAAACGGCGGCGCGAAAGTAGGTTGAAACCTTTGCCTGTCATCTTGTGTTTTCCTTTTTGAACTAGATTCTGCCGAAGCGTTTTACTGCTTCCACTATCGAGCGGTACTTCTCAATGAATGGGTACATGGAGTGCTCGCTGTTATCAAGCTGCTGTGCGCGCACCAGCACTTCTGCCGCGTGTTCGCGTGGGACAACGACTACTCCATCCTGATCGGCAACGATGATGTCATTTGCGTTGACGCGGACGCCGTCGCAATCGATGGGGATGTTGGCTCCGGCGAATTTGTAATGGCTGACCGATGTAGACGGTACCGGGCCGGTGGAGTAGACGGGGAAGTTGATGCGCTTTAGCTGCGGAATATCGCGCACGCCGCCGTCAATGACTGCGCCTGCGTAATCGCGTGCGGCCATGGCAGTGCCCATCAGGCCGCCCATTCCGGCGATGTCCGCACCGTCTTCTACCTGCATGACGTAGACGGAGCCTGCTCCGCCGGAGTCGATGGCTTGCAGCATGCCGCCGAGTGCGTCGGAGTCGTGGTTCTCCTGCTTGGCGAGCTTGACGGTGAGCGCATATCCCGCGAATTTTGTGGGGAAGATGGCCTGCATCTTGTGCGACATGTAGTGCTTCTCATGCAGGAGCTGCTCGATAGCGTCAGAGACGGAGGCTGCCTCGACGTGGCGATAGGCTTCGAGCATGGCGGCGGGATTGGCAGTGTAGTCCGCGGCTGACTTTGGCTCTTGCGCGAGCAAAAGCCGCGCCACTATGAGGAGTGGTGCGGCAGTAATCAACGCGACGAGAACGATGCGACGAAAACGCTTTGTAGAGTTCATCTGATGGTTTTGCATACTGGATGCAATGTATCGCAAAAGAGTGTGAGGCAACAGAAACATTCTTACGGCCGGCAGATGTTACGCTGCCGGCCGCCTGTGGGTTGATTAGAAGATGATTTTTCCGGAGAGTTCCAGCAGACGCGCTCCGCTGAATGTGCCGGGGACTTGCTGTACGCTGGTGATCTGTCCGTAACCGCTGGGGAAGACGAGGCAGGAGTTTGCCGCGCATGCTCCAGAGGTGTCGATGGTGATTCCACCGGAGTTCGGGTTGGCTCCGCTGGGGTGGTTGAAGACGTTATAGGCTTCGGCGCGGAACTGGAACTTCAGGCGGTCGTAGAGCGGGAAGTCCTTGAAGACTGCCAGATTCTGATACTGGAAGCCCGGGCCATAGAGGCTGTTGCGATGAATGTTGCCATAGCCAACGTTGCCCGCAATGGCGTAGTTGACGGCGGGTTGATAGGCGCTCTCATCGATGCATGAGGCAGATGTTCCGCTGAGGCCCGCATAAGCGTTCTTGAGGCTGCAGCTTCCTTTTTCCAAGTGTGACCAGGAGGGGCGTTGTGTTCCCTGGTCTACGCCGGCGGCCTGCGTGTTGCTGCTCATGGATACGGTGTATGGCATGCCGGTCTGGAAGTTGAGAATGGCACTGAGGTGCCATCCGCCTGCTGTTTCACGCACAAAGTGGTTGCCTTGCGGAGTTGGCAACTGATAGGTAAGCTCCGCGACGAAACGATGGCGCACGTCCCAGTTGGAGTTACCGTAATCTGCCGCGATGTTGTACTGCTGCGATGTGGTTCCGCCAGAGTTGGAGTCGGCGGAGATATCGAGGTCATGCGACCAGGTGTAGCTCGCCTGCCCGGAGAGGCCGTGGTAAGTGCGTTGGCGCAGCACGACGGTCAACGCGTTGTAGTGTGAGTACTCGTCTTCCTGGAAGACGCGGATGGAGCCGAACAACTGGTTGGGGCGCTGCGAGTTGAGCGACTGAACGGTTGTGGAAACGGGGTGAATCGGCTCGTTGTCATAGTAGCTGCGGTCCAGGTGAAGCGAGTGCGAGCCGATGTACTGCATTTCCATCGCGGAGCCCTTCCACAACTGATAGCCGAGGTCGGCGTTCCACTGATAGGCACGCTGCGTCTTCATGTTTGCCTGTGGCGTGTAGGCCGCAACATAGGTACCCGGCGTGCCCGCAACAGGAGAGGCAGAACCCGCGCCCGGCGTGGTGTTCACGAAGGTCATGGGGTTAGCTGCCGTGGTGTTGTAGCTGACCGCCGCGGCAAAGGGATAGTTGGAGGTAAGCAGTGTGTAGGTATTCAACTGGTTGGCGTTGTAATACATGCCAAATCCACCACGCAGAACCAGCTTCTCCGAGACACGGTAGTCAAGACCGATGCGCGGACCAGCGTTATCGAGCTGCGCGCTGCCGAACTTGTAGCCGGGCGTTGGTTTGTAGTCCGCGCCGGAGGTTGCTGCAGATGTGGGAACCAGCGCTGTCTCCGCATCATTCAGCATGCGGCCATAACCGTTCAAGCTGTAGGGCGCTGTGGGAAGGTCGTAGCGGAAACCGAAGTTCAGCGTGAACTTGGGCGTTACCTGCCAGTTGTCGAGTGCGAAGAAACCATCACGCCATTCGCCGACCGAGCCCTTGATGGTGTCGATGGGGGTTGTGTCGCTGTTGATATAGCCAAGAACGAAGTCTGCGGCAGAGTAGCCGGTGCTGACCAGCGGCTCGCCGGGCTGATAGGCCGTTGCGGAGACGGTGATTGCTCCGACGGGGTTGTTGGTTGCTTCACGGCCAAGGGTCAGGCGGCGGAACTCCGCGCCGAACATGACGTTGTGGCGGCCATGCGTGTAGCTTAGCTGCTCGTAGAGGTCGTAGGTGCGGTCATCCTGGAACCAGTTGCTGCCCGCGTTGCCTACGCCCTGGAAATTGGAGATGCTGAGCACGGGAACGCCGGGATTGTTGTAGAGCGTGTCGCCGGTGAACCCGGGAATGCCGAGGTCGGTTCCGGCGCTCTTGAGCCCGTTGGCGTACCAGTAGTTGAGGTTGTCAGAGGTGACCGTGTTGATGCCGAGGTAGAGGTCATTGACCAGCGACTGCGAAAGAACGTGCGTGTAGCCGAAGGCCCAGTTGCGGCTGTTCGTTGGTCCGCTGGATGCGTTGGCGGCAAAGGCTGTGCCAGAGATGAAGCTCAGGTTTTGCCAGTAGTAGCGGCCAAAGAGCTTGACCTTCTCGCCGATGTTCTCGTCAATGCGGTCGATGGTCTGCTTGATGACGAGGTCGCTTGGATAGGAGCTGTTGAGGTTGTTTGCGATGCCGGGCTGATTGGGCGCAACCATGTATGCCTCATACTTGGCGGCAACTTTGGCGGCGGCCGTACTCAGCTCGGATTGCGGAATCTGGTTGTCTGGGTAGGGTAGCCCGGTGGAGGGATCGTAAAGCTGCGGAACACCGGGAAGATTGAAGTTGCCCTTTTCCATGTCCGGCGTGATGACGGACGAGATGCCGGTGCTCTGTCCAATCTGGTTCAGCTTTTCAAACGAGGCAAAGAAGAAGGTCTTATTGCGCCCGTTGTAGAGCCTGGGAATGTAGACGGGGCCACCTAGATTGCCACCCCACTGGTTGTAGTGAAGGATGGGTGCGGCCGAACCAAGTTTCGATGTAAACGGCATTGCGTTGAATGCGGTGTTCTCCACGTAGTCATACGCCGCGCCGTGCAGATCATTGGTGCCGTTTTTGCTGACAAGATTAACGTGAATGCCCAGGTAGGAACCATACTGCGCGGAGTAGTTGCCGCTCTGCATCTGGGTTGCGGAGATCATGTCCGCGGAGGGGTGGTCCGGCGTGGTGCTGATGAGGTTGTTCATGATCGAGACGCCGTCCAGCGTAAGGCTGTTCTGAATCTCGCGCTGACCTGCGCCTTCAAGACCTTCCCCCGGAGGATTGCCGGTGTAGTTGGTATTGGAGCCGACGTAAACGTTGGATGCGGTGGTGGCTACTTCCAGCGCGTTGTGGCCGCTGATGGGCAGTTCTTCGACGGCCTTCTGGTCGAAGGTCTCACCGATGGTCGCGTCGTCTGTCTGCAGGGGCGGCGTGCTGGCTGTAACCGTGATGGATGAATCTACAGAACCAACCGGCAGTGTAAAGTCCGTGCGCACTGCCATATCGATGGCGACCACGACGCCAACTTTTGTCACCTTCTTGAAGCCTTGCTCTTCGACGGTGATGTCATACGTTCCGGGTTGAATAAAGGTGACCGCGTAGTATCCCTCGTTGTTGGTGTGAACGGTGGATTTGACCTTGCTGTTTTCTTCTGTCGCGACGACCAGGCCGTTGCTAATGGGGTTTCCACTGGGATCGACAACGGTTCCGACCAGGGATGTGTTATTTGCAATCTGTGCTCGTATACCAAGCGAGCTAAACAGAATCATCAGTAAACAAAGACTTGCCTTCCTCACAAATGGCCTCCTTGGAATTGCATCCGCTCTTTTGTTCTTCCAAAAAATGGCGCAAAGACTACAGCGAACACCATGGCAGCCAGGGAAGCCGCCGAATACAACGTTTCTGGAATGTCACGATTGGATGACGATTCGAAGAACCTGTCATCGGTCTGTTGCCCGTGCCACTGTTAGGGCATTTGGCCTAGAGAGGATTCATGCGTAAGGAAATGTTTGAAATCCACACATAGCTATAAAGACCGCATCAGGAAATGCGGTCTTTATGTGCTTTGTGCGCGAGGAAGACGCTTAGTCGAGATGCACTAAACCGCGTTGCAGGGCGTAGATGGTGGCCTGCGTGCGGTCGCGAGCGCCCATTTTGTCGAGCACGGAGCTGACGTGGATGCGCACGGTTTTTTCGGCGATGCCAAGCTCTTCGGCAATCTCCTTGTTGCTCAAACCCTTGGTGATACAGGTAAGCACTTCGGATTCGCGAGGGGTGAGATCCACTGCGGGCATGCGCTCGGCGAGGCGGTCCAGCGTGACGTGCGGAAAGTAGCGCAGGCCGCGGTTAACGCTTTGGATTGCATTGAGCAGCTCTTCACCGCTGGCGTCTTTTGTGAGATAAGCCATAGCTCCGCTTTGCACGGCGCGGTAGATGTCCTCACTGCCCTGATAGTTCGAGAGGACAACAATGCGTGCGTTGGGAACCTCTTTGCGTATGTGCACGATGACATCGAAGCCACTTACGCGAGGCAGGCGGAGATCGAGCACGACAACATCCGGGCGCAGCGTGCGGAACATCAGGATGCCCGTTTCGCCATCGCCTGCTTCCCCTGCGATTTGAATTTGCGAATGACCGGAGAGCACGGACTGCAACGCAACACGCGCAAGGAAATGGTCTTCAATCAACAACACACGAATCTGCTTCATATCCCAATCCAGTGAATGATGTGGCGCTCGGAGATTACCGGCAGCGTCTGGCCGTTGAACGGCACCTTCACCGTGACCTCCGTTCCTCCGCCAACGGTGCTGAGTACGCGCAGCACGCCGCCTACCTTGCGTGCGCGCTCTTCCATGACTGGGATTCCGAAGTGGCCGCGAATGCCCTGCATGTGGTCGGTGCGCTGAAAGCCTTTGCCGTTGTCGCGGATGGAGAGCATCAGCATGTCGAGCTCGTACTTGAGGTGAATCATGATGCGCGTGGGGTTGGCGTGGCGAATGGCGTTGGAGACTGCCTCTTGCCCGATGCAGACTAGCTGATGCACACAACCGGGGGCGAGTGGAAGCTCGTCGCCATCCACTTCAAAGGTGGTCTCGATTGTTTCCGGGGCCACATTCATGGAGAGCGTGCGCGTGAGCGCGTGTGAGAGGATGCTGGTTACTTCGTCGGTGTCGCGCAGGTCCCAGATGATGCGGCGTGCTTCGGCCTGGCAGTGAGCGACCATGCTGCGGGCCAGCTCGCAGGACTCGGCGGGCGGCGTGTTCTCGGATTTGCCATCGCGGAAGAGCTTGGCTGTGGCTTCGAGCTGCCATGAAACTGCCGCGAAGCCCGCCATCAGCGTATCGTGGCATTCGCGGGCGATGCGGCTGCGCTCTTCGAGGATGATGCCGATGCGGCCTTTCATCAACTGCATACGATAGCGGAAGAGCTGCGCCATTACAGTGACGACGAGGATGAGAAGCGCGACGTAGAAGTACCAGCTCTGGTAGAGATAAGGGCGCTGGCGCACGGCGATGGAGGCCGTGGGCGTGGACCACTCTTCGCCTGCGCTGCGGGCTTGTACCTCGAAGGTGTAGTGGCCTGGGGGCAAACGGCGGTAACGCGCTACGCGTGCTCTTGTGGTTGTCCAGCCTGCGTCGTAGTTGGCGAGCCTGTAACGGAACTCTATGTGGCCGGGATTGGCGAGTAGCTTGGCGTTGAAGAAGACGAGCAGGTCCTGATGGCCCGGCTCCAGCGCAATCTCATTGCTGGAAGTGGTTGGCACCAGGTCTGCGGAGTCGGGGTCGATGGAGGGGGTCCATCCCACGATGCTTGCGACTGGATGCACGGCGTTCATTTTTTCCGCGGCATCGGTGGTGGAGACGTAGCCCTTGGTGGTGACGAACCAGAGTGTGCCGTCGGGCAGGCGCGTTGATAAGGGACGCGACAGGCCGCTGCACTCGCTGGAACGCATGCCGTCTGCCTTGTCGAGCAGCACAGTGCTGAGCGTGGAGCGGTGTCCGTCTACTACGTCGTGCAACTCTTTTAGCGGAACGCGCACGATGCCGCGAGAGGTGCCTAGCCATAGATGGCCGTCGTTGTCTTCGGTTGCTGTGCTGACAGGTAGGTTTGGCAGACCTGCGTTTGCAGGCACGGCGACGACGCGGTTATCGCGCACCAGCTTGAGGCTGCCCGCTTTGGTTCCCACCCAGAGATAGCCAGAGCTATCCTGCATGATGGACAGGATGTAGTCGCGGGCAAGGTCCGGGATTGGCACAGCTTTGCCATTGCTTATGCGGAAGAGGCCTGTGCTGGTGCCGACTAAAACAGAGCCGTCTTTGTCTTCCGTGAGGCAGGTTACAAGCTGCGAGTCGAGCATCTGCACGCGATTGTGCGGGTCGGGCTCGCCGGATGGGAAGTACATCAGGCCGGTGTAGGTGCCAACCCACAGGCCGCCGTTGCTGGCGGGCAGCACGGTGCTTACGGCGTTGCTTGGGGACTCATTGCCGAGCAGGTAGTGCGCGAAGTTGTGGCCGTCATAACGGTAGATGCCGTCAAACCATGTGCCGACCCAGACCTGGCCTTTGCGGTCCTCTGCCAGTGCGCGAATGGGCATGGCTTTGGGCATGGTGTGGGGCGTCATGTCGGTGAGTACGCCGTTGTGGCGGCGGAAGAGGCCTTTGTCCCATGTGCCGAGCCACACGTCGCCGCGGCTGTCTGCCAGCACGTTGGCCGCATAGGAGGCGTGGAAGCCTTCCTGCTCTCCGTAGGGTACTAGCGCGCCTTTGCGCCAGCGGCTCAGGCCGCCGGAGAGCATTCCAATCCAGAGGTTCTGCTCGTCGTCGAGGAACATGGTGCGGATGGCTTCATCGGAGAGGCCGTTCTGTGTGGTCCACTGCGAGATGCCGTCGGGAGCCAGCCGCCACAGGCCTGCGTGGCGCGTGCCAATCCACAGGTTGCCCATTGCATCGCCCAGCATGGTGGTGGCGATGCCGGAGATTTCCGCCCGGACCTTGTCTTCATACTGCGGCTCGGCGTTGTGCGCGTGGCTGTGCGGCACCAGTTCGATGACATGATTGGTGGTGCCAATCCAGATGCGGTGTTGCGGGTCGCGATAGGCCGCGACGGGGGCTTCGCCCTGTGCGAGATGCAGCGCGAAGGGAACAGCTTTGCCCTTGCTCCAGTGATAGAGGCCGGATGCAGTGATGTAGAAGATGCCGCCGTTACCGTCTTCCGCGAAAGGAGAGACAACGTCGCCAGGAACTTTGCCGGTTTCGGCAATCAGCTCTATGCGGCCATCCTTCAGGCGCTCCACGCCGTTTTGCGTGGCTATCCAGAGAACGCCCTTTGCATCGAGGAAGAAGTTGCGCACGCGCTCGTGAAAGCGCCCTGCCTGCTCACTGACGTTGACCGTGCCGCTGCTGGTGCGGTGCAAAACGCCGCGTCCATCGGTGCCTATCCAGAGGTCGTCTTTGCCCACAGGAAGGATGGCGTTGATGGCTTCGTTGATGACGGTTTCGTTATGAGGATTGGCGGCGTCTTCGCTGTTCTCCGCGCTGGTTTTTGTCAGCGGCTGAAAGCGAAGGCCGTCAAAGCTGTATATGCCGGAAGAGGTGGCAATCAGCAGCATTCCGCCGTGACGCTGCGCGATCATGCGCACGTTGTTGTCGGGCAGGCCGTCTTCTACCTGCCAGTTCTGCTTCTGGTATTCGGAGAGCTTGAGGTTCGGCAGCGGCATGGTGCTGGCTGTCTTCGCTGTAAGCACAAAGGCCAGCGCGAACATGAGCATTCGCATGCTACATCGAATGCGCGGACGGGCAGAGTTGCGCCATGGAGGCAACACATGGGAGATGAAATTGCGTGCGCTGCTCAATGGTTCGATCTTTACTCCAATCAATTTGAAATGCCGCGCTATCCGGCTTGTGTTTCCAGCCTGCGCTCAGGGTGAACGGTCATCCAGCAGATAGCGCCGAAGATGGCCAATCCGGCGGAGACTCCGAAGGATGTTGTCCAGCCAAAGTGTTGCGCAATCCATGGCGTGAGAGATGCGGTAACGGCTCCACCGATTTGTCCGCCCATGTTGACCATGCTGGAGAAGACGCCTGAGCTTAGCCCTGCGATATCGACCGACACGGACCAGAAGGAGCTTTGCGAGAGATAGAGCATTCCGGCTCCACCGGCCAGAATCCACGCGGCAAGCTGCGGATTGTGCGCCTGTGAACCGAGGACAAGGAAGACGGCTGTGAGCAGCAGCGCTACGGCGGCAAGACCGCTGCGGCCTACGCGCAGTCCGTATTGCCTGGTGAGCCGGTCGCTTAGCACGCCACCTGCGAGGCAAAAGACAGTAATCGACAGGAAAGGAAGCACGGTGTAGAGCGCACTGGATTGCGGGTCAAAGCCACGCACCTGCGACATGTAGATGAAGAACCAGCCGAAGTAAATCCACGCAATGTAGCCGAAGCAGAAATAGCCGGCCATGAGCACAACCAGGTCGCGGCGGCCAAAGATGGCGCGCCACGAGATGCGCGAGCGCTCTTCGCTTTTGGGTTTGCGCGGGAGGATGATGCTGGTGTCTTCGCCAAGGCCCTTGCGGATGATGCGCAGTTCTTCTGTCGAGACTTCAGGGTGGTCGTCGGGTGTGTCGCGTGCGCTGATCCACCACATGACTCCTGCAAAGAAGCCGGAGGCGGCGCTGAACCAGAAGGCGGCGCGCCAGCCGTGGTCGGCAATGACCATGGTGAGCAGCGGCGGCGTGAGGCCGCTGCCCGCGCCGACGCCTGCGAAGATGAGGCCGTTGATGAGGCCGCGCTCCTGTTGTGGAACCCATCGTGCTACGAACTGGTTCGCAGCAGGATAGATGACGGCTTCTCCCGCGCCGAGCGCGAGGCGAATGATAATCAGCAGCAGCAGCGCATGCGAGAGGTTGGAGGGCAGCAGGGCCGTAAGCGCGGTTGTGATGCCCCACCACAGCACTCCCAGCGTCAGCACGCGGCGCGGGCCGAAGCGCGTGGCAAGCCAGCCTGCGGGCAGTTGGAAGCCCGCATAGCCGATGAGGAATGCGCTGAGAATCCAGCCGAGGCGCTGGTTGCCGAGGCCGTACTCCTTGCTGATTTGCAGGCCCGCAATCGAGAGGTTCGTGCGGTCAAGAAAGGCTACGCCGCTGAGAATAAAAAGCCAGAAAGCGAGATAAAAACGGACGTGCGAGCGACGCTGCGCGTACATGTGAGATTCCCCTGAGGACACAAAAAACGTGCCTTGCAATGGATTATGTTTCGAATACTTCGGATTGATTCGTAAACGTTCCATTGAACTATGCCTGAGGAATCTTCCGGTAGGGCGTATGACCTAGCGCGTTCAGCAAATTTTGTACAAGTGTATTGCAGCAAGAGTAAAGCTGCCATAAGAGAATCCTCCAGGGGCTGAAATGGCGCGCGGGGCTGGCTATTTTTCGGAAGTAAAGAAGCGGTAGGAGGTTTTCCAATGGACTGTTTGGCCGGGCGGGATGTTGAGGTGGATATAGCCTTCCGGACAGATGGTGGTGCGCGTAGACCAGAAAAGCAGGCGGGCGAGCGGCGTGTCGGAGGTTTGCTGCACGCCGATTCCGGCGTTGCGGTCCTCTACCGTGAAGTCGTAGTCAGACGGATTGTTGGAGTAGCCCGTCAGGTAGCCCGAGACGCTAGTGTGCGGGCCGAGCGGCTGCACGAAGAGGAGGTCTTTGCCTTCAATCTTTGCTTCGCTTGAGAGCGGGTCTTCCGGCTTTGGCTCGAAGGGGAAATGAACTACCATGCCGGGGCCGGTAGGTTTGCCGTCGAGCATGAAGAAGTCGTGGTTATAGACGTAGGTGTCGATTGTTTTGCTGCCGGTGTTTTTCAGGCTGTGCTCCAGGACCATCAGCGGCTTGCCGGGCGCGAGCGTCAGCGTTTTTTCGTAGAGATAGGCGTAGCCGCTGGGGCTGTTGAGCACCTGGCGGAAGAGGATGGAGTCAGGCTTGATGCGGGTTGTCCATTTTCCGCCATCGACGATGGGGTAGGCTCCGCCAAACTGGTAGGGCGAGTTGTCTACCTTGCGCAGCATGCCGACGCCGGGCTTGAAGAAGAGGCCGCCGGGCTGGGCTTCCGCGTATCCAATGGCTCCCGGCGGAATGGTGAACTCGCCGTGCGGGCCACTGCGGCTTGGTGGACCGGCATCGACGCGGAACTCTTCGACCGGACCTGTGATGGCGTCGTTCTTCAGTGGGTCGTAATCAGTGAACCATTCGCCGAAGAATGTGTGGCCGTTGAGTGAGACGCATCCCACTACGCCCGACCAGTCGAAGCGTGATGCGCGGTAGTAGCCGTTGGTTGGGTCGGGCAGAAAGACCAGTGCGTCGAGCTTGCCGTTCGACAAATGCGCTTTGGGATGGTCGCTGTGGGGAACGTTGTCACAGTTGGAGGCGATTGCCGATGCGCTCAGCGCGGCTGTTGCCACGGCAAGGCATGCAAGACGGAATATCTGTCGCGATGCGGCGCGTGTTATCGATCTCATTCTCATATCTGCTTCACGGCGATGCTTATGGGCTGGCGTATGACTGCAGCCTGTAGTGGATTTGTTGGTTGGCCTTGCATATTGATTTGCCAGCGAGTGACTGCGCTTTGGCTGAGGGTCAGCAAGTTATTATCGTGCGGCGTGATCATCAAGGTGTGGATGTTGTCTTCCGCTTGCGCTTCATGAATGCGGTGCAGTGTGCCGGTTGTTGTATCGATGCGCCATGTTGTGACGGCTCCAGAATAATTGGAAGCGGTGTAGAGGAAATCACCGGAAGGGTGCATGGTCATTGCTCTGCCTTCTGCGGAATTACATAGGACGCTATGGAGCGGTTCGAGAATCTGTCCATTGTGGCTGTCATATCGATAGGTGTGGATGGAAGGCTCCTGTGCGTTGGCCACGAAGAGCAGCTCGCTGTTAGGGTGTAACGCTATCTGACGAGGGCCGCTTCCTGCTTGTGTTTCGCGGCGCATAAGCACGCTGAAATGGTCTTGCTCAAGGCAGAAGATATTCAGGCGGTCGCAGCCCTGATCTGCGCTGAGCAAACGTCCTTTGTTATCGAAGAGAACCATCTGTGGATGCGATGTGCGCAGATGATTTTCGTCTGGGCCGAAGCCTGTCTCCTTGAGAATGGCCGAGACTCGTGCGAGGCTTCCGTCTTCGCGAATGGGGAGCACGTTATATGCGCCTCCACCATGTATGGCAACCACCAGCGCACGACCATCGGGAGAAATGGCGGCATGTCGCGGTGCGGTTGCGGAGAGCGAAAGTGGTTGCCGATTCAGCAGCGCGATGCGGCCATCTTTCTGAATGGAGTACGCCTCTACGGAGCCGCTGGGAAGATGGTCGAACAGGTCAATTTCATTGACGGCGTAGAGAACATCTTTGTTGGGGTGCAGAACAAGCACGGATGGTTGCGGCGTGGCTATCTGCTGGAGCTGTTTCCATCTGCCCGCTCCTGCGGCAAAGACTGCGATGTGTCCTTCGGCGCTGCCTACATAGGCAAAGCTTGGAGAGGAAAGATGCGTTGCGGAGACCGCCAGCAGCGGGCCGCTTGCTACTGTTGCAGCAGACGCAAGCCCGACCCGCTTTACGAATTCCCTTCGCGTCCACCATGTGCTTTTCTTCATGGCTAATCTCCGCTGCGCTTATGCGCGTATCGACATGGCGTGGTGAAAGATGTTGTTGGGGTCATAGCGCCGCTTGACGGCTTGCAGCGCTGGAACCTGGCCTTGCGTGCCATAGTAAAGCTCAGCCCAGAAGGGATAGGCCAGCATGTCCTTGTCGGGATAGTTGATGAAGCAGCCTTCGTAGCGATCGTTCCAGAAGGGTGCGCCTTTGTACTTCGCTTCTACGTCCGGTCCGGAGTAAAGCTCCGTATAGAACTCCTTTGCCCAATCAAGATGAGCGGCATCGTTCTCCTGCCCTGACCAGAAGGTCATGAACTGGAGCTTCATGACGGAACTGCGCTGCGGCACCATCGTGGTTTCCGCAAGCTCGCTCTTGTTGGTTGCGCCGCCGTAGGAATCAACAGAGACTGTGGTTCCTCGCAGATCGAGGCCGGGGGGAGTTTGCGTGAGGTACTTGTAATAGCAGGCGATTTCCGCCTGCGTGAAGTTCTTCTTCATATAGCTGGATTTGTATTTGCCTCGGTGCTCGCCGCCCGCGCCGCCGCCGCCGTTGCCCTGCACATTGGCATCGAGCCAGAGATGGCGGCTCATCATCTGCTGCCCCCAACAAGCCTCGGGAGCTGCGTGGTGAATGGCACGCTCACCACCGGTGATGGCTGCTGTCTGCGGCGTTGTCTGCACGGGGCTGCATGGCTCGAAAAGCGCGATGAATTCATTCAACACCCTGAGGTCATCGCAGGTTCCATCGGGATTGCAGAACTGAAGCGAGATGCCGAGGTTCCCCATGGAACGATGCGTCAGGCCAAGCAGCGCGAACAGGCCCCATGTGTCGCGGTCTTTGCCGCGGGTCTCCCAGTATCTGCCAAAGGTGGTGAGGAGAGTTTCAAAACGCTCCTCGGTCATGTCTGCCCAGGCGAAGCTGATGTTGGCGGTGATGACTTCTTTGGGCGCGGGCGGCAGATCTTCAAAGTAGTAGTCGGTGATGATGCCGAAGTTGCCGCAGCCTGCGCCGCGGCATGCGCGGAAGAGTTCAGGCTCATGCTTTGCGTCGATTCTGCGTGGAATAACTTTACCGCTGGCATCGACTGTGAGAATGTCGAGTGCTGTGAGCCAGTCACTTGTGATTCCGTGAAGGCGCGAGAGTAGCCCGTAGCCACCGCCGCTGATATGCCCGCCTGCGGCGACTGATCCGCAACTGCCGCCGGGGAGCGTAACGTTGTGGCGCTTGAATAGATTGGAGTAGACCTCGCCGAGTTGCGCGCCGGCGGCAACCCTGTACTTCGGCGCATTGGGAACAGGCTTCGTATCAGTGAACATGCTGAGATCGAGAACGACGCCGCCGGGGTTGCCGTAGACAAAATCCTCGTAGCAGTGGCCGCCGCTGCGCACGGTGGGGCGCAAACCTTCATGCACGGCGCGCTGCAGCGCGATGGCGATGTCCTCTGCGTTTTCGCATAATTCGATGCGGCCCGCGCCATCTGCTTCTGTTGCAGGAAAGCGCCCATTTTTGCCCTTCGCCAGCGTTTTGTAGCGCGGATCTGTACGGCTTATCGTTTCAATCGCCATGACCCTCTCTCGCAATCTGACAGCTTATCCAGAGACCTGAAGAGACGAAGCCAAACACCCATGCCATCGTTCTTTGAAAGGCTCCGGATGAAAGAAATGAATTGGATTGAAATGCACGGTAATGCGCTGGGGAATGACCTTCAATATAAAACAGATGCCCGGTCTGCTTACAGGCCGGGCTATCTTTGGAAGCAGAAAATTAGGCCTTGGGAGCCATACTGAGGATTTCGACCAATCGGTCGGCAATGATTTTGTCTTCTCCGTCCTTGAGCTGCCACATGGCGAATCCAAAGCGCGTGGGGTCGCCCTGGCGGCTGTGATGCTCCGGCTGTGGATGCTGCGGCGCGTTGGGATCGCGGCCACGCATACCGCCTGAGCCTGCGCCCATGCTGCCGATGCCGAGCGGCTTGGTGTCAGCGAGTTGCTGCATTACTTCATGGCCAGTAATCTTCAGCTTTGACTGGTCAATCTGCCAGCTATACTGCGGCGTTACGTTGCCCAGCGCATGAATATCAAACTCACGCGGCAGTGCTGTTACACCGAATTTGCTGATGGCATTTGAAATTACCTGTGCACGCGCATCGTACATGCGCAGCACTTCGTCGTAGTCCTGGTTGACGAAGATTTCCAGCGCTTTGAGCAAAGCGAAAATAGTTTCCTTGCCGACTTTGCAGCAGCGTCCGATGCGGTCTTCCTGCGGGCTCATGTTCAGTTGCGCCCAGCGAATTAGCTTCTCCTTGCCGATGAGGATGCCTGAGGTTTGTGGGCCGCAGATATCTTTGCCGCCGCTGAAGGCTACGAAATCGAAGCCTACCGCGGGGTACTCCCAAAGGCGCTCCTTGGGTGGCACGTCGGCGGAGGCATCGTTGAAGGTGTAGATGTTGTGGGCGCGGGCAATCTCTACGGTCTCCGGGCCGCTCACCTTGCCATTGCCGGAGAGGATGTTGGTGAAGTGAATCGCCAGCGTCTTCGGGTTGATGGCGTTAATCATCTGCTCGCGTGTTTCCACTTCGATGAGCTTGGCGCCGGTCTGGCGAATCTGATGGTCAAAGGGATTGCGATGCGACTTCTGGATGATGACCTCGGTGCGCGGGAAATCCGTCACGTCAGGACAGACGCGGATGCGCGGTTCAAGGTCTTCGGTCATCATGCCCGCATAAGCCACAACAATGCCCGCGGCGACTCCGCCGGTGACCAGTCCCGTGTAGCCCGGAGGCGTCTTGCAAAGCTTCTCAATGTAGCGGCCCGCGGCCACTTCCAACTCGTTGAGAAGCACGAAATGCTGGTTGCCCTGACGCATCAGCTCCATAACTTCCGGCTTCATTACCGAGCCGCCAATCACCGTTACGGTGCCGACAATATTGATGAGCGGCTTTACGCCCAGCTCGGCGTAGACATCGCCCGTAGAACCAAGGCCGCTTGTAATCGGCACAATCGGGTGGCCGTCCAGCAGCGGGGAAGCAGGGGCATCCGGCTTTGCCGTGGCGGCGCGCAGCGGCGCTGGAGCCAATGCGCCGCCTCCAACCGCGCCTAAAAGTGAGAGAAACGAACGGCGATTCCAGATGGACTTCAGATTCATGAATTGTTTCCTTTCCGTGACCTCAAAAAATTTCTATCAATCTATGGGCTTGTGCGGATGCCGCGTCATGCTTACGGATTGACGACGAGCGCGCTTCCCACCATCTCAATCAACGAATCACCTGGAATCCAATCTACCGCCACGCACGCCCGGG
>NZ_JBZYWK010000029.1:0-46684 GCF_059115385.1 Occallatibacter sp. FHG110214_02 | reverse complement strand
GACAAGGGACAAGGGACAAGGGACAAGCCGAGATGCACTTCCACAAATATAGGGTGCCCCACATCTCCCGGTTTTGGAGATGTGGGATATCTATAGCCTTTTATAGTTTTGTGGTGGCCCCTGCGGGTGTCCCAGGTCCTTGCAGTTGAGAACCTGGGATACCAATACCGCCCGTTCACCCACAAAAGACAGTAGTGTCATCCTGAGCGAAGCGCTTTGGGGCCCCGCGAAGTGGGGTAGGCAGAGCGAAGGATCTGCGGTTGCGGTTTATAGCTTTTGCCCTTTATAGCTTCTTGTCTTTTACAGCCTTGAAACTCTGTATCTATAAACCCTGTACCCCATACCCTGAGCCCTGTCCCCTGCTTCAGAACAAGTTGCCCGCAACTTGTTCTGAGGCCGTATAAATCTTCGTCATCAGCGTAGAAGTATTCAGCACCATATCGTCCTTCACATTCGAGCTGATGCTGATGGTAAAAATCTGGTCACGCACGCGCCCAACCACACGTTCACTCAGCGATTTCTTCCGCGAATCCATCGCACAAACAGCAGCCTCGTTCCCAATCGCCTGCAACAACTGCGAACTGGCTCCGCAAGCCTGCATCATGCCCGTAAGCTTCGCATGCGCATCAGGATTAACCTCAACGGTAATAGTCAACTCGCGCATCGCGTTGCCTTCCTTCTGCGTGAAGGTGCAAAGCGCAGGCTGATTATTCGCCGTAGCCGTATAAGCCCCAACAGCATCCCCACCAAGCAATCCACCGGCAGTAGCTTCCGTAAGCCACGGGCACTTATTCTCCGCACGCGCTGTTGCCGAAATCGCCAGCAGGCCCAGCGCAACCATCAGCTTGAGAGAGAGGCGCATCCATTTACCTGCCGTCATTTTTCGCTACTCCCTTCATCGCTCCTGGAGCCATGTCTGAGTGCAGATGCCACGCAATACTCTCCGTAGAAATCTCCGGATGGTCGCTCAGATAGTTCAGTGAATAAGTAGGCGCGCCGGGGTCAACCTTTTTATCAACAAACATGTCCTGCTGATCGCGAGCCTGTTGAACCTTGCCAGCGCGGCGATAAAGAATCGACAGGTTGTAGTGCGCCGCCAGATCGTCAGGATCAATCTTCTGCAACGCTTCAAACTGTTCGGTCGCCTCTTTATCCATCTTCTGCTGGTAATAGGTAATGCCCAGCTCGCGCCGCGCATCGCGAGAGTCAGGGAACTTCTCGACAACAAACTTGAAGTCCGCAATCTCCTTTGCCGTGTTGCCCGAGCGGCGCTGCAACAGCCCATCGTAGTAGTGAGCACGCGCGCTCATCGGGTCCAGCTTCAGCGCATGGTCAATCGCCATGCGAGCCGAGTCATACTTCTCCCACACAATCTCTGTGAGGCCAATGTTGGTGTAACCATCCGCATAGTCAGGCCGCAGCTTCACGACCTCGTTGAACGCATCCACGGACTCCATGTACTGCAACGCATCCAGCAGGGAAATGCCGAGGTTGTTCCAGCGCATCCAGTCTTCGTTATCGTTGGGCTCCGGCTTCTCCGGCATGTTCTCGCCAACATGCAGCGTGCGCGTCCGCGAAGCAATCTCCACCACAGGATACGCCGGATGGTCCTTGCCGAAGATGTTGTTGAGGTAGCTCTGCCGCAGATGGCGATAATTCACTCGTGCCGTGACTGTCACCGCGCCATGCACATCCGCAGGCATACGGAACTGATAGCGAACCAGCGTCGAACGCCCAGCCTGCACGGAGTTGTCATAAGCCACCGAGTGAATCGTCCACACTTTGTGGTTGTCCACAAAGTTGCCTTCGTCAGTGACAGGGCGATTGGTAAAGCTATGCGCACGCGGGTCGAGCATCCCATCGGGCTTCAGGAAGCCGGAGTGATAAATCTCCTTACCATCCTGGTCCTTCACGACAAACTCGGTCCATGCTTCGTAGAGATCGCGCACTTCGGGAATGAGCGAGTGGCCAATGTTCTTGTTCTGGATGACAACCCATGCTTCAACAACATCGCTGGGCGCAAGGGAATAGGAAACTTTGCCGAGCGGAGCAATAAGCTTGTCGCTATCGGCCTTCTTCAACGCAAAGATATCCACATTGAGATAGTTGCCCGTGCGCAGAAACTCAATCGTCTTATCAAGCTGATCTTTGAATCCGTAGTAGTAAGGAACCGCGGTGTTGCCCGCAAGCCAGCGATGCGAAGCAAAGGTGCCGCTCTTCGCGCCGTATTCAGGATGCGTAACAGCTTCGCGCATCATGTGGCAGCTCTGGCAGCTCTTGAAGTCTGCAGTGTAGAAGGTAAGCGGGTTGCGCTGCGAGAACTTCGACTGCTGCCACTCGTCGTATGCCGTGAAGGCGCGAATGAACTTATAGTCATTCAGCGGCGAAGGCAGATTGGCCTTGTGGCACGCGGCGCAGAACTCCGGCTTATGCAGGAAGTCGTGCATCACCGCCTTGGAGTGCCGCTCAGGATGCCGCAAAATCTCATCAAACGGCACTTGCCCCGGCACGCGATTACCATTCGCATCCACAATCACCGCGGGAATGCCCATAGTCACAGCGGCGTTGCCGTTGAGCGAGCCGCCAGGCTGATCCGTGCCGATACTGGTAACTGCGTGGCACGTCATGCAGGTCAGGCCATCGGTGTCAAACTTTGCGCGGTCCACTTTGGAATCTTCCGTAAGCGCCGCGCCCAGCACGCCAATGGGATTGTGGCAACTATCGCAATGCCGTGCGAAGGAGATGCCGCGTGTCTTGTCGCGAATGAGCAAATTCACGCTGGTGCGATAGAACGGCGTGCGGAAAGCGTTGGAGTGCAGCGCTTGCCGCCATTGGGTGTAAGCCTCCTGGTGGCAGGTGCCGCAATATTCCGCGCTGGGATACGCACCGGGCTGGATGAAACCCGCGTCTTGCGGCTGAATGTTACCGGGAGTAAAAGGATTCCCTTTGCCGTAGTGGAAGTTGTATGCAGGCGTGACCAGATCGTTGTAAGCCTTGCGATCGGCGGCAACTTTGGCCTCTGCGCGAGCCTTGAAGCGGGCCATTGCGTCTAACTGCGCTTGCGTATCCTGCAGGGGAGGAGCGTCTTTGGTGCGTGGCGTATACGCGGGAGGAGGACCAAGTTCGCTTGTGCCGGGGTCTGCCGGGTTTACGTTCTGCGGAGTTTGAGCATTCAGCAGAGTGCAGCAGCTCAGCGCCATTCCGGCAAGCACCATTCGTATCTGGTTTTTCTTGCGCATTGTTACTCCCATGTCTTTCATCCTGCACACGTCGAGTTGAGGCGTGCTTTTCTGGGGGATTCGAGCTGCTTATTTCTTTGCCTTTGCTTGCTGCTCCGCGGCCACCTTGTCGTAGACACTTGGAACAACGCCTTTGCCTTCTTCAATGGCAAAGTAGCGGTCCACGCTGGGCAGCGTTACAGTTTCTTTCTTACCATCCGGCCATTCCACTTCTACTTTGTCCACGGCGGTAGCGCTGCCGAGGCCAAAGTGCATGCGGAAGTCATTCGATGACTCAAAGCTGCCGCCGCTGGCTACATCTGCACGTCCGCGCACACCATTTGCGGTGACATAGACTTTGGTTCCAATTGCATCGCGCGGAACTTTCGGTCCACCGATAAACGCCAACCCAACCCAATGATTATGGTCGTCATTCACATTGCGCAGCAGCACCGGCGTGTGGTCAATGCAATTGATAACCACATCAATCTTGCCGTTGTTGAAGAGGTCGCCAAAGGCCGCACCGCGAGCGGGAAGAACGTCAGCAAGCCCGGTCCCTTCCACCGGCGGAATCACTTCAAATTTTTTGCCGTGGTCCACGTTGTGAAAGAGCAGCGGACGCTCCGCCCATGATGTACCCCAGTTGTGCTGGTCCACCTGCGGATAAACGTGCCCGCTGACAAACATCAGGTCTTTCCAGCCATCGTTGTCGTAGTCGAAAAATGCGTCGCCCCAACTCAGGAAGGGATACGTGGCCTCAGCAATGCCCATCTGCGGCGTGATGTCTACAAAGTTTCCATCGCCATCGTTGCGGTACAGCGTCTTGTAGTCATCGGAGAAGGTGGTTGTGTAGAGATCGAGGCGTCCGTTGTTCATGTAATCGCCCACGGCCAGTCCCATGGACGCGGTTTCGCGAGCATCCTGGTTCAGCGCAAAGCCGGAAAAGAAGCTGGCATCTTGAAAGGTGCCGTCCCCTTTATTCAGATACATGTAGTTGGGCGAGGAGTCATCGGCTACGAGCAGGTCTACCTTGCCATCGTTGTCGATATCCACAAAGGTAGAGGAGAAGCCATAGTAGTGGCGCTTATCCTGCACGCCAGCTTTTTCACTTACATCGGTAAAGGTGCCGTCTCCATTGTTGTGGAAGAGATGGTCGGCTTCGCCCGGCAGGCCGCGAGGGCCGCAGTAGGTGGTAGCGCCGCGGAAGGTGCAGTTTACATAGCCAACGGCTGCGGAGCCCGAGACCGGCAGGTGGCTCATATCCCAGTGCACATAGCCGGGCACAAAGATGTCGAGCTTGCCGTCGCCGTCATAGTCACCGAAGCTGGGCCCGGTGGACCAGTTGCCGAGCGTTACGCCGGCTTTTTCCGCCATATCTGTAAATGTGCCGTCATGATTATTGTGGTAGAGCCGGTTGTGGCCGAAGTTGGCTACATACAGGTCGGGCCAGCCATCGTTGTCATAGTCGCCGACAGCCGCGCCATAACCCCAGCGGTCATTGGTGACGCCTGCTTTGTCGGCAACGTTGGTAAATGTGCCGTCGTGGTTATTGTGGAAGAGCGCGGCGTGCGGCGGTTCTTCCTTGCCGTCCAGTGCGGGGCGTGTGGAGCCGCTGACGAGATAGATGTCGAGCCATCCGTCGTTGTCGTAGTCAATGAGCGCAACACCGGAGCCAATCGCTTCCAGAATGTACTCCTTCTGCGGATTGCCCATGCGATGCTTCCATGTCGTTAGACCAGCCTTTTCGGAGACGTCCTGAAAGACAATGGGGCCGGACTTAACAAAGCCGCCTGCGGTGATGGGTCGTTTTTCTGCGTCCAGAACCGGCGCAAAGGTGCCGCCTGTTGCCGAGCCGCTCTGCTGCGACTGGGAGCCTTTTCCTCCGTAAAGAGGCGGCTGCGAGGGTTGCTGCTGCTGCGTCTGTGCTCCGGCAATAACGGAAAGAAACAGGGACAGTACACCGAAAGCCACATTGGTGTGCAGGGAATGCGCGCAGCCCGGAGATTTCATTGAACGACCTCACTTGCAGGGGATTCCACCCGGCTCGAATTCTTGTTGATATGTTGCAGATTGTCTCCGTTGGTTTGGAGGATAGATATCTCCATCCTTGGGTGGAGATATCTACTCGTGGAGCAATCCACTGCGGAGGCAATCGTGGCTGCAATTCCGTGTCCGGACCAGTTTTTTCCGTAATTATAGGGACTGTTCATTGGGCCGAAAGCATTTTATCTCTTTCGCATTGCGGCCGGGAATGGCTGAAATGAGTGTCAAAACAGATTCTATTTGCAGGGTAAAAAGGAATACGCCGCATGGGAACATCCCATGCGGCGTATCTGCTGCACTGGTTGCGCGGTTAGAAGTTGTACTTGGCAGAGAACTGCATCTGGCGAGGGTTGACCAGCACCGACGAGTACTTGCCAAAGCTGCCGGAAGAGAAGTTGGTGGTGAGCGTGTTGAAGCGCACCGTGTTGAGCACGTTGAAGACTTCTGCCTCAAACCGGATAGAGTGCTCGCGGAAGATGCGGATGTTCTTCGCCAGGCCATTGTCCATGTCGAAGTAGCCGTCCGCGAGGAAGTTGTTGCGCTCGCCTGCTTCACCGGGGTAGACGAAGCGGAGTTTGCCCGCTGCGGAGGTTGGCGTTTCTCCCGTGAACACCGACTCGTAGGGGCTTGCGGTGTTGTTGGTGATGTATTGATGGTGGCCCGTCGTCTTGATTGGCGAGGTGGCAATCATCTGGGAAGACGCGGCGAAGTTGGTGCCATAGACACTTGATGTGGCGGTCCAGGGCATGCTGGTGCTGTAGTGCACGACTCCGGTTAACTGCCAGCCGCCGACGATGGTATCCACCAGCCGGTTGGCCGAACTGAGAAGATGCCCGTCGTGGCCAAAGGGCGAATCCACGATGTAGTTCGCCGTAATGTTGTGGCGCACATCGAAGTCGGACGGGCCGTAGTTGCCGGCGGGGTTGAAGGTGTTGCTGATGCGGTTGGCGCTGGTACCCGAGCGCTCCGGCGCGGAGCCTTCATCCATTGACTTGGCGAAGGTGTAATTCAAACTGTACTGTATGCCAGAGTGCAGGTTTTGCCGCAGAGTGAACTGCGCCGCGTTGTAGTTGCTTACGCCCAGCGTGGAGAGCGCAAACATGGAGCCGTACTGCGGGAAGAAGAAGTGATAGAGCGAACCATCTGCCCAGCCTGAGCTGCCAGCAGTGGCGTCGTACTGGTAGATGATGTCCGTTTCGTTGCCGCGGTCTTCGGCCAGTTCTTTGGCGTAGATGGCCTTGGTTCCCGTGTACGTCTTGCCGTTGCCGCCATAGGTATAGGAGGCTGCGGGGAAGACATCCTGCCAATAAGGCATGTCTGCAACGTTGTCCGGGTTGACTCCCTGGTCGGCAAGCTTGGCCAGCACGCCTATTGCCTGGAAGTAGTTCATGCCGCTCTTGGTATCCACCAGGTTGTTGGGCTGCGAGGCATCCCAGCTTGAAACCAGGTGGCGGCCCAGGCGGCCAACATAGCTGGCGCTGAAGCTGAGGCCGTGCGTCAGCTCGCCTTCTACGCTGAAGTTAAAGGTCTCCGCATACGGAGTCTTCTGTGTGCGGTTGATGTTGGAGGTGAAGTTGAAGCTGTTGTCAGGCGGCGTGTAAGGCAGCGTGAGCGCGCCGGAACTGGAGGACGATGTGGGTACGCCGGTGTAGCTGGTAAAGCGCGGCGAGTTGTCAATTGTCTTGTAGGAGTTGGTGAAGGACGAGTTCAGCTTGAAGCCGCCGCTTGCATCGAACGCGTTGATGATGGAATCGCCGAAGTGGTCATAGGCAAGCGCATAACCGGCGCGCACGGAGTACTTGTTATTCGGAGACCATGCGATAGACAGGCGCGGAGCAAAGTTCTTCTTTTGCGGAACCCAGTAGTCCGGCGCATTGTTGGCTTTGCCTGCGGGCACGTAAGTGATGCGGGTGTTGTATGCGGAGCCGCTCGCCGAGGCTGCCTGACGGTCCTTGAGGAAGTCCTGCATGCTGATGGTCGGCGCAAGCTCCTGCCCGCGGGTTTCATACGGCACCTGCAGGTAGACGTAGCGCAGTCCGGCTGTAATCGTAACGGTTGGCGTTACCTTCCATTGATCCTGCACATAGTATTCCTGCTCGATGTCCTTGAAGTGGCGCGTCGGCAGAATGGTTCCGGCGGCAATCGGTTCCATGGTGTTGCCGCTGAGTGTGTAGTTGTTGTACTGCGTGGAGCTGGTGATAACGCCCGCATCGGCAAGGATGGCGTTGTTGTACGAAGTGCGGAAGGAACTGGCCGCTGTTGGGTAGCCGAAGGTACCTGGATCAAAGCTGTTGCCGGTTTTGCCTGCAACGCCTGCATTGGAAAGCAGCGAAACCGAGACGCTGCCGCTGGGGTAAAGCGTGGAATCCGAGTAGCGATTGTTAAACAGCAGGCGGTCGTTGATGCCGAACTGAATGAGATGGCGCCCATGCACCCACGCGAAGTCATCGACGAAGTTGTGCACCGGCTCGATGTAGATGTTCGAGGTGCTGGTGGGAGAAAGGCTGGAGATGCCGGAAACGCTAATGTAACCCGCAGTGACTGCACCGCGTGTGGCCTGTCCCTGACGGATAAATCCATAACGGAAGTTGTTCGTCATGGTATTGGAGAGGCTCCATATCCAGCCTGCGGTGATGCCTTTGTTGTTGCCAAAGATACGCGAGCTGGGCACCGCGCCGGCTTGCAGGAACTGGTAGGTGCTGTTGGTGTTGTCGCTCTGCAGGTTGCCGCGTACGAAGATGGAGTGCCGCGCCGTTGGGTTGTAATCGAGGCGAGCAATGTTGGTGATCTGGCTGATGGGGTTTGGCGAGGAGAAGACATAGCCGCCCGTGTTGTAGCCGTCACCCAGCGACGAAGAGTTTGCGCGCGGGAACTGGTTGTAATACGCGATGGAAGCGGCATCGACACCCTGGCCGGTCTTGTCCATTGCTTTTACATCGGACTGCGTGAGCGTTTGCAGGCCGCCGCCGGCAGTCAGATAGGTTACCGTGCCGGTTACAAGGCCGCCGAAACCGTCGCTTGTCTTTGGTAAGCCGGATGATGGCTCAAGCACGGATGGCACAGTCTGCGAAACTGGCACGTCGCTGGCCTGCTTAAAGCCTTCATACGCGCCAAAGAAGAAGAGCTTGTCTTTCTTGATAGGGCCGCCGAGCGTCGCGCCGTAGGTATCTTGCAGCACCTTGGCTGCAATGTTGGAGTTGCCCTGCACAAGCTGCGACTGCTTCAGGAACCACGTGTTGGAAGCTGTCGCCGGTCCGCGATAGTAGTAGTAGGCGCTGCCGTGAATCGCATTGGTTCCACTGCGCGTTACCAGCGAAACCTGCGCGCCGGAGGAGCGGCCGGAATCGGCATTTGCATTGCCCGTGGCAACGCGGAACTCCTGCACCGAGTCGCGCGTGGAGCGCAGTACGCCCATGAACGCATAGCCGTTGTTCTGGTCGTTGTTGTCGGTGCCGTCCAGCGTGACGTTGGTCTGGTCCTGGCGCGCGCCGTTGATGGTTCCAGTGCGAATATCCTGCGTGCCATTTGAGCCGCCGTTGTTGATGCCGCCATTCTGTGCGCCAGGGTCGAGCGAAAGCACGCCCGCTTGCAGCGAGAGCAGAGAGAGAACGTTGTTGGCCTGGTAGGGAAGCGTCTGGACCTGATGCGTGTCGAACGGAGTGCCGAGCGCGGCGTCCGTTGTGTTGATGGACGAGGTGGTTTCCGAAACGTTGACCACTTCCGTTGCCGTCACGCTCATTTTGAAGTTGAGGCTGATGGGCGTGGCAATGAGCAACTGGACGAGCTTTTCCTGGTTGGAAAAGCCGCTGGCGGTCGCGACTACCTTATAGGGGCCGGGAGGGATCTGGTCGAAAACATACTGGCCGCTGGCGCCGCTTTGCGTGCTGCGGGTGAGGTTGGTGGCGGTGTTGGTAATGGTGATGGCAGCGCCGGGAATCAGCGCTCCCGATGGGTCTGAGATGATTCCGCTCAGGCCCGTCGTATTTGTCTGCGCGAACAAGGTAGCCGTGCAGGCGAGCATGAGAAGAAGAAAGACAGAGCGCAACTGGTTCAAGCGATAACCTCCAGCGGTGCAAACAAAGATGAATGGAATTGGGGGGATTACGATTTGCTGATTCCGACTGTAGAGTGAATGGACTGTCAAACGGACATATATTGCGAATTTCTATGACAGGAATCACTTGGATCGTGGGAGAAATGCGGTATGCGTGAGGACCGCATAAAGACTGGCGATTTGATGTATTTAAGCGATTAAAAAATGTGCAGCAGAAAGGCCTTTCCGGGGATGCCGGAAAGGCCTTGGTGGAAGGTAAATTTTACGCTAGGCGATGATGTCGTGAATCACCTTGCCGGAAACGTCCGTGAGACGGAAATCGCGGCCGCTGTTGCGATAGGTGAGCTTGGTGTGGTCAATGCCGAGCAGGTAGAGGATGGTGGCGTGAATGTCGTGCACGTGTACGGGCTTGTCCACGACCTTCCAGCCGAAGTCATCGGTGGCGCCATAGGTCATGCCGCCCTTGATGCCTCCACCGGCCAGCCACATGGTGAATCCATGCGGGTTATGGTCGCGGCCAGCGTGGATGCCGGAACCGCCAAGCTCCACAACAGGCGTGCGGCCAAACTCGGAGCCGCAGACGATGATGGTCTCATCGAAGAGGCCACGGGCTTTGAGGTCTTTAACAAGTGCTGCGAAGGGTTGGTCGGAGTCCTTAGCATTTTTGCGGTGCGCCTGGATATCCTGATGCGCGTCCCACGGATCGCCGGAGGAGTAATACACCTGTACCATACGCACGCCGCGCTCAATGAGGCGGGCAGCGGTGAGGCAGCCGCGCGCTGTGGAGCCTTCGCCGTACATCTTGATGGTGGCCTCGCTCTCCTTGCGCACGTCGAAAACATCCGGAGCTTCGGTTTGCATGCGGAAAGCTGTTTCCATGGAGCCGATGGTGGCCTCAAGCTGCGGGTCGGCTTCGGTGTCCTGCATGTTTAGCTTGTCGAGCTTGGCAATTGCGTCCAGCTCCTTGCGCTGCTGCTCCAGGTCGAAACGCTCGTTGTGAATATTCGGAATCAGCTTGTAGGGGTCGAATTCCTTGGAGCGTGTGTCCGTTGAAACATACGTTGCCTGGTGCACGGCGGGAAGGAAGCCTGCGCTCCACAGCGGCGGGCCAACGGTTGTGGGCACCTGCGGGCAGAGAACCACGAAGCCGGGCAGGTTCTTGTTGTCGGTGCCGAGGCCGTAGGTGAGCCATGAGCCCATAGAAGGACGCCCGGAGACGTTGGCGCCGGTGTTCATCATGATGAGCGCGGGCTCGTGGTTCGGAATTTCCGTGAAGACGGAGCGCACAAAGCAGATGTCGTCGGCGCACTCGCCTACATTCGGGAATAGCTCGCTGACTTCCATGCCGCTCTGGCCGTAGCGCTTCCATGAGAAGGGCGACTTCATCAGCGACCCGGTCTTGCGCTCGTGGCCAAGATCGCCGCCGGGCATGGGCTGCCCGTTGTACTTCTCCAGCATCGGCTTGCGGTCAAAACTGTCGATGTGCGAGAGGCCGCCGTTCATAAACAGGAAGATGACATGCTTGGCCTTCGGCTTGAAGTGCGGGTCCTTAATCATCCACGGGCTGTTGGGATTGGTAACGTCCGCCTTGGCGATCTGCTCGCCGATGAGTCCTGCAAAACTCATCATTGCGAAGCCGCCGCCGATCTTGCGCAGCGCATCGCGACGAGTGATTGGATTCGGTCTAAGACACGGCATGTTGCATCTCCTGTTAGTTGAGGAACTCAAACTCATTCGAGCTGAACAAAATTCGTGCGTACTGCTTCCACGCGGTGATGGGCTCCTGGCCAACAACATAGCCGGGCTTTTCAGGCGTGGTCTTCAAGAAGTTGACACCGATCGCTAACTCTTCCGGCTTGGGTGCGCGGCCATAGAGGAGGCGATAGGCTTCGGTAATTTTGGCGATATCGTCAGGCTTGGCGTTAAGCCGCTCAGCTAGCTTGCCTGCCTGCGAGTAAACGAAGGTGTTGTTCATGAAGTAGAGGCGCTGCACCGGAACGTTAGTGGAGAAGCGCTGCTCTGCTGTGAACGTGGGGTTCGGGAAGTCGAAGGCCTGCAGGAATGGGTCGATGCGGAAGCGGCTGACCTTGGCATAGACTGTGCGGCGCACGTTGTCCACGCTGAAGTCCTTTGCCGGGCCGCCCATCTTTGACGTATCGAGGTCACCCGCAACGAAGAGCATCGAGTCGCGAAGCTGCTCAGCATCCAGGCGCTGCAGAGGGAAGTGCGAGTAGAGGCGGTTGTTCGGGTCCTTCTCTTTCGCAACGTCGCTTTCCTTCGTCGATTGCTGATAGACAGCCGAAAGCATAATCTCGCGTTGCAGCTTCTTGAGCGACATGCCTTCTTCACGGAAGTGTCCGGCAAGGTACTCCAGCAATTCGGGGTCGGAAGGAGCATCGCCAATTGCGCCGAAATTATCTGGCGTGTTGACGATGCCGGTGCCGAAGTGCCACTTCCATACGCGGTTTACCCAAACGCGGCTGGCAAGCGGGCTGGCTACGATATCGTCCGCCAACTGCAGGCGTCCGCTACCTTGCGTATAAGGCTTCTTGTCCGGCGTGCTGAGCACAGTAAGGAAGGCGCGTGGAACTGTCTCGCCGTGCGTGTGTGGATTGCCGCGCAGATCAAGGTTGATGTTGACGGCTTGTGGCTTGTCCGCCATGCCGTGAACAAAGGGATACTCCGCTGTGTTCTGCGGACCGCCACGGCGTCCGCCGCCGGGGCCACCGGCTCCGGGGCCGCTGTTGGCGGTTAGATACGCCTGCTCTACTGGGCCAAGCCGCCGCGCCAGCTCCCATCCACGGAAGACAAACAGGGCAGGATCGCCGCGCTCGGAGTCAGATGACAGCGAACGCTCGAAGAGGTCCGTGTAGAGATTAGCCTTTTCAGGCGCAAGCACCTTCAACTCCAGCGTGCAGCCGGGGCAGAACTCGTCATACGTCTCGAACTCGTTCGGCTTGGCGTCTTTCTTGCGCCGCGTGGGCACACCAGCCTTGGCCTTGATTTTGTCGTTCTCGTCTTCAAGAGCCTTGTGCTCAATCTGGAGGGCGATAATGCGGTTCTTGAAGCTTTCCGCAAGGAACTTGGCCTGGTCTTCCGTGCCGCCCTGCGCAATCATCATCTGCCAGTCTTTGAGGTACGGGTAGTAGCTCGGCTTCTTCTGCACGAACTTTACCCAACGCTCCAGCATCTCCGGATCAAGACGCGCCTGGTCGGCGGCGTCTTCCACCTTCATCTTCGGCTTGCCGAGTACGCGCCATGCCGCCACCATGTACTGGTCGGTCTGCGCCGCATAAGCCTGCGCAAGGGAATCGGCAACGCTCTTGGTGTAGGCCTGCATGGCCTCGTCCTGCTTATCCTTCTTCTCGAACTTCTCCTTGGCAAACTGCACCTCGGCGTCGGGAACGAAGTTGTACTCCTTGTAAGTGGAGCTGGCGAAGATGCCGCCCAATGCGTAGTAGTCGCGCTGCAGCACGGGGTCGTACTTATGGTCATGGCAGCGCGCGCAGGCTACGGTTAGGCCCAGCATGCCGCGTGTTACGGCGTCGATGCGCTCGTTGCGCTCGTCGGCACGGCCCTGCACCGGCTCGGCCTGGTCCCATATCCACGGTGCTCCGCCCAGGTAACCGGTAGCCTTAAGCATCTCCGGTGTGGGATTCTTCGACATCAAATCCCCGGCAAGCTGCATCTTGATGAACTTGTCATAGGGCAGGTCATCGTTTACGGCCTTGATAACCCAGTCGCGATAGACATACGCGCCATCGAGCGGCATGTAGCCACGGCCACGCGGGTCGAGGCCGCGAATATCGTCATCGGCATAGCGCGCAACGTCCAGCCAGTGCCGTCCCCAGCGCTCGCCGTAACGCGGCGAATCCAGCAGGCGATCGACAACCTTTGCGAAAGCATCGGGAGACGAGTCTTTCTCGAATGCTTCTACTTCTTCCGGCGTTGGAGGCAGGCCCGTCAGGTCCAGCGTGGCGCGGCGGATGAGCGTGCGCTTGTCAGCCATGGCCGCGGGCTTGAGCCCCTTCTCCTGCAACTTGGCCAGCACAAACTTGTCGATATCTGTCTTTGCCCAGTGGTCAGGATCGCTGACGGTGGGCACCGCGACCTGCTTGATGGGCACGAACGACCAGAAGCGGCGCGAGGAATCCGTTACCACGCGGCCATTCGATTGCATCTCCTGCGTGACCTTGGGCCACGGTGCGCCCATCTTGACCCATTCGGAGAGGTCGGCAACCTGTTCGTCGGAGAGCTTTCCGCCCTTCGGCATCTTGAGCTCGCCTTCCTGGTGGACGGCAGAGATGAGCAGGCTCTTACCCGGATCTCCAGCAACAATCGCGGGGCCAGTCTTGCCGCCTTTCAGCAAGCCGTCCCGCGTAGTCACATCCAGACCGCCGGCCTGACGGGAGCCGTGGCATCCGCTGCACTCATTCACAAAGATGGGGCGAATCTTATTCTCGAAGAACTCCTCGCCCGGCGTGCCCTTGGCCGCAACCTGCGTCATCTGCGGAACAACGGGCTTGGCGGCCTCGTTGTCATCCCACGCGGCGCCGTTCTTAACCCACTGCACCAGCGCCTCAATCTCGCTGTCGGAGAGCTTTTTGCCGCGTGGCGGCATCTTCAGGTCCGTGCTCTGCTTTACGGCTGTGATAAGGAGGCTGTTGTCCGGATTGCCTGCAATGATGGCCGGGCCGGAGTCGCCACCCGCCAGCATGTCCTTGATGGAATCCACGCGAAGGCCGCCCATGGCCTCCGTGGTGTGGCACTTGTAGCAGTTTTCCGCTAGAACGGGGCGAATCTTTTCATCGAAGAACTTAACGCTGGAAGGGTCGGTGCTGCCGGAAGCAGCGCCGCCTGCCGCGGCGCGAGGCGCGGCAGCATCCTTTGCAGCGGCCTGGCTCTGAGCGCCTTCTACGGTTGCAATATTGCCACTGGTCAGTGCCAACGCCAATGCCAAGGCGGGTGCGGTACAGCCAGTAAGACCTTGCACAACTTTCATCGTGTTTCTCCGGGAAGCCATGTCTCTATGAAACGTGGGTTCAACTGCAACAGAATTTCGCGTACAAAACCCCGCATGAAAACGGCGGGGTGGAAATGAGACAGGTGCAGTGCACGCTGATGGAAACGAAGCAAGAGCACGAAAAAGCCCGAAGCCGCTTGCAACTGCAATACGGCGAGAACCCGGCAAGGGCCTTGGCTGAACTCAGTTTTCCGTCTCACTTACATGCTCCACTGGTATTGCAATCTCTTTGCCGGAAGACCGCACAGCAAAGGCGAGAGAGCCTGATCTTGCACGTGTGTAATCAATATACGGTGGAAACGGCGCGAAAATTTGCTCTATGAATGAGGCTAATCGGGGGTATAGATAATCCCTATTGGTTTAATTTCCTCTATCGCATCGATAGAAAATATCAATGTTCACGCAATTCTTTGCCGGATGCTGGTGTAGTAGAGAAAATCCGCATTTTCGAGGAGTCGCTGTGCCGGTATAGGGCAGTACCTCCATACTTGGGAGTTCTTGTTGAGTATGCTGTCTCTGGAACAGGGTGTGTGCCGGCCCGCACGGGCGCTGGCTTTGGCCGGGTGTGTCTTTGCAACTGCAGCGCTTGGGGCAACAGGGCAGGAGCCTGCCGCCCCACCAATGCCGCCTGCCGGAGCGCCTTTGTCTGGCGGAACTCCAATGGGTGCGCAGCAGCACCGCCCGCCGCGCATTGTTCCTCCCGGCGTCAACAAGCCCGGCGTCTCCAGGCCGCTCTCGGAACTACTCCCCGCCGCTGTTTTTCCGGTAGAAGGTAGCCCGGACTGGTCGATCCCCTCCAAGGACTCCGTTTGGGTCTCTTCGGCCCGCGCCAACCATGTGGTGCAGCTCATAGCTGCGACAAATACAGTTGGCGTGATAGCTGATGTGAAGCGCCCCTGCTCCGGCCTTGCAGATGGATTCGGCTCCATCTGGGCTCCGAGCTGCGGGAACCACAATGTAGTGCGCATCGATCCGGCCACAGGTAAGTCGGTCGCAGAAATCGCCGCCGATCCCGCCAACTCAGAAGGCGGCATTACGGTTGGCGCTGGCTCTGTCTGGATTGTCACCAAGCCTTCTACGCTGGTTCGTATTGACCCGGCGACTAACAATGTTGCTGCTTCCATTGAATTGCCAGGTGGCTCGGATAACCCCACCTTCAGCGATGGTTTTGTCTGGGTATCGTCCTTTGAGCATGACTCGCTCTTGAAGGTAGACCCAAAGAAAAACGCCGTTATAGCCACAATTCCCATCGGCCCCAAGCCGCGCTTTTTGACGGCAGGTGCAGGCTCCATCTGGACGCTCAACCAGGGCGATGGCACCATCAGCCGTGTAGACGAAAAGACCGGCAAGCTTGTCGCGACGATTCAAGCAGGTCTTCCCGGTCCCGGTGGCGAAATTACTTTCGGAGAAGGTTCCGTGTGGGCCGCGCTGTTTGATTTTCCGCTCACTCAGGTCGATGCCAAAACCAACGCTGTGGTTAAGCAATGGGGCGGACAGGGCGGCGACGGCGTGCGCTTTGGGCATGGCTCTGTGTGGCTTTCCAATCTTCGCCAGCAAAACGTGTGGCGTATTTCACCCGACCAAAAGTAGCTGTTATTGTAGTAACCGTTCCATGCGCGGAAATTCGGGAAACTTCGACTCCGCTTTTACTTCCCCTTAGTGGTGGACACTGCAACAAAGGAGCGTCCCTTGCCAAATTCAACAAGTCTGCCGTCCACCGAGCCGGCTTCCGTACCGCAGGAAGAGGCTGCAACTTCGGCTGGTGCGCGCAAGGTGGATGATGCAATTTTTCGCGCAACTGTAGAGGCGGGCACGTATTTTGTGCGCGCAATTGAAAAAGGCCAGCATGTGCGCATTGTGGACCTGGAAGGCAACCAGGCCGCCGACACGCTTTTCTATAACGCACATGACTACACCGACCGTTACAGCGCGCAGGACACCATCCGCGAAAACGGCAACATCTATCTGACCACGGGCACAAAGCTGTACTCAACCGAGGGCAACGTGCTGCTGACCATTGTGGAGGACACCTGCGGACGCCATGACACGCTTGGCGGAGCCTGTGCGCAGGAGTCCAACCAGGTTCGCTACGCGATCGAGAAGAAGCCGATGCACGCCTGCCGGCAGAGCTTTGTAAAGGGCGCGCTCGACTGGTCGGAGCAGAGCGGAATTCAGCTGGGCAAGCAGGACATTGCCGCTAACATCAACTTCTTCATGAATGTGCCGGTAACGCCGGATGGCGGGCTGACGTTTGAAGACGGTGTCTCTGATGCGGGCAAATATGTGGAGCTGCGCGCGGAGATGGATGTGCTGATTCTTATCTCTAACTGCCCGCAGTTGAACAACCCTTGCAACGCCTATAACCCCACGCCGGTAGAAGTTCTCATCTGGTCTGCATAGTGGTCTGGAAATTCAAAAGAAGAGAGCCGCAGGCATCGCCTGCGGCTCTCTTCTTGATTGTATGAACAGTTCAGATATTTGAGTTCTTCGGTTCGCCATTGGAAGCTTTGGCTGGAGCTTGCTGCTGGCGTCCGCCGGGTCGGCCTCCACGCGGTTTCTCTTCGGAGTCATCAAAAATCTTGTCGAGTGTTGCCTGCATCTCTGCTGAATCCGGTGTTGCATCCGGATCAAGCCGTGCCGCCGTTTTGCCGTTGCGGTCAATCAGAAACTTAGTGTAGTTCCAATGCACATCGTCAGTAGCAGAGCTCGATGCACCACCACTGCCTCCGGGCCCGCCACCTTGTCCGCCATTGCCGCTGCGTCCGCCACCAGAACCAGGCTCGCCCTTGGTCAGAAACTCATACAGCGGCAGTTGCTGGTCCCCAATGAGCAGCGATTTCGCCATGATTGGAAAGGGAACCTTCGCATCGGCATAAGCCTTTTGAATCTCAGCATCGGTCCCCGGCTCGCCCGCACCAAAATCGTTGGAAGGAACACCAATCACAACGAGCCCCTTATCCTTGAATTGCTCGCTCAGCTTGATGAGGCCCGGCAGTTGCTCGTTGTAGCTGGACTGCCGCGCCAGGTTCACCAGCAGAATCACCTTGCCCTTGAACTCTGACATCGGTATGCCCTTGCCATCCGCGCCCGGCAGCTCAAAGTCATAAATCGACCTCTCCGTTTTGTCAGATTTCTCCCCGCCACCGCCGCGATTGCCCCCACGGCGTCCACCGCCGGAAGGTGCACCCTCGCCTTCGCCAGCGGGCTTCTCAGCATCCGGCTGTGCCTTGGGCTTTACGGTCCTCGACGGATCTTTCGGCTTGGCAGCGTCCTGTTGCGCAACGCCGGTTTGCAGACAGGCAAGCAGCAGGGCACAGCCCCACACTATCTTTCGCATAGTCAATGATTCCTGAAAAAGTGAATGTACGTGCGGCTGACAGCTTCATTCTAGCGGGGATGTTGGCGCATTTCACCGAGTATAGCGTTTGTTTATCGGCGTAATAGATGAGTGTCGTGCCTCCATGACAACCGCGTATTCGCATTATGCGGTTCTCCCGGCAGGCCCGGGTTCAGGCGCATAGAATCCCCACCGATTTAAAATAGAAGACGAGGGAAGGCTGCGCTTCTCCGCATCGTGCGGAGCACCGCCGCATCCAACCTTCTAAGGAGCAGTCAGCCGTGCCTTTAATGAAGACCTCAAACCCCGCATTCAACGACCAGACTTTCCGCTCGCAGTACGGTGGCAACTTCGGCGGAGCCATTGATGCCTCTGCCCGCATGACACTGCGCGGCACCGTCAACAAGACCGGCGTCCTGCTGTTGTGCGCCCTTGCCAGTGCCATGTACACCTGGCACCTGTTCACGGAAACCCGTGACATGGCAGCGGTCTCCGGCTTGCTTTTGCTTGGAGTTATCGGCGGCCTCATCTTTTCCATGGTCACCATCTTCAAGCAGGCATGGTCGCCCATCACCGCGCCGTTGTACGCACTTTGCGAAGGTCTCTTTCTCGGCGGCATCTCCGCGGCCTTTGAGCTTCGCTACCCCGGCATCGGTATTCAGGCCGTTAGCCTCACTTTCGGAACGCTGCTGGCCATGCTGCTTGTCTACAGCTCTGGCCTCATCCGCGTTACGCAGAAGTTCGCCATCGGCGTTGCCGCAGCCACCGGCGGAATCGCGCTCTTCTACTTCGTCCAGATGATTGCGGGCTTCTTCGGCGTCCACTTCCTCATGCTCAACGGCTCCAGCCCCATCGGAATCGGCTTCAGCATTATCGTGGTCGTCATCGCCGCCCTCAATCTCGTCCTCGACTTCGACTTCGTCGAGCGCGGAGTCTATGCAGGCGCGCCCAAGTACATGGAGTGGTACGGGGCCTTCGGCATCATGGTCACGCTGGTATGGCTGTACCTTGAAATCCTCCGCCTGCTAGCCAAGCTCAACGACCGCCGCTAAATAGAGATCAGGGGATAGGTTTCAAGGACCAGATTGTGCCTGAGGGCATGTGTTTGCCTCAATAGCGAGACTGACCCCTGAAACCTGATCTCTGATAACTGCCGTTCCGGTTTCCTTTTTCACATCTCCTGTGTTCCAATGCAAGTCTTGAACAGGGGGTATTGCCATGCCTGATCCAATTGTTGGTCTGCACCATGTGACCGCCATCGCCTCAGACCCGCAGCGCAATCTTGATTTCTACACCGAGCTTCTCGGTCTGCGCCTCGTCAAGCGCACCGTTAACTTTGACGACTCCGGCACCTATCATTTTTATTTCGGAGACGATGCAGGCTCCCCCGGCACCCTGCTGACCTTCTTCCCCTGGCCGCACGCCACCCGCGGCTCCGGCGGTATCGGAGAAACCTCCGCAACCTCCTTCAGTGTTCCCGCAGTTTCACTCGACTACTGGGAAAAGCGCCTCGCGGACGCTCATGTCCCCGTGGAAGCAGCCCCCGATCGCTTCGGCAAACGCGTTCTTACCTTTGCCGATACCGATGGCACCAGGCTCGAGCTGATTGGCGACGCAGAAGGCGATGCCCCTAAGCCTGCGCGCCACAGTGATGTGCCTGCGAAGCACGGCATCCACGGTTTCTCTGGCGTTACGCTCTGCGAAGGCGGTTTCGAATCAACGGCGAATGTTCTGGAAACCATGGGCTATAAGCAGACCACCAGCGAGGGGAATCGTTTTCGCTTCACCTCCACGGCCCCCGGCACGGCGCTCGCCAACTACATCGACATCCTGGTGCAAACACAACTCACCTATGGCCGTATGGGCGCCGGCTCCGTGCATCACATTGCTTTCCGCGTCCCTACGGACGCCTCGGAATTGGAATGGCGCGAAACACTCAAGAATCTCAACCTCAACATCACGCCGGTTCTGGACCGCCAGTACTTTCATTCCATCTACTTCCGCGAGCCGGGCGGAGTCCTCTTTGAAATCGCCACCGACCCGCCGGGCTTCACCTTTGATGAGCCCATTGAAACCCTCGGCGAAGGTCTCAAGCTTCCGCCTTGGCTTGAAGGTCGCCGCAACGTGATTGAAAACCTCGTCGAGCCCATCACGCTGCATTATCAGAAGCCCGCCTGAAGAACTGTTTTCCGCTTTGGAACCAAATCGAACCATGTGACATCAAATACTTCGATAGCGAAGGAGAGATGTTCCCAATGTCACTCACAGGCCCCCATGCCAATGCGGAAGTCTACGAAGCGGGCGCGCCACTGCGCTCGTCCAACGGTGTTCTCATTGTTCTCCATGGCCGCGGAGGCTCCGCCGCCGATATCCTCGGCCTTGGCCAGGAGATTGCGCCGCCCGACATCGCCTTGGTAGCTCCGCAGGCCGCTGGATACACATGGTATCCCTACTCGTTCATGGCGCCCATTGCGCAGAATGAGCCGTATCTTTCCTCAGCCCTTGACCTTGTCGAGTCTGTAGTCCAGCGTTGCCTGTCTGCTGGAATCTCGTCGGACCGCATCGCCATCGCAGGTTTCTCGCAGGGCGCTTGCCTCACCTCGGAGTACGTAGCCCGCCACCCACGCCGTTACGCTGCGGTCATCGCCTTTACCGGCGGCCTCATTGGCCCTTCCGGCATGGACCTGACGCATCCCGGCTCACTCGAAGGCACCCCGGTTCTCTTCAGTTCCGGCGATCCTGACCCGCATGTTCCATGGATTCGCGTAGAAGAGTCGGCCAGGCAATATGAAGCCATGGGCGCGGCCGTCGAGCTTCGCCAGTACCCCATGCGCCCGCACACCATCATCCGCGAAGAAGCGGAGATGGCCCGCAATATTCTCGCCAAAGCATTCACGCCCGCGGCAAAGTAAGCACATAGCCCATCCTTCAAGCGCAAGCTTGAAGGATCGACTAGCATAAATACATCTCATGCAAATCCGGCAAGCGACAACGGAAGACCTCGAAGCAATCATGCAGCTTATTCGCCGCGTTGTTCCGCTCATGCGCGCCAGCGGCAACCTGCAATGGGACGATGCTTATCCGAACCCCACCGTCTTTACCCGCGATATTGAAAATCACCAGCTATGGGTTGCGGAAATCGACAACCAGATTGCTGGAGTTGCGGCCGTCACCACGGATCAGGAGCCAGAATACGCCAAGGTGGGCTGGGATATTGCAGAAGCGGCCATTGTTGTTCATCGTGTCGCCGTTGACCCCGCCTTTCGCGGGCAGGGAGTAGCCGTAGCACTCATGCAGCAGGCTGAGGCGGTTGCAAAAGAGCGCGGCATCTCCATTCTGCGCGTGGATACCAACTCCAACAACGCAGCCACGCAAAAACTCTTCCCGAAACTTGGCTACACCTTCGCCGGAGAAATCGACCTCGGATTCCGTCCCGGTCTACGCTTTCTCTGCTATGAAAAGCGCTGGTAAGGGCAGGGAAGCATTGTGCGTAGCTGTTCTATTCTGAACAGGAAGGTAATCTTTCTCTCTCGATGACCATCCTTGTTCCCGGAACAGATTGGCAGCGTCATGGCGGATGGGGCCCGGACAACATCCTCTTCGCTTACGCAGAATCCCTCGGCGCTCCCGTTCATTTCTTTCATTGGCCCGGCGGCAACTCAGACGCCGCCCGCCTTGAAGCTGCAGAAAAACTCCGCGCCCTCATCGCAAGCCACACCTTCGCCATCGGCGAGCCTCTCAACATAATCGCGCACAGCCACGGCGGCAACGTTGCCCTCGCAGCATCGCGCCTCGGCCTTGCCCACCCCATTAGCCTGCTCATCACTCTGAACAAGCCCGCACGTCGCTCAAAAAGCTACACTCCCGGTCCAAACATCCAGCGCTTCTACAATCTCTCTACCAAGCGTGACTGGATGCAAAGGTTCGGTTCTGACAGGCAATGGCGTCCCGCTTTCGACAAGCACGCCGTCAACCACACCTTCGACACTTCCGCCTCTCCCATCAAGCCACATGCTGCTCTCATATGGGACGACAACTTCAGTCAGCAGTGGTGGAATTGGTTTCAAAAGCAACAAACCAGGGACGTATAACCTCCAGCTCACATCAACAAATCTTGACACACAACAACACTCGCAACTTTAATCAATCTCAGCGGGGATGGAGTTCCCCCTTAACCGCTGTCCTGCCTTTTGCGGCTCGGACAGATGATGACTCCTGGCAGGGGTGCCTGTCGTGGAGAATTGTCCCGGCCGTGCATCTCCCTGAAAAATTATCCTGCAGTCGATTGCGCAGTCGTGAGCCGTGCTGCATTGTGACAACGAGGAGATTCTTTCTTGCAGAAATATCTGCTGATTGCATTGGGGGGCGCGCTGGGTTCCATTACGCGTTATTGGGTTGGCGCCGTGGTTGCCGGCCGCATGGGCATGCGCTTTCCTTATGGAACGCTGGTGGTAAATATCACTGCGTGCATCATCATCGGCTTTACGCTGACCTTCATCGGCGAGCGCACGGACATCAATCCCGCGTGGCGCTATCTCGTTCCTGTTGGATTCATCGGCGCATACAGCACCTTCTCCACCTTCGAGTGGGAAACGCTATCCACCATGCGCACTGGAGCCTTTGCCACAGCAGCGCTGTACGCGGTATCCAGTTTTGCGCTGGGCCTCGGAGCCACGTGGCTTGGCTCCGCAATCGCCCAGCGTCTCTAGTAAGGTTTGACTGAAGTAAACGGAGAAGCAGGAAGCCCCGCGCCGTTAAAGAGATTACATTGCGGGCTGTTGGCCCACCCATAGCGTACGTAGAGCGGATTCGGCACATCGGGGCTGGATGTGACAAGCGTATCTCCCTCAATCACAGCCTTCGCCGCAACAAACTTCCTATCCTTGCCTGCCACTTCCACACTTGTCACGCTGCCGCCCTTTGCCGTGAGCCCCTTTGCGTGATTGAACCATACACGCATCGCGCCATTCTCCGGCACAGCCTGCCGGAAGAGCGGTCCTGAGTATTCAACAGACTCGCCATAGTTGAGCGCACGCGCCGCAAGCGCAAGCCGATGTCCCACATCCACCTTGTCCGTAGGATGCACATTATCAGGATTGCCAATATCAATCGTCACGGCCATCGCCGTATTGCGAAGCCCCAGCGTCTCCACCTGCTGTTGGCGCAGGTCCGCCCAGTCTTCCAGTTCCGTGGACTTGAAGTTGGCAATCTGCACGTAGAGGAAAGGGAAGTCGCCAACAGCCCACTCGCGCCGCCAATCTTCAATCAGAGCACGCATGATGCGGTTGTAAAGCGGCCAGCGCTCCAGCGCGCTGTTGCTCTCGCCCTGGTACCAGATAGCCCCGCGAATAGGAAACGGAGTAAGCGGCGCAATCATACCGTTATATAGATTCCCTGGCCCCCACGTAGGCAGCGGAGCATGCCACGCAAAACTGGGCAGCGGCCTGCCTGACGCTTTGGCTTCGGCAATCTGCTTCAGTTCGTCATCAATGGAGCGGCGGTTATCATTCTCGCTATCAAGCATCCTTCCGCGAGAAGCAAAAAGCGGATTCAGCGCGGCATCTTCGCCAAGCGCGGTCATGCGTACCCATGCTTCAGCAACTGTGCCGCCCCACGAAGAATGAATCACGCCAACCGGCACGTGCTCCTTCTGCTCAATCTCCCGCGCAAAGTACCACGCCACCGCAGAGAAATCATGTGCTGTTTGCGGCGTCGAAGCGGCCCATCCGCTCGTCTCAATATCCTCTTGCGGAAAGTCGGCAGACTTCTTATTCACTGTCAACAGCCGAATATTCGGATTGTCGGCCTTGGGCAAATCTTGCGCAGCGGTCTCCGTCTGGCGCATTGCAAACTCCATGTTCGACTGGCCGGAAGCCACCCACACATCGCCCACAAGAACATCGTGAAAAGTTGCAGTCTGGTCGCTGCTGGCTTCGCCCTTCACGGTCATTTCAAACGGCCCGCCCGCCTCGCCGGGCCTCAGATAGACACTCCAGCGCCCAATGCGATTCACAGCCACCGTGCGCGACTCACCGCGAAAGCTAACAGTAATGTGGTCGCCCAGCGGAGCCAGTCCCCACACATGCACCGGCAAATCGCGTTGCACCACCATGTGGTCAGAAAAAATCTTCGGAATGGTTACCTGCGCCCCGGCAGTTTGAGTCAACCCCGCAGTCAAGCTCAACAAAGAACCCCACAACATCGCATGCAGCTTCAAGGCTGTCCCCATTCCAATTCGCTCTCCAGAGAAAAACTCAAGAAAGAAAACGCTATCAGATGAAGCACGCGTGCTTCTAGCTGACGCTTAAAGTACGCTGCAACGGCAAGCAGACAACCAATCCACAACTTTTCGTTTCAAATCGAGTTAAGATTGGGTGAATAGTGCGTGTAAGTGCTCCAGATTTTGCTTTCGAGGGCGCAATGCCTGACCGCAACCGCAATTCACGTCGAAAAATTACGTCCTAGCGAATAAAGGGATCTTCCCCATCCTTTCTTGTTTTCAGGAGGTCTGATGTTGTTTTTGCGTTGCCGCCTCTTTGCCTGTCTTCTTGGGCTGCTTGCGGCATGCGGCCTCCTGCCATGCGCCCACTCCCAGGCTGCGCTGCTGATGGAAGAGCCATACGGCTTTTTCGGCATGCTGAACCCTACTGGACATGACGCCCTCTATTTCTCCCGTATCTGCTCCGAGACTCCCGTAAAGCTGCGCCGCTGCCAGCCGGGGGAACCCGGCTCCGTCATTGCGCGCTATCAGGGCATCGCTGGGTATGACTGGGTGGCCATGCCGCTCATTCCGTATCTCTACTCGGTCGAGGACGCAGCCAATGCACCCGACCGCGTGGACCGCGCCAAAGTGTTGGAACTGCGCAATCGCTACCACGAGCAGCACCTAGGCGTGCTGGGAGAAAAGGTCTTTGAGGGCAACCTCGTGCACGGCGGCTGGACGCAACTCATCGGCGTAGCTTACGAGCGCCGCATCTATGCCTACCGCTTCAACACCACGGAAGAGCAGGACGATGCGCTGATTGCCTTTCTGAATGACAGTGCCAACAAGTCGGAGTTCAACCTGACCTACAACAACTGCGCCGACTTTGCGCGCCGTCTGTTGAACTTCTACTTTCCCAAAACCTTTGGCCGCAACTTCTTTCCTGACGCGGGCATGACCACGCCGCGAGGGCTGACTTACAAGCTGGTTCGCTACGGCAGGCGGCATCCTGAGCTTGGCCTCATCGAGTTCGAGATTCCACAGGTGCCCGGCTACCGCCACCTGAGCCACCCCAACAAATCCGTTGCTGCGTCGCTGATGACCCCCGGCTACGCCGTGCCGCTGGTGCTGATGAACCCATATGTAGCAGGCGGCATCTTTGTGGACTACCTTGTCCGTGGCCGTTATCCCCATGTATTGGGCAAACCGGAAGTGCTTACCCCGGAGACGCTTTCCGCATTGGCGAATTCCAGTCCGCTGCAGCCAGCTCCCGCTGACATGAAAACCGCTTCCGCAGCACCGTTGTCATCCGCCGCAACTGCCACACACAGCAACAACGTGCAGCCGCTCTCAACCGGCGCAATGGATTCCGGAATGAAAGCACTGGGCGCACAGCACGAGTAATCCGCAGTGCAACGCGTAAATCACCTAAATAAAGCACTAACGCCCGCACTTTCCTTGTCGCTCGCCGCTCTTTCCCTTTGTCCCTGATTTTTCCGCAACTTCTTCTCCAACCTCGTGTTCTATCTGACTGAAGCGCCTCGCAACTTTGCTGTGCGAGTTATTGGAAAAGCACCAAACGAGGTTTTTATTTATGCGTACATTGTCCTCCCCCGTTCTTCTGCTTGCCGCCGGCGCCTTGTTCTCTCTTGCCGGATGTAAAAACATGGACAAGCCCGTACTGGCGCGTACCGATGCGCAGTTAGCAGGCGATATTCAGTCCAAACTTTCCGGCGACCAGGCATTCTCCGGCCCCGACAGCCCTGACGTGCACGTTGCTGTAACCAATGCCGTTGCCACTCTGACCGGCGAGGCCACAGACGACAACGCACGCCTACAGGCCGCAACCGACGCCAGCCAGGTTCCCGGCGTAAAGGAAGTAGTCAACGACATCACCCTGCCTTCAGCAGAGGCAGCCAATGCCTGTCTGCCGCCCGCGCCGGTGCATGCCAGCATTCGCCATCACCATAGGACGGGGCACCTGCCTGAGCTGGCCAGCAGTTACGTGCCTCCAGCCCCGGCTCCTGAGCCTGTCGCACCTCCTCCACCTCCTGCGCCCGCGTATGTTGCTTCGGCTCCGATTGTTGTAACGCCGCCGGTTGTGGTTCCCGTGCGCCCGGTATACGCCTACGGGTATGCGCCAACCGTTGGAATCGGAGTAGGAATTTATGGCCGGCCTGGCTTTGTAGGACGCGGCTTCTATGGGCGTCCCTATCGTTACGGATATCGCGGAGGATACCGCGGCTTCCGCCGTTAAGCTAAACACCTTCCCCCGGAAAACAGGCCCGGTAATCTCCGCCCCAGCATATTGAAACAATGGAGAATCCGGGCCTGTCTGCGTTTCCCCGCTACATCTTGCCCCTTCATTCCAAGACTGTTACTCTAGTTTCACAATCAGGAGGCGATGGAGTTCGCCATACCCGCCCGGTTATAGATCCGGTGCTGATGACTCCTACATTTCGTAGGAGGACTCGTGCCAAAAATCATCCTCGCTCAATCCCTGTCTCCAGCCCAGCCCCGTCACTTTTCTGACCAGATAACGCTTCTGCTCGACCTTCTCCGCTGGATTCCCATTGCTTCTGCCGCAGGTATTCTGGCTGGAACTGCATCGGCAGCCCTGCTGGCCTCACTCACGTTTGCCACCAACTTGCGCGAGCATCACATCTGGCTCATTCTTTTGCTAGCGCCCGCCGGCTGGTGCGTCGGCCTCATGTACAGGCTCTTCGGGAAATCGGTAGAAGGCGGCAACAACCTCATCCTCGAAGAGACACACGACCCGCAAAGCGTCATCCCGCTGCGCATGACGCCGCTCATTCTCATCGGAACCTTCATCACGCATCTCTTTGGCGGCTCAGCTGGCCGTGAAGGCACCGCGCTCCAAACCGGAGCCTCACTAGCCGACCAGCTCACGCGCCCCCTGCGCCTCAACCCCGCAGACCGCCGCATTCTGCTCATGGCAGGCATCAGCGCGGGCTTTGCCTCTGTCTTCGGAACTCCGCTCGCAGGAGCAGTCTTCGGCCTTGAAGTCTTGGTAATCGGCAAAGTTACCTATGATGCCATTGCCCCATGCTTCCTCGCAGCCTTCGTCGGAGACCTGGTAACACGTGCCTGGGCCAACCACGTTCCCGGCATCGCACACACGGTCTATCACGTTGCGGAAGTACCACAGCTCAGCGCCGCGCAACTCTTCTATGCGGGCATCTCTGGAATCGCCTTCGGCGTCACCGCTATGGCCTTTGCAAAAGCCACGCACGCCGTCTCCCACGTTGCACGCAAATACATCCCGCGCTCTGAGTTTCGCCCCGTCGCTGGTGGTTTCATCGTCACCGCAGCCGTCTTCGCTACCGGAGGCTTCAAGTACATCGGCCTCGGCATACCCACCATTGTTGCGTCCTTCCACTCCACCCTCCCGCCGTGGGATTTCGCCGCAAAGTTCCTCTTCACCGTCGTCACACTCGGCACCGGATTCAAGGGTGGGGAAGTCACGCCGCTCTTCTACATAGGAGCCACGCTCGGCAACGCGCTCTCACACCTTCTGCCCATGCCGCCCTCGCTGCTTGCGGGCATGGGCTTCGTCGCCGTCTTCGGAGCCGCCGCCAACACCCCCATCGCCTCCACCCTCATGGCCATCGAGCTCTTCGGCGCAGAAGCTGGAGCTTACGCGGCCATTGCCTGCATCGTTAGTTACCTCTTCTCCGGTCACGCAGGCATCTATCACGCGCAGCGCGTGGGCAAAAGCAAGCACCGCGCAGCAGAAGTGGAAGAAGGCATGTCTCTGGCGCACGTAGCCCGCACGCGCGAACAAGCGCCACAGGATTTCTTGAACGACATCAACGTGTACGGATACCTGGAGGGAAGTGAAATGGAACAACTCACCGTTCTGCGCCTCTATTTTTCAGCCTCGGAGATGCGCCGCGCCGATTCGTGGTGGCGCCGTCTCGCTCCGGAAAGCCTCGGCGGCTATCTGTTGCGCCAGGCCCGCGAGCACGGCATCGAGCAGGCGCTCTTGCACCGCGTCATCGGCGGCTATCTCAAGAATCAGGAACTAGCCATGGACACTGGCGAGGTTCCACCCGCCCGCCTGCCGCAATGCCTGGAACTGGTCGGCGACGAGCACGACCTGCAAGCCTTCCTGAAGCACAACAAAGACCACCTCGCCAAAGTTCGCACAGTCTTCTTACGCGGCGAAGAAGCACGCTTTGAAGCCGAGATTGAGCGCGAAGAACTCGAAGAAGCCATCGAGATGGAGCACGAGCCGACCTTTACCACACCTGACGAAGACTGAGTCGCGGAAGCATCAATTCAGATAAGAGCTTCAAGTGTGCTCTTGCGAAGAATCTGCGCCTTTGTCCCCGAGATGGAAAGGATGTGTTTGCGCTTAAGATCGCTGAGAATGCGCGTAACGGACTCGCGCGTGGTTCCAAGCATTGCGGCAATATCCTCATGCGTAAACGGCATGTGAATCCTGGGGCGTTGCTCGGCCAGGGTTCCATCTTCGCTTGCAAGCTGAAGCAGCAGGTTGGCCATTCTGCCTGCTATGGAATTGGATAAGGCCAGCCGACAGGCATCCAGAAGCACGGCGCGATATTCATTGTTGAGGCTGACAGCCGCGTGTTGATTGCCCTCGACATGGTGTTCCAGAAAGTGCAGAAATTCGTCACGGTCAAACACTTTCATCTGTACGGGTTCCATTGTTTCGGCTGTCACTTCATAGGGAGTGCCTGCAAGTACGGCGCTCAATCCCAGCAAATCCCCGCTCTTGGCAACGCGGACAAGAAACGTCTTGCCATTCGGCGAAGACTTCACCAGCTTTGCCCGCCCTGAGCACAGAACAAAAACCTTGCGTGCGGGCTGGCCTTCGGAAAACACCTTAGCGCCGCCCGGAAGCATCGAGTGGATGCCCATCGCATCGTATTCGGTTAATACGTGTTCGGGCAGGTCGCAGAACCATCCAGGTTTTCGGGCATTGCACGTGGCACAGTTATGGGGAGCGAGAGATTTCAGAGCGATGACCGATCTCCTATCCAGAGAAGTGACACAAAACTGCCCGGAAACTCCGGCAATGAGATTAGCAGGCGTTATGAGGTCAGTATAAAAGCAGAGGCCAGCCTCAGGGGAGCATTAGCGCCATGCCTGACCGCTACGTCGGGTGCCTCACTCATGCGTAGCTTTCGCGCGCCATGTGAAATATCTACAGCTCTTATCTTTGTATAGCTTTTTACCTTTTATCTATAACCCTGTCCCCTACACCCGTACCCTGCCCCCCTGTTCTTCCCAATTCATCAAATTGTTGCTTTCAAATGTGATAATTTAACGAAGGAAGTTCTCCCGGCCTGCGCCCTTTGGGCGCAAGATTCTTTCCGCCTTCCGCGACGCAGAATCAAGGCAGACTCGGTGAACAATTCTTCAAACTCATTCAGAGGAGCCACGCACAGCCATGTCCGCGCCAATTAAAGAGTTCATCAAGCATCACTATCGCCACTTCAACGCCGCTGCGCTCATTGACGCAGCGCAGGGCTACGTCGATCACCTCGAAAAGGGCGGAAAGATGTTTGTGACCATCGCCGGCGCCATGTCTACCGCCGAGCTTGGCCTCTCCCTCGCCGAAATGATCCGTCAGGACAAGATTCACGGCATCTGTTGCACAGGCGCCAATCTTGAAGAAGACGTCTTCAACCTGGTTGCGCACGACTTCTACGAGCGCGTGCCCCGCTACCGCGACCTGACCCCCGCCGACGAACAGGCCCTGCTGGAACGCCACATGAACCGCGTCACCGACACCTGCATCCCCGAGATGGAAGCCATGCGCCGCATCGAGAAGGTTGTTCTAGGCGAATGGGTCAAGGCCGACCAGGCCGGCGAGCGCTACTTCCCGCATCAGTTCATGTACAAGATTCTGCTCTCGGACGCGCTCAAGGGTAGCTACCAGATTGACCCGAAGAATAGCTGGCTCCTCGCCGCCGCTGAAAAGAACCTCCCCATGTTCGTCCCCGGCTGGGAAGACTCTACCCTCGGCAACATGTTTGCCGGCCACTGCATCAGCGGCGACGTGAAGAAGGTCCACACCGTCCGCACCGGCATCGAGTACATGATGGAACTGGCCAACTGGTACACCGAACTGACCAAGGAACACTCGCTTGGTTTCTTCCAGATTGCCGGTGGCATCGCGGGCGACTTCCCCATCTGCGTAGTCCCCATGCTTCATCAGGACCTGCAGCGCGAAGATGTGCCGCTCTGGGGCTACTTCTGCCAGATCAGCGACTCCACCACCAGCTACGGCAGCTACTCCGGCGCTGTGCCCAACGAGAAGATCACTTGGGGCAAGCTAGGCGTAAACACCCCTAGCTTCATCATCGAGTCCGACGCCACCATCGTCGCCCCGCTGGTTTTCGCCTACGTTCTCAACTGGTAAAAAGCGAATAGGGAGTAGCAAACAACGGGCAGCATCGCATTGCGATGCTGCCCGTCTGTTATTCTGCCGCTGCCGGAACAATCTTCGACACCGTGCAAGACGTAAATTCAAGCGGCATGGAATATGCACCGGGAATCTCGAAGACAACGTGATCTGGAATAAAGTACCCATCCACTTTCTGATAATCGAGTTTCACATTCGCGTTGACTGTGTTTGCGCCCACGTGCTCGGTAACTTTTACCTCCGAGATACGGCGCATATCACCCGGCTTCGGTTCTTCTGACGCCACATAAGAGACATCAAAGAAGCCATTGGCAGCAGGGACATCAAATGCGTAATGCGTCGGAACATTTTCAGGATTTACGCGAATTTCGATTTTTGAATTGCTATCTCCGGCATGGATATTCGAGCCTCCATCTGCAAGCGGCTCAACCTTGGTAATCTCTTCTGGCGTGAGGCTGGTCATGCTAAAGGTGGCCCAGTAGAACTGATAGAAGCCATTGATCGTCTGCGTCAATCCGGATTCCATCTGGTCTTTCCCCGGGAAATCCACGCCATTCCAATCAAACTTAAGTTCGGGAACTTTTCCTCGAGGAGCGTGCGAATGCAGCTTCATTCCCTGCATCTGCTGGACAGCAGCTTTTGCCTTGTCAGCCGTCGTATCCACCTTCAATTGACTGAGAAATGCGGCCCAATCCAGCGCAACAGTGCAATCCATTCCGCCAAGATCATCGGGGTGATAGTAGCTCTCGGCAACCGCCTTGGTCAGCCGTACAACATCAGCAGGTTTGGCCGCAGTTGCGGATGCAGTGGGAGCCTGCTGAGTCCATGCAGGCAGCGAAGTGAGGGCTAGGAGCAAGATCGAAGCGCGACGCAGCATAGCCGCAGTCTTATTCCTTACCCTTAAGGTTGTCTACGGCTTTTCTTGTGTGTCTCATTAATAAATGATAGCTGTGCGTCTGCAAATCAAATATCTCCCCCGATGAAATCCTTCCAGGGCACCAGTGCTCGTATATAAAAATTGTTTTTCTGAATCTGTAGACCGACTGGTCTACTCTAAGAAAATGCGTGAGGGCCAGTGCCCCACTGAAAAGGAGATTCACCTCAATGTCCGCATCGAAAGGCAAAGCCCTCGTTACCGGAGCATCCACAGGAATTGGCGCAGTTTACGCCGACCGCCTCGCAAAGCGCGGCTACGACCTTATCATCGTTGCCCGCAGTCAGCAGAAACTCGACGAAGTAGCCGCCCGCATCAAGTCGGAGACCGGTCGCAGCGTAGAAACCCTGCAAGCCGACCTCGGTGCGAAAGCAGGCGTGGAGCTGGTCTCCAGCCGCCTCCGCACAGACGCAACCATCACCGCGCTAGTCAATAATGCAGGCATCGCAGCCGTCAGCAAACTGGCCGAGTCGGATCCCTCCGCACTCGAATCCATGATTTACCTCAACGTCACGGCGCTCACGCACCTCACACTCGCGGCACTGCCCGGCTTCCTCGCTCGTGCCAACGGCCTCATCATCAACATCGGCTCCGTCGTTTCGCTCGCGCCGGAGTTGTTAAACGGCACCTATAGCGGCACCAAGGCCTACGTCATCAACTTCACCCAGTCCCTCGCAAACGAGGTCGCAGAGAAGGGAATCCGCGTGCAAGCTGTACTCCCCGGAGCCACCGCAACTCCACTATGGGAAAAGGCCGGGATGCCCGTCGAGCACCTGCCGAATGAGATCGTTATGTCCGCGGAAGATATGGTGGATGCCTCTCTCGCAGGACTTGATCATGGCGAGATAATCACAATTCCCGCGCTGCCAGATGCTGCCGATTGGGAAAAGTACGAGACTGCCCGCAAGGCACTCGGACCCAATCTCTCGCGCAAATTTCCTGCAGAGCGTTACGCAGTGCAGGCGTAATCCGTCTCAATAAAGTAGACCGGACGGTTCAGAATCGCAACAGTGCTAAACCGTCCGGTCTAACTCGATACAATCTCAGGAAAGGAGCTGCAAGCCGCAACCATCATGGAGCAAAAATCCACACGCGAACATCTTCTCGACGTAGGAGTGGAACTGATTCACCGCAATGGCTACGCAGCCACCGGCCTGAACGAAATTCTCGCGGCTGCCGGCGTTCCCAAGGGCTCTTTTTATCACCACTTCGGCAGCAAGGAAGATTTTGTCGCTGCTGTGATTGGCCGCTACGGTACTCGTGAAGTTCTCCGCTGGGAGAAAATTCTCAAGGATACCCGATACTCTCCTCTGAAGCGCCTGCGCCGTTATTTTGATGAGGTAATTCGCGTCTTCGGTCAGAAGGGAATGGCCCTCGGCTGCCCCATCGGTAACCTCACACTGGAAGTTTCCGGACAGAGCACACCGCTGCGAAAGCTGTTAAGCGGCGCATTTGCACACTGGCAACAAGCGTTAGCCGATGTGCTGCGAGAAGCCGTCACGCAGAAAGAACTGCGCAAGAGCACCGACCCGGATTCGCTGGCAGCCTTTCTGTTAAATAACTGGGAGGGCGCACTGCTGCGCTCCGTAGCCGACAAGAGCGACGACCCATTGCATACCTTTGCGCACTACACGTTTGAAGTGCTGCTGGCAAAGTGATTCATAGCTTCAGGTACGCGTATCTCGCATGATTTTGCAGCAGTATCAATGCGGAAGCCATCGAGGCCACCAGCATTGTTCCCGGTAGCAGGTGCCCGAGCATCTCGCGCACGATTGTTTCCGGCTCGTCGGATAGTTTCTGCGCCTTCACCAGCTCGCGTGCCTGAAATTCCAGTGCCGTATGGCAGCCGAAAAACTTCACGCCGCGATGCTGCAAGCCTTCCACACTGGCATCATGCCATGCTGTGCTCAAATCGCTCGGGTCGCCGCTCAGCGCCCACGGAGAAAAACTGCTCTTTGCAAATGGATTGCGAGTGGCAGGCATGCTCGTCTCCGGGGCAGTTATTTTTGCAAACTCGCCAAGCCGGTACTTCGTCCACATCGCATCATCCAGCAGCGCGAAATTAGCCGTGCCATGCAAGCCTGCAACCGTCCGAAAGCGCGAGGGCTTAATCCCAAATCCAATTTCAAGCCCATTCAACGCATTCTTCACAACGCCTAACGTATGCGCATCAGTAACATCAAACACCTGCCGCATATCGCCATGCTGGTCTGTCAGCAGTTTGTTAAACTCCGCCTCGTTCCAATCCTTCTTTGCCCATACCAGTTGAGCTTCTGCTGCTTCACTTGCGGTTATCGCAGATACCGCCGCCATTCCAAGCCCGAATCCAAAACTGCGCCTGCTGATTTCCTTCACGCTATTCTCCCTAACGAAACAGATGCGGAACAAAGCTGCTTGTATTATTCGTCACCAACCCGGACGATTCGCGCACACCCATGCCCACAGGCTCGCCATCAATCAGCCACGAGCCAAACACCGCCGTCTTCCCCGCAGCCGCAGCCATCGGCGCCAGGGCTTGATATACGTACCCTTCGGAAGCATTGCCACTCAGTGAGCCTTCCACCGTCTCGCCATCGCGTACATAGGCAATGCCGTTGCCTTCGCGCCCCATCAGCGGCTTGCGCACATAACTGCGCATCGCATGCGGGCCATCCAAATAAGCAGGCAACAGCAGCTCATGCCCCGGATTCAGCTCCCACAAAATCGCAAGCAGAGCCTTGTTCGACCACATCATCTTCCATATCGGCTCAATCCAAAGCATCGAGCCCCACGAGCGCCGGTCCTCCCGCGGACCATACTCCGAAAGCGCCGAAGCAGGCGGCAGAGTCGTCAGCGCATTCGCGCCAAACGGTTCCTTCAGCATCCACTCCCACGGATAGAGCTTGAAGAGCGTGCCGATGCGCCGGTTATCGAAGTCAACAAAATCCTGCCTGCGCGCATCCCAGCCAATCTCGCGCATGGCAATATGCCGCGTGTGCAAACCGGCCTGGTGCGCCGTGTCTTCCAGGTAGCCTGTCGTCATGCGGTCTTCGAGAGTGCCCGCATCGGCAAAGTAGACAGGGCTTGTGAGGTAGGCCTTCAGGTCCTTCCACTTCGCAATCAGCCTTTCATGCAGCGAGTTGAACTGGTCTGCATCGGGAAAGCAATCCTGCAGCCAATACCATTGCGCAATTGCCGCTTCCACCAGCCCCGTCGGCGTATCCGCGTTGTACTCCAGCAGCTTGATGGACTTTCCATCATAAGCAAGGTCCAGCCGCCCATAGAGCGCCGGAGGCTCGCCATTCCACGCCGCGCGAATCGCATCCGCCGCCTCGGCGGGAATTCCCATCTGCGCCAGCCGGTTCTGTTGCAGAATCACCTCACCGGCAGCCAGCGCCAGCCGCTGAATCTCCGCCGTAGCAGCCTCAAGCCTGTCAATCTCCGCGGAGCTGAACTCCCAGTACGCCGTCTCATCCCAATAGGGTGAGCCGTCATCCAGCGTGTGATACGTAAGCCCCACGCGCTCCACACGCTTCTGCCAATCATGGCGCGGAGTAACCGTCAGACGCCGCATTACTCGCCTCCGCCTTCTCCGCCACCATGCCCGCCAACACCACCAAAGCCTCCGCGCGAAACACTCGCGCCCACCACGGTATCGCCAATGCGCCCTCCGCTTGAGCCGCCGTAAATAATGTGTGCACCGGCATAGCCACCGCCCGAGCGGCAGTAGGCATCTGGCAGCAGATGGTTCTGCGCATCCACGCAATGCTGCGGAGCGTCTTTGCAGGCTGTGAGGGAAAAGGCGAGGGAAGCAAGAAGAGTGAGTTGAACTTCGCGTGAGCGGCGCATGGGAGTCTCGTTTTGTCCGGTATAGCTACGCAATTATCCTGCGGCTGGTTCCGTCTGCCTTTGCCACCAAGAACAGCAAACGGTAATTACTTCTCTTCTACTTTAATCACAAGATAGGCAAAGGTCTTGGTCTTGCCGAGAAGCAGTTGATGCGCCAGCCCTGCGGGAATGTGAACCACATCGCCCATAGCAAGCTCTGTTCGCTCGCCGTCTGTAACGGCCAAACCTCTCACCTCTCCCGTCTCGACGGTCTTAGCGCCGGTAATACTGCCTCCGGTAAGGAGCGTGGCCTTGCCCTGCACAACATAAAAGATGTCCGCGAATTCCTCATGCAGCTCCATCTTTATGACGGAGTACAACCATCGTGTGATGGTTCGGATACTCCTTCAGCGTGGTGTTGGCAACGCCCTCGGGCCCCTGCGCCCTGGGCTCAAGCTCATGAGATTTCGCAATAATCTCGCTGGGAGTGTAGTGGTCTACTTTGAGCGACTGGCTATACACAAGCGGCATTAGCCCAACAGCGAGCGCGGAGAACGCAATCAGCCTCTTCATCAGCCACCCATCTTCTACAGCGAGCCTGTCCTAATCCCCAGCCTTGACGCACTCTTCCAGCGGAATCCCCACCTGCTCCACAATTTCCAGCCCAAAGCCTTCCAGTGCCGGAATGTGCATCGGCGTATTGGAAAGCAGCCGAATGCGATGAATGCCAAGATCTGTAAGGATCTGCCCACCAAGCCCAATCGCGCGAACAATCCGACCAGACCTGTCCTGCGCTCCTTCGCGTGCCCGCAGTTCCTTGTGGAGCACAATGCGTCCCGCGTCATGCGTCACGCCCGCGGTGGCGCCGGCCTCGGCAGGTGTGTGCTCAATCTCAAAACCCTGCGCCGTGTTGTGCAGATAAATCAGTGCACCGCAGCCTTCCGCTGCAATCATCCGCAAGGATTCATCCAGGGTCTCGCGGCAGCGGCAGTCCGCGCCAAAGATATCGCCAGCCGTACAGCGCGTATGCACGCGAACGAGCACAGGCTTGCTCGCATCGCTGCACACCACATCTCCACGAATCAGCGCCACGTGGCTCTCGCCGCCATTGACCTCGCTCTGGTAGGCAATCATGCGGAACTCGCCAAGCTTCGTCTGCACCGTCGTCTCGCCAGCGCGCACAATATAGCGTTCATTCTGCAGCCGGTAGCGAATCAGCTCCGCAACCGTCAGAATCTTCAGCCCGTGCTCTTCGCAAAAGGGAATCAGGTCGGGAATCCGTGCCATCTCGCCGTCATCGCGCATAATTTCGCAGATAACGCCCGAAGGGTTCAGCCCCGCCATCCGCGCCAGGTCAACGGAGGCCTCCGTCTGCCCCGCGCGCACCAGCACGCCGCCGCGCCGTGCCCGAAGCGGAAAGATATGCCCAGGCCGCGCCAAATCCGCCGCCGTAGATTTCTCGCCAATCGCCGTCAGAATCGTATGCGAGCGGTCCGCCGCGGAAATCCCGGTCGTCACGCCCTCCCGGGCCTCGATTGTCTCCGTAAACGCCGTTCCAAACCGCGAGGAATTGTGCTGCGTCATCGGAAACAGCCGCAGAAAGTCGGCGCGTTCCTCGGTCAGAGTCAGGCAAATCAGCCCGCGCCCAAACTTCGCCATAAAGTTGATGGCCTCAGGAGTAGCAAACTCGGCGGCAACCGTCAGGTCGCCCTCGTTTTCGCGGTCCTCATCGTCCACAACCACAACCATCCGTCCCGCGCGAATCTCATCCAGCGCGGCGGGTACATCCACAAAAGGCGGCGTCATTGTTCGTTCGGGCATAGCGTCTTTCTTAGGGAGATCTTAAGGCTTCTTCAAGCCAACCGATAGTATCATTCTCTCAAAATGAGCAACCCAACAGGCCGTGATGCGGGATTCTCTTCCGTGTTCAAGTCTGGATTATTTGCGTCTCCATCCGCAGCGCCGTTCCATTAGCCACAGTACGAGGAATACAGACAAGCCATGTCCCAATCCCACGCCTTTCTGCGCCTTGTGCGCCTGTTGCACCTCTACCTGGGAGTCTTCATCGCCCCGGCGCTCCTGTTTTTTGCCTTCACAGGAGCTCTGCAAAGCATCAATTTGCACGAAACCTCGTTCGGTAGCAGCTACAAGCCCCCGGCATGGCTTGTCACCCTCGCGCAGTTGCACAAAAAGCAGACCACCGAAATCCCCGTGCGGAAGCCCCGGCCGGACTCCACGGCGTCCACTGGTGGAGATCATGGCGGTGACCATCACCACACGGACAGCGCGGCAGCGTCCGCCCCGCAGAGTAACGTTCCGTCGACGCCCGCGCCAGCTTCCAGGCCGAAATCGCACCTGCCCATGAAGATCTTCTTCGTGATCGTCTCTGTCGGCCTCTTTCTCTCCACGCTCACGGGCGTTTATATGTCGTACCGTTACACCCGCAACCGTATTGTCATCACGGCCTTGCTCCTCGCGGGTATCGTCATCCCGCTCCTGCTCCTGCCGTTCTAGCAGCAAGAAGGAAAAGCGCCGGATGCCTTGGCTTTTTCACGCAGTTTGCGAAAAGGGCGGGATCACAATCGCAAGTGCTTTCATAAACAGCAAAAAGCGCCGCATTGAGCGGCGCTTTTGTCATACGAAGCTGAAACTTGCCTACAACGTCGATTCGATCTCAAAGCCCCAGGCTTCCAAAAGAGCCTCAGGGATGTACTTGGAATTCTTGTTGCGGCGGGCCCACTCGCGGAGACGGGTCGAACGGATGTACTGGTCCGGGGTGAGCTTGAATTCCTTCACAATTTGTTCAAAAGAGGTAACAGTAGGCACAACGGGCCCGATGGGCTCCGGCTTGCCCCAATTCGGATTTCCACGACGCTTTGCCATGATGGGTTTCCTTAACTGGGTAGGATTTTTCAGACGGATGCTTGCAGGGGTGGAAGCATATCCGGTGAAACAACAACGCTTATGTTTTCCATTTTAGGGATTTTTTATTCAAAAATCAAGAGAAAACTGCACCGGATATGGTAGCCCGGTGGCTAATTTTAGCCCGTTGAATTACTTTGTAAAGCATTTATTATCAATATCTTGCCGGAGAAGTTAAGCGCATGGCACTAGCGCGTGCCCTGTGGATAATGGCACCATCATTCCTATGAGTCTGTTTCGATCAGCCCTGCTGCTTGCTTGCACCACTTTTTGCCTCGTTTTGCCCGCCGGCGCCGTCCAGCTCAAGGTCAGCCGCTCCGCACTGGAACGCACCCTCCAGGCGCAGCTTTTTGGCGGTCCCAACGGGCGTTACTACCTCAAGGGAGGCCCCAGCGCTGGCTGCTCGGTTTACGCCTCCGACCCCAAGGTAACCTTCTCCACAGATCGCATTATCGTTCAGGTCAAAACCCACGCCGGCATCGGAACCACGGTCCACGGCGCCTGCTTCGGTATCTCTCTTTCGCCAACCTCGGAGGTCTCCATGGCCCCCAACGGCGAAGGCGAAACCATAGGCTTCCGCGACGCCCGCGTGGAGCGAATCAGCGACCAGCGCGAGCTGAACTTCCTGCTCTCGCCCTTCCTGAGCCACAAAATCCCCTCCAGCATGACCGTCAACGCCGCCGATGTACTCCGCAAAGCCTTGGTCGGCTCAACCGCCTCTACCGGCTACAAGCTAACCTTGCAACGCTTGAAAATCCACTCCGTCCAGATAGAAGGCGACAACTTGGTGCTCGACGTAGACGGCGACCTGAACGTGCAGTAAAGCAGGGAACAGGGAACAGGGAACAGGGAACAGGGAACAGGGAACAGCATCGGATGCACTCCGACAAACTTCGGGTGCCCCAGGTCTCCTTCTTTTGGAGACCTGGGATATATACAGCTTTTTACAGTTTTTGTTCTTTATAGCTTCAGCCGTTTATCTAAAAACCCTGTACCCCATCCCCTCTGTACTCTGCTTTTCAAGGCGCTCCCGGCAACAACCCCTGCTCCACCAGCACCGGAGGATGCCGGTAATGCGTATGCAACTCATAGTCATAAGCCCACCCCAGCAAATCCCCGTCATGCCACCGCCGCGTGGAAATCTCCAGCCCAAACGGCAGCCCGCCCGGATACCACCCACCCACAACCACCACCGCAGGCACCCCAAGAATATTCACCCAGCTAGTTTCCGAGTGCGGCCCGCCGCTAATCTCCCCACCCTGCGGCATCGTCTCATCCGGCGGAGGAATCTGCGTCGCCGGATATACATACCCATCCAGGTGGAACTGCTCAAGCGTCTCCTCAAACTGCGCCATCGCCTTCGCCCGAGGCCCAAAAACATTCGCCTCCGCCCGCGCATCGTTCTCAATCTTCGATTGCGCCTGGATCGGCAACCCACGCCGGTCCGCCTCCCCGGTATACCCCGTCACCACCTGCGGAATCTTCTTCCCCGTGGCCTGCTCGTACTCCGCCGCCGAGTGATATCCCCCTGCAGGTCCAAACTCCCGCAGAAACGTGTCCGTGCCCTCGCCGACATAAGGAAGCGTTCCCACGCGGCTAGCCGTGCGGGGAAAGCTATCCGGCAGAATCCGGTCGTCAAAGACAATCTCTGCACCGGCCGCGCGCAGCGCCTCAATCGACTTCAAAAATGTCGCCTTCGTCCGCGGGTCCAGCGGCAAGTCTCCCTTGCGTTCCGTGGCTTCGGCCTGCTCATCCGGCACAACGGAGGCAATGCCTTCAAACGGCACGTCCGTACCCTTGAGAATGAACGCAGGAACTCCAAACCGCTTGCCCTTCAGCGAGCCTGCCTTGAGGTATTGCGTATACGGCCCGCGCTGAGCCTTCTCAGGAGCCTCAGCCGTCCGCGCATCCAGCGAATCCGGCCTTGGTGTGCCGGTTGAATCCTCGCCCGCCATCACCGTCAACGCAATCGCCGCATCGGTCACGTTGCGCGCAATCGGTCCGGTGTTGTCCAGTAGCCAGTCCAGCGGAGCAATGCCGGAGATGGGCACAAGCCCTCGCGTCGGAAAGACGCCAATCACCGCCGAAGTTGCCGCAGGCATGCGAATCGAATTTCCGGTATCCGTGCCATTTCCCAGTATGGCAAAATTTGACGTAACCGCTGTCACCGTTCCGCCGGATGAGCCTCCTGGAGAAAACCGTACATCGTAAGCATTGCCCGTCCGGCCAAAGCTGCTGGAACGGTTCGTATCGCTGGCTGCAAAATCTGGCATGTTGGTGTGGCCAATAATCACCGCACCCGCTGCGCGTAGCCTCGCAACAACCGGCGCATCTTTCGGCGCAATCAGCTCATGCCCCGGCATCGTGTAGCCAGCCCATCCATCCGTCGTTACCTGGCCGTCAATCGACGTGTTGGCCTTAATCACAATCGGTACGCCCCAAAGCGGCCCATGTTTTGCGCCAGCAGGCTCTGCATCCAACTCCGCAGCGCGAGCCAGTGCTTCTTTCTCCATCACCGTTTCCACGGCGCGGTAGATGCCGTTGTAGCGATGAATCCGTGCAAGATGCCACTGCATAACCTGCGTCACCGTGTACTTATGCGTAGCGTAGTAGCTCTCCAGTTGCGTAACGGATACTTCCATCAGGTCGTGATCAATCTCGGATTGAGTATGAACGCCAGGCTGAGCGGCAAACGAAGCAGGAGCCAGTGCAAGGCTCGCATAGAGAAGAAGGGCAGGAAGTGTGCGCGGCATGAGCCATCATCGCACGCTGTTTCCATCTTGCAAGCATACTTTTCGCGTTGGTAGTGGAGCACGTGAATCTGCTTTGCATCATGGCATGACAGGCAGGCCGGGGATTTATCCCCGGCAATCAAAGTCGATAAAGAATGCACGGGGATAAATCCCTGAGGTATGCTCTTGCCCGTTGCAGCACTGCATGGGCTCCCCGTAACTCTTCCGCTTCACCCCGCAGAATTCAGAAAAATTTGATATTGCCTTCTTCAAAACGGTTCATTGTGGAGATATGAGCCCCGTGAACCGCAGAGAATTTCTCTCGCTTGCCGGAGCCGCTGGACTGGCGGCCATTGCACCGTCCGTTCCCGCAGCCGCAGCATCCGCGCCGGAAGATTTCACCTTCCTCTTCATCACAGACACACACCTGCAGCCCGAGCTGAACGCTGCCGCCGGCTGCGATATGGCATTCAAGAAAGCGCGCGATCTCAAGAGCGACTTCGTGATCCAGGGCGGAGACCATGTCTTCGATTCGCTCGCAGTGAGCAAGGACCGCGCCTCAAGCCTCTTCGATCTCTACGGGAAGACCGAGCAGGACCTCGGCATGAAGATTCATCACACCATCGGCAACCACGATTGCTTTGGCGTCTATCCCGCCAGCGGAGCTACCGCAGCCGATCCGCTCTATGGCAAGAAGATGTACGAAGGGCGCTTCGGCAAGACGTATTATTCCTTCGACCACAAAGGCGTGCACTTTATCGTGCTCGACACCATCGGCTTCACCGAAGACCGTGCCTATGAGGGCCGCGTGGATGCCGCACAGCTCAAGTGGCTGGCCGCCGACCTCAAAGCTCTTCCCACTGCCGCGCCCGTCATCGTCTCCGTGCACATCCCGCTCGTCACGGCCTTTGATTCCTATGTGCCTGTACCCGCGGAACCGCCGAAGCATCACGGCATGTCCGTTGCCAATTCCAGCGAAGTGATTGCGCTCTTTGAAGGCCACAACGTTCTTGGCGTTCTGCAAGGCCACACGCATATCAATGAGAAAGTCCTCTGGCACGGCGTTCCGTACATCACCAGCGGAGCCGTCAGCGGCAACTGGTGGCACGGCACGCGCATGGGCACACCGGAAGGCTTCACCGTAGCGGAAGTAAAAGGCGGCAAGCTAACCACGCGCTACGAAACTTATGGATTCAAGAGTATCGACCCGCAAAACACTTAAGTAAGCGTGCGTGGTACAAAAATCAAAAGGGCGAGCATTCCGCTCGCCCTTTTGATTTAGTTGTGCTTGCCTTTCCATTCCTGGTAAGGCCCGGCGTAATCCTCAAGCTCATGATCTCCCTTGAAGATCCATAACCGCGTCGCCACTTCATCAATCAAATCGTGGTCATGCGTAACCAACAGAACCGTGCCTTCATACCGCTGCAGCGCAACGTTGAGCGCATTGATGGATTCCAGATCAAGATGGTTCGTAGGCTCGTCGAGAATCAGGATATTCGGCTTGGTCAGAATCAGCTTGCAGAAGAGCAACCGCGCCGCCTCGCCGCCGGAAAGCGCCTTGGTCGGCTTCATGCCTTCTTCGCCGCTGAAAAGCATCTGCCCCAGAATTCCGCGAATCTCTTCCACGCTGGCCTTGGGGTCCCAGCGATGCAGCCACTCGGCAACCGTCATGCCATGCTCAATCATCGAGCCCACATCCTGCGGGAAGTATCCAACCTGCGCCTCGTGCCCCCAGAAAATCGTGCCGTTGTCGAGCGTAAATTCAGAGTCAGATAGGCCCGGATAATTCGCCAGCAGGCTCTTCAGCAGAGTCGTCTTGCCCGCGCCGTTCTTGCCCATGAGGCAGACCTTCTCGCCGCGCAGCACATTCGCCGTAAAGCCATCAAGAACCTTCTCATCGCCATACGACTTGCGAATGTCCTTGAACTCCAGCACATGCTTGCCGCTCGGCCTGATCTGGTCAAACTTGATAAACGGGCGCTGAATATTCGACCGCGCCAAATCATTCGTCTGCAGCCGTTCCACTTCCTTGCGGCGGCTCGTCACCTGGCTCGAACGCGTACCCGCTGCAAACCGCGCAATAAACTCATTCAACTGCGCAATCTTCTTTTCGCGTTGCGCATTCTGCTGCTCCAGCGTGGAGCGCACCTGCGTCTTCGCAATCACCATATCGTCATACCCGCCGGTGTAGGTGATGATCGTCTGGTAATCAATATCCGCAGTATGCGTCGTCACGCTGTTCAAAAAGTGACGGTCGTGGGAAATCGTAATCAGCGTGCCGTCATACTTCGCCAGGAAATCCTGCAGCCAGTGAATCGAATCCAAATCGAGATAGTTCGTAGGTTCGTCCAGCATCAGTGCTTCGGGATTCCCGAACAGCGCCTGCGCCAGCAGCACGCGAACCTTTTGGCCGCCCTGCAACTCGCCCATCTTGCGCTCGTGCAGCTCATCGGCAATGTCCAGACCCTTCAGCAACACCGCCGCGTCCGCCTCAGCCGTATAGCCGTCCTCGTCGCCGATGACGCCCTCAAGCTCGCCCAGCCGCATGCCGTCCTCGTCCGTCATCTCCGGCTTCTCGTAGATGCGGTCGCGCTCTTCCAGCGCAGCCCACAGCGGAGCATTACCCATGATGACCGTATCCAGCACGCGATAGTTATCAAACGCAAACTGGTCCTGCCGCAGCACGCCCAGCTTCCGCGGACGAACCACCGTGCCCTTCTGCGGCTCAATCTCGCCCGTCAGGACTTTCATAAACGTGGACTTGCCCGCGCCGTTCGGCCCCGTAAGGCCATACCGCCGCCCCGGAACAAAACTCACCGAGACATCCTCGAAGAGCACCTTCGAGCCATAACGCATCGTGACATTGCTGACGCTAATCATTCGATTCCTGTCATCCGTAGCGCAACCCACACAGCAGGCAAGCCCGCTATCCGCGCCGAATCAATTTCAAAAATTGGTCGAGATTGCACGCAACGAAAGGCGCACAAAGAGCTTCAACACTTCTATTTTCTCACAGGATTAGTCATTTTCTCAGCGCCGACTAGCGGGAGGCTCACAGCTCGAATCCCAGCAAAAAATGACGCGAAGAGCAGCTGCCTGGACGGCCAGTCCCTAGCCCCAAATCGCCGTAACCACATGATTCACAACAAACGCCGCCCCATAAGCCAGCACCAGCATGTAAGCAAATTGCAGCGCCGGCCACTTCCAGCTATTCGTCTCGCGCTTCACCACGGCCATCGTAGAGGTGCACTGCATTGCAAACGCAAAAAAGATCATCAGCGCCAGCGCGCCGCCCAGGTGCATGTCGTTGTGCATCGCCGTCTGCAAACTCAACGACTGCGTCTCCGGGTCCGCGCCATACAGCGTGCCCATCGTGCTCACCATCACCTCGCGAGCCAGCACGCTCGACAGAATCCCAATCCCAACCTTCCAGTTAAATCCCAGCGGAGCAATCACCGGCTCAATAAAATGTCCCAGCTTGCCAATCAAGCTCGAAGCCAGTTCCGGAGCATTCAGCACGCCATGTACCTTCGTCACCGGCAGATGCGAAAGCACCCAGATCCCCAGTGTCACCAGCAAAATCACACGCCCCGCCTGCGACAGGAAAATCTTCGAGCGGTCCACCAGCCGAATCCCCAGCGCTCTCAGCGTAGGCATCCGGTACTGCGGCAGTTCCAGAATGAACGGCGTCTCACTTGATTTGAGAATCGAGCTTTTCAGCAGCCGCGCCGTAGCCAGCGCCGCCAGAAACCCCGCCAGGTAAAGCCCCAGCATCGTCACCGTCTGCAAGCTCAGGAAACCCCACAGCACGCCCTTGTTCGGAATAAACGCCGCAATCAGCAGCAGATAAACCGGCAGCCGCGCCGAGCACGTCATAAACGGCGTTACCAGGATCGTCGCAAACCTGTCGCGCTTATTTTCAATCGTGCGCGTGGACATAATCGCTGGCACCGCGCACGCATAGCCCGAGAGCAGCGGAATAAACGCCTTGCCATTCAACCCAATCGCCCGCATCACGCGGTCCGCAATCAGCGCCGCACGCGCCAAATAGCCCGAGTCCTCAAGAATCCCGATAAACAAAAACAGCAGCAGAATCTGCGGCAAAAACACCAGCACGGAAGCGATACCCTTCCACGCGCCATCCAGGATCAGCGACTGAATCCAGCCCTCCGGCAGCAGTGGCCGCGCCAGATCACCTAGCTGCGTCAGCAAATTCTGAAAACCATCGCTCAGTGGCTGCCCCAGCGCAAACACCACCTCAAACACGCTGACCACCACAAACAAAAACAGCAGCGGCCCCCACACGCGATGCAGCAGAATGTTATCCAGCTTCTGCGTGCTTTTTGCGGAAAGCGGCGCGCGATACCCCGTATTGCGACTCACCTGCGCAGCCCACGTATGCGTGCTCGCCGGGTTTCCCAGCACCGGCAGCGTCAACGGCCTCTGAATCGCTTCCGCAGGCTTATCCCGCTGATTCAAAAACAGCGGCACCGCTTCCAGCCCTGTTCCATGCGTAGCAGAAATCTGCGCCACCGGAGCGCCCAACTCCCGCGCCAGCTTCAGCACATCCACCGCGCCGCCGCGAGCCTCCATAAGGTCGCTCATGTTCAGCAGCACCAGCGTCGGCAATCCAAGCGCAAGCACCGGAGCAGCCAGCATCAGTTGACGCGTCAAATGCTGCGCGTCCAGCACCAGCAGCACCGCATCCGGCTTCGGCGTGCCCAGCATCCTGCCTTTCAGGACATCGACCGCAACGCGAGCGTCTTCCGAGATGGGAGCAAGCGAATAAATCCCCGGCAAATCAATCAGCGTAAGGTCAGGCCGTGCCACGCCCGCCATCGCGCCCATGCGCTGTTCCACCGTCACGCCGGGATAATTCGCAACCTTCTGGCGCAATCCCGTCAGCTTGTTAAACAGTGTGGACTTGCCCGCATTCGGCGGACCAATCAACGCAATCGTTCGCAGCGTGCCGCCAGTCATTGGCGGAGGGGGGACAAAGGCCGGAGTTTCGCAACACGCACTCATCGAACGGTTTCAACCTGCTTCATCTCAACATCGTCAGACTCTTGCTGCGCTGCCTGACGCGCGCTTTCCAGCAACTCGCGCTCCTGCTGCCGGCTCAGTGTCCGCGGAACCTTTACGCGTATCGACTTGGCCGTCTCGCGCCGCAGTGCAATCTCAAGCCCATCCACAAGGTAAACCGTAGGATCGCCCGCAGGTGCCCGCCGCAGTGTCGTCACCATCGCATCCGGAACAAAGCCCATGTGCATCAGGTGGTTCTGTACGGATTCCGGCAGGTCAAGCGTCACTACAACGCCGCGTTCCCCGACTTGTAACTCACTCAGAAAACTCACCCGCCAACCCCGTGAAACGCGCAACTGCGACCGGAAAAGTCGCAATTTAGTATACGACTCATTCAGTCCCACTTGCAAGGACCGCACGTAGGGTGAGCAGTGTCTCCGCCGCAATCGTGCCACAATGTAGTGTTTGTGCTGATCTCTGCCTGAAGTTCCGCCGCCGGGAATGCCGCTGAAAACCTTCCGAATTTTTCTCATATCAATCGCAGTATCCCCAACCCTCTCACTTGCCTCCGTGTCGCCCATCACACAGCCGTTAGCCAGCTCTCTCACCCCACAAAAAATAGCGTTGTTCTGGTTCACCCACAAAATCAAGCGTTGTCATCCTGAGCGAAGCGCATTGGGGTAGGCGGAGTGAAGGATCTGCGGTTGCCTTTTTCACTGCCACACCCCCATCTCGACCCCGACCACCGGGAGGGCCACAAAATCCCCGTGGCGCGCAAAACGCGCAGCCGCTGCATGCAATGCAAAATAAATCCCAAATCTGTGGATAACTCTTGCGCTCAATTAAACCCTTTTATGCCACACTAAGAATCAAGCAGAAAAACGGCCCGATTCCAAAGGAATCGGGCCGTTCGCATCTCCGAAAAGGGCCCTGGGGGGGGGGGGGGGGGGGGGGGGGGGGGGGGGGGGGGGGGGG
>NZ_JBZYWK010000028.1:0-12117 GCF_059115385.1 Occallatibacter sp. FHG110214_02 | reverse complement strand
GCAGGTCCTCAACGTGCCCCACGTTCGCACCTCGGTTTTCGCGGACGTGCTTATTCCGCACGCAAGAGGACTGCATCTGCTCCCCGGCTGGAGCTACACAGGCCGCAAAGAAGCCACCCGTGACGACACCGTCAGCGTACCCGGCTACAACATCTTCAACCTCGGTGCGCGCTACACTCCCGGCGGAGAACAAGGCCGTGTTACCCTTCGTCTCTATGCAGACAACATCGCCGACAAGCGCTATTGGAAAGACACAGGTGCGAGCCTCGGCGATACCTTCATCCACCTCGGCGCGCCCACAACCGTACGCTTAAGCGCACACTACACCTTCTAAACAAGGACAACCTCAACATAGCAATGAGCACAACCGTACATTCACACGCGCAAGACGGAACATTAGTGACGCCATATTGGCCGCCGCTAACCGTTGATGAAGTTCGCGGCGTGTTGCGTTCGTATCCTGGTCTCACAGGCCAGCCGCAACTGCTTACCACCAGCCCGCGTCCCTTCTCAGCTGCAAGCGTCGTGCTTGTCGGGACGCACCCAAGTGCGTCCCGCGTCTTCATCAAGCGCCATGCTCGCGCCGTACGCAGTGCCACTGACCTCTACGAGGAACACGCATTCATGGCGCATCTTCGTGCGCATGGCGCAAGCGTCCCTCTTGTTCTCGCGAACAAGCACGGCAATACGGCAATTGAAATCGACGAATGGACCTACGAAGTGCATGAATTGCCAGACGGCATTGACCTTTATCGCGATGCCATCTCATGGACGCCTTTCTTCCATGCAACTCATGCGCACTCTGCCGGCCAGGCAATGGCCCGCCTGCACCTCGCCGCACAGAGATACGACGCACCGCCACGCATAGGCCGTCCACTCGTTGCAGGCTTCAGTATCTTTGCGACACAGCACTCGGAACAATCCCTCGCAACTTATCTCGCCACGCGGCCTGCGCTCGCAAGCTATCTAGTAAACCGCGACTGGCTGCGCGACGCACTCGACTTGCTGCAACCATTCCACGACGAGCTTCTTCCTCTGCTGCCTGCGCTTCCAGCATTGTGGACGCATAATGACCTGCATCCGTCCAATCTCTTCTGGAGCGATGAAGGCACGCAGGCAAAGGTAGCTGCCGTGATTGATTTTGGTTTAAGCGACCGCACCAACGCAGTCCATGACCTGGCGCATGCCATCGAGCGCAGCATGGTGGAGTGGCTTGCACTTGTCGAACAGCCTGACGAGCCTGAACGCGTGACCGTTCACCTTGACCATTTATCAGCGTTTCTCAACGGATATGAATCCATCCGCTCACTCAGCACTGCAGAGCGCGCTGCACTTGCCCCCATGCTCGCGCTATGCCACGCGGAGTTCGCTCTCTCGGAAGCAGACTATTTTCTCAGCACGCTGCATTCAGAAGAGGAAGCTTATTACGCATGCCCTGCATATCTTCTCGACCACGCCCGCTGGTGGCACGGAGCAGGGAAGCATCTTCTCAATGCAATCCGCGCATGGGCAGAGGCAAAATCAGAATGATGCACTATCTCAGCGCACATTGGCTGGAGTGGTGTGGTGTCATTACCACATGCCTTGGAATCTGGCTAACAACACGGCGCAGCCTTCTTTGCTGGCCTATTACGCTAGCCGCAGACGTCATCTATTTCATTGTGTATTACCGCACAATGCTTTTGTCTGACACACTATTGCAAATCTTCTTCCTCGCGTTCACACTCTACGGCTGGTGGCACTGGTTCCGTGGAGTGCAGGAAGAAGGTGAAGTCAAAATTGTTCCGCTTAAAAAACGCGATGCCGCCATCGCAATCAGCCTCGGAGCCATCGGCAGCGTCATCCTGGCCATTCTTGCGCAGCGCCTACACGCGGCTCTGCCCTGGCTGGACGCGCCCCTCGCCAGCTTCAGTCTTGTAGGAAGCTGGTGGGGCGCGCGCAAACACATCGCCAACTGGTGGCTGTGGATTGTCGTCGATCTGCTCTACATCGGCGAGTACGCTTACAAGAAACTATGGCCAACCGCGCTGCTCTACGCAATCCTCGTCGCACTCGCCGCACTCGGTCTGCGCGACTGGTCTCGCGCAGCCAAAACCGCTGAAGCCTAAATCGCAGCCTGCACCACGTTCCTCAGCGGCTCGCCCTTGATGTAACGCTCCAACTCCGCGGCCACCACATTCAGCGCACGCCGCATAAACTGCGGACTCGACCCGCCAATATGCGGCGTGAGGTAAAGGTTAGGGCACTTCCACAGCGGATGCCCATCCGGCAGCGGCTCAGGGTCCGTTACATCCAGCGCTGCACGAATCCGTCCGGAATTCAACGCAGCAACAAGTGCATCCGTCTGCACAATCGGCCCACGCGCCGCATTCACCAACAGCGCGCCCTGCTGCATCAGGCCGAACTCGCGCTCCCCAATCAATCCACGCGACTCCTCCGTCAGCGGCAGAATCAAAATCACAATCTCCGCCTGCGGCAGCAACTTTTCCAACTCAGATACAGGATGTACCAGCGGTTCAGTCCGAGCCGTTCGCGCCACGCGCGTCATCTCCACCTGGAAAGGCGCCAGCATCCGCTCAATCTCCTGGCCAATCGAGCCATGCCCCACCATCAAAATCTTCTTGCCCGTCAGCTCTTCATTCATTACCGGCGGATAAGGCGTACTCGCGTTCGGATGCAGCCGCGCATACTGTGCTGTCGCCTCTTTTCTGCGCTTCCACTCACCAGAAGCCTGTATCTCCAGGTAAAGCGGCACATACTTGAGCGACGCGAAAAGCGCACCCACCGCCCACTCCGCCGTGGCAATGTTATGTGCCCCGCGTGCATTGCAAATCGTTACATGCGGACCGACGGTTCCCGGAATCCACTCCGTGCCAGCCATCAGCGAGTGCACCAGCTTCACTCCGCGCAGATGCTGCCAGATGTCCTGCGCACGCGGTGTCAGAACATCAGGAATCCAAACATCCAGTTCCACGTCATGGTTCAAATCAGACGCAAGCGGCACCATCTCGGTACCTGCCGGCATCACACTCAACAAACTTTCATCAATCTTTGCCGGATATCCGACTCGCAGCATCGCCTCTGCTTCTCCTCAAGAAATCAACGCTCATACTTCATACAAACAGCCACAATGCGCAGAGCTTATTTAAAAAACTTCCGCAGTGCTTCCACGCAATCCTCAATTGCCTTTACAGAAATCGCGTAGCCAAACCGCAAATGCCCTTCGCCCTGCGCCCCAAAAACCGAACCCGGAATCGTGGCAATGTGCGCCTTATCAAGCAGGATTTGCGTGGCTGTCTTGCTGTTTTTTGCAATCTTTTCCGTATTCGGAAACGCATAGAACGCACCAGCCGGCGGTTCGCAATCAAGCCCAACTTCGTTCAAACCGGCCACCAGCAAATCGCGCCGCTTGCGATACTCTTCACGCTTAGCCGCAATCTCCGTCTCATGCGTCTTCAGCGCTTCCAACATTGCGTACTGCACAAACGTTGTCACGCCGTTGGTGGAGTAGAGAATGATTTTGCGCAGCCCCGTCATGAACGGTTCTTTTGCCACGGCATAGCCGCCGCGCCATCCCGTCATGCCATACGTCTTGGAAAACGTATAGCAGGTAATCGTGCGTTCCAGCATTCCCGGCAACGACGCAATCGAAAAGTGCTCGCCGTCATAGATCAAATCTTCATAGGCCTCATCGGCAATCACAACCAGGTCGCGTTCTTTTGCAAACGCCGCCACCTCTTCTGCTTCTGCCTTGGTGAAAACAAGCCCGCTCGGATTCTGCGGAGTGTTGTAGTAGATGGCTCGCGTCTTCGGTGTAGAAAACTGTTCGAGTGTCGCGCGAATTCCATTGCGCCGCGCCGTTGCAGAAGGCACCAGCAGCGGCCGCGCCTGCGCTCCCGTAATTAGGTCTGCAATCGGCGTCCAGTACGGTGAAAACACCAGAGCATCGTCGCCCGGGTCCAGCACGGTCTGAAACGTCGCATACAGAGCATGAGATCCGCCCACGGTTGCAATCACTTCATCCGTAGTGATGTGAATCTTATTCTTTGCCGCGAGCTTGTCCACCAAAGCCTGCCGCAGTGGCGGAATTCCCGACGACGGCGCATAGTGCGTGTGATTCTCTACCAACGCTCGCACTGCCGCAAACTTGATCTCATCCGGAGTTTCAAAAAATGGCTCGCCACCATGCAGTGGATGAACAGCAAGGCCCTCAGCACGCAGAGCCATCACCTTATTGCGAATCTGCACAATGTCAGAGAATCCGACCTCATCCAGCCTACGCGCCAGCCTGAAACCGCTCTGTCCAATCGTAGCCATCCTCGTTCCTCCCGCAAGATGCCTTGCTCCAGCATAGCCGACGTGAGTGAAACCCATACTACAAATGCTTAAACAGCAATCGCGTCTGTATACACCGCCATTCCCACCACAGCATCCACACCCATTGCACTCAGCGTATCCACTTCCTGTTGCGAGCGGATTCCGCCGGCAACAATCATCTGCCGTTCCGTCAACTTGCGCAACCGCTCCGCCGTCGCCATGGGAAATCCCTGCATCATCCCTTCGCCATCCACATGCGTATACAGAAACGCAGCCGCATAAGGGTCAAGCGCAGGAATCGCCGCATCCGGTGTCAGATCTACATTCGCCTTCCACCCCTTCACCGCGATGCGTCCATTCTTCGTATCAATGCCTGCAACGATCTTCTCCGCGCCAATCGCCGCTGCAAGCTCACTAGCAAACCCAGTGTTCACTGCGCCATCTTCGGTAAATAGGGCCGAGCCAATAATCACGCGCCTCGCACCCGCATCCAGCATCTGTTTTGCGCGCGCCTCATCGCGAACACCGCCACCCACCTGGCACGGCAGCCGCTTGCAAATCTGCTCAACAAGCACAGTGTTATCTCCCTGCCGCATCGCTGCATCCAGGTCAATCAGCTGTACCAACGGATACTTCGCGAACTTCTCAATCCAATACTCAAAATCATCAAAGGCAAGCCGCAGTTTTTCTCCTTGCACCAACTGCACAATGCGCCCGCCCAGCAAATCAATCGAAGGAATCAGCATGAAAGCCTCACAGAAATCCCATTCGGCGCAAGCTGCTCTTTCAGCGACTTGGCGCTCGAAACACCAAAATGAAAAATGCTCGCAGCCAGCGCCGCATCTGCCTTGCCGCGCTTGAACACGTCTGCAAAATGTTCGACAGTTCCCGCGCCGCCGGAAGCAATCACCGGAATGCTCACGGCCTCACTCACCGCTGCCGTAAGTTCACAATCAAATCCTGCTCGCGTACCATCGGAATCCATTGAAGTCAGCAGAATCTCCCCCGCGCCACGTTCTTCCGCCTCGCGAGCCCACTCGACAACACGCCGACCGGCAGGCTTGCGTCCACCTTGCACAAATACCTGCGCATCACGGACCGGGTCAGCGGCCTCTTTATCACGCCGTGCATCAATCGCCACCACCACGGCCTGCGAACCAAAGGTCTTGCCAATCTCGTAAATCAATTCCGGCGTCTTCAGCGCAGCAGAGTTGATGCTCACCTTATCCGCACCCGCAAGAAACACCTGCTCCGCATCTTCCACCGTGCGAATTCCACCACCGACAGTGAACGGCACAAACAACTCCTGCGCGGTCCTGCTCACAGTATCAAGAAGAGTCTGCCGTCCTTCATGCGTTGCCGTAATATCGAGCAACACAATCTCATCCGCCCCCTCGCGCGCATGCCGCGCCGCAAGCTGCGCCGGGTCACCCGCATCCACAAGGTCTACAAACTGCACACCCTTCACCACGCGCCCCGCATGCACATCCAGGCAAGCAATAATGCGTTTCGTAATCATCGCGGCATCTCCAAAAAGTTGCGAAGAATCTTCAAGCCCGCTTCGCTCGACTTCTCCGGATGAAACTGTACGCCCATTACATTGCCGCGCTCTACTGCTGCGGCAAACGGCTCCATATACTCCGTTACCGCCGCAGTGTCGCTCGTTACCGGCGCTTTATACGAATGCGTAAAGTAAACAAACTCGCCCGGCTCAACGCCCGCAAGCAATCGCGATTCTTTTTTAGGGTTCAAAGAATTCCAACCCACATGCGGAACCTTCTCGCCGCCCTCAGGAAAGCGCGCGCACTGCTCGGCAAACCATCCCAGTCCCGCATGCCCCGGCGCTTCCGTGGAGCCCGCGAACAGCCACTGCATCCCCACACAAATTCCAAGGAACGGCACACCGCGCTCCACTGCTGCACGAATCGCCGGCGTCATACCCGTAGCATCCAATCGCTGCGTAGCCGCAAAGTGCCCAACACCCGGCAGCACAATCCGCTCTGCATTTTCAATCGGCGCAAGTTCGCCATCCGTCACCGTCACGTCAGCGTCAAGATGCCGTAGCGCCTTCAGCACAGAGGTAAGATTCCCCGCTTTGTAGTCAATGACTGTAACGCGCATCAGAGCAAACCTTTTGTCGAAGGCAGCATCTCGCCAAGCTGTTTGTCCTTGCTGCATGCCACGCGCAGCGCACGTGCAAACGCTTTGAAAATGGCCTCTATCTTGTGATGATTCGACCGTCCATACATCGTCTTCACATGCACATTCGCTCTCGCACCGCGAGCAAAGCCTTCAAAGAAATCCGTAACAAGCTCACTCTGCAAATCACCAACAAGCCGCGTCTTCACCTGCGTATCCACCGCATACGCCGTGCGCCCGCTCATATCCACAGCCGCAATCGCCAGCGTCTCATCCATCGGCATTACAAAATATCCGGCACGCAAAATGCCGCGCTTGTCGCCGAGCGCCTTATCAAAGGCCTCGCCCAGCGCAATCCCCACATCTTCGACGGTGTGGTGCTGATCCACATCCAGGTCACCCACGCACTGCAGATTCAGGCTGAATGCTCCATGCCGCGTGAACAGCTCCAGCATGTGGTCGAAGAACCGAATCCCCGTAGAAACCTCGTACTTACCCTCACCCTCAATCACCAGGCGAATCGCAATGCGCGTCTCCGTCGTATTGCGCGCGAACTCCGCCGTACGCTGGACCGCTTTGACACTCTTTGGCTTCACGCTCTTAGTCGACTTCTTCTTTGCCTTCTTTGTGCTCACCTGTTCTCTCCCTTAATCTTGAGCGCTGTCACAGCCTCTCGAATCGCATCCACAGCCACACGCATCTGCTCCCGCGTGCCAACCGTGATGCGTACATAACCATCGCAGCCCGGGTCACTCGAACGGTCGCGCACCAGCACGCCAGCCGCCGTCATCCGACGTGCAAACTCCGCATGCTGCGCTCCGATACCAACAAGAACAAAGTTTGCTTCGCTGGGCCAGCGCCGCAGACCAAGCTCATCAAGCGCTACTTCAAACTCCGCACGAGCCGTCTTCACTTCTGCAACATAATTCGCAAGAAATGCCTCATCCTTCACCGCAGCCGGAAGACAAGCAAGCGCAACAAGGTTCACGCTATACGGTGAAAGCACGCGGCGAATCCACTGCATGTTCTCCGTGCCACTCGCCAGCAGTCCAATACGCAGCCCTGCCAGTCCATAAGCCTTTGAGAAAGTGCGAGCCACAACAAGATTCGGCAACTCGCTGATCAAGTCCAGCACCGTCTCGCCATAAAAATGAAAATAGGCTTCATCGACAAGCACAATCGCGTGCGGCGCGCGCTCGGCAATTGCAATAATCTGCTCTCGCATAGCAATTGACCCCGCCGGGCTATTCGGATTCGCAATCGCAATCACTTTGGTACGTGGCGTAATCGCAGCAATCAAACGCTCAAACGGAAACGCGAGCGTCGCATCCGCCTGCACCTTCACCACATCTGCATCCGTCGCTGAAGCATACACCTCATACATCGTGTATGTAGGCACCGGCAGCAACAATTCATCCCCTGCATCGAGAAACGCCTGGAAGAGCACATGAATCGCTTCATCCACGCCGTTGGTCAGCACAAGACTCTCAGCACCCACGCCAAGATGCTCCGCAACCAGAGCCTCCACCGGCTCGCGCTCGGGATACTTCGTCAATGCACCCGCAGAAATCTTGGCTAGCACCTCGCTCACTGCCGGCGAACAAGCAACCGTATTTTCATTGAAGTCCAACCGCAACGCATCACGGCTGCCTAACGGTGGATGATATTCCTTCATCGCACGGACACGCGCACGTGGCACAGGAAACACAGCCGAAGCCTCAGCCATTCTTCTTCCTCCCGCGCGAAGCATTCTTCAACCGCACGCGCACTGCCTCCGCATGCGCTGTCAATCCTTCCGCCTCGCCTAGCAGCACAGCCTTCGGCCCCAGCTTGTTGATTGCCTCCGCGCCATACTCCTGCACCGTAATCAGCTTCACAAAATCATTCACACTCAACCCGCCGCGCACTCGCGCCATCGCGCCAGTAGGCAGAGTGTGATTGGGTCCGGAAATATAATCCCCTAACGGCTGCGCCGACCACTTGCCCACAAACACTGAGCCCGCATTCTGCACCCACTTCAAATCTGAAGCAGAATCCACGGTCAAATGTTCCGGTGCAATGCGATTTGTAATCTCGCGAGCCTCTGCGACACTGCCTGCAACAATCGCCAGCCCATTGCGTCGCAGCGACTCCCGCGCTACCGCATTGTTCCGCGCGCGCGCCATCGCATCGGCAATCACATCTTTCGCCAACTCCTCGCGCGTGGTAACAAAAATCGCCAGCGCTTCCGGATCGTGCTCCGCCTGCGCTACAAGGTCGGAAGCAATATCCGAAGGCTTGCCACGCTCGCTTGTCACTACAATTTCCGTCGGCCCGGCGAGCATATCAATTGCACAATCAAACGCAACCTCGCGCTTGGCCGCCGTTACATACAAGCTTCCCGGCCCAACAATCTTATCTACGCGCAGCAGGCTCTCCGTCCCATACGCCAGCGCCGCAATCGCATGCGCTCCACCCACGCGATAAAACTCACGAATGCCCAACAGATACGCTGCTGCAAGCGTCTCCGGCGCGGGCTTGGGAGAAACAACAACCACACGCTCCACCCCAGCCACCTGTGCTGGAATCGCCGTCATCAGCAGCGTCGAAGGAAGCGGATGCCGCCCACTCGGAACATAGCAACCCACCGAAGGAATCGCCCGCACCACCTGCCCCGTCGTCAGCCCGACAACCGGCCTAGCGCTCCACGCCTTCGGCATTTGCCTTTCAGCAAATCCGCGAATCTGTTTCGCAGCCGCCGTCAGCGCATCGCGCATCTCGCGTGAAGCGGACTCCCACGCCGCTTCCATCTCGTCCTCGCTCACACGCAGCAGCTTCGCATTCGCAAGTCCGTCAAACCGCTTTGCATAACGCAGCAACGCCCGGTCACCGCCTTTGCGCACATCGGCAAGTATCCGCCGAACCGCGGGCAGCACACCTTCCAGCGACGTGCCGCCTCTCCGTTCTAAAGCCGCAATCACTTCTGCGGCCCGTCCTGCTCCGCGCCCCGTGGTGCGAATCAGTTTCATAGTGTCTCTATCCTTTGCTGTATAGGCTCTCTTGTTGTTGGGGAGAGGTACGGGAGTCAAACACGTCTGTCCGGAGCCACAGTCCGGTGCCTAAATCGCTCGGCCAACCTCTCCATTCACATCCCTTACAGCACAACCTTGTTCAGCGGATACTCCACAATCCCCGTAGCCTGCGCCGCTTTCAATCGAGGAATGACATCCCGCGCCACGCGCTCTTCCACAATCGTATTCACCGCAACCCATCCCGAATTACTAAGCTCGGAAACCGTAGGCGAGTTCAGCGCCGGCAACACATCCAGCACCGCCTGCAAATTCTCGCGTTTCACATTCAGCATCAATCCCACCTGCGATTGCGCATCAATCGAACCGCGCAGCATCGTCGCAATCTGGTCAATCTTCACTTTCTTCCATGCATCGTTCAGCGCAGCCTTGCTCGCAATCAACCGAGTCTCGCTCTCCATCACCGTGTCAATAATCTTCAAGTGATTCGCCTTCAGCGAGCTGCCTGTTTCCGTCACTTCCACAATTGCGTCGGCCAGCGTGGGCGGCTTCACTTCCGTCGCGCCCCAGCTAAACTCCACCTTCACGTTCACGCCCTTGCTCGCAAAGTAACGCTTGCTCACTTCCACAAGCTCGGTGGCAATAATCTTGCCCTCAAGATCCTCGGCCTTCTCATAGCCCGAGTTCTCCGGCACCGCCAGCACCCAACGCACCTTGCGCCGCGTCTGCTTGGAATACGTCAGCGCCGTCACACTCTGCACATCCAGCCCGCTCTCCACAACCCAGTCAATGCCGGTAAGGCCAGCATCGAGCACACCATGATCCACATACCGCGCCATCTCCTGCGCGCGAATCAGCATGCACTCAATCTCCGCGTCATCAATTGAAGGAAAGTACGAGCGCCCATCCGCATAAATGTTCCAACCCGCGCGCTTGAACAGCGCAATCGTCGCATCCTGCAAACTTCCCTTGGGAATTCCGAGTCTTAACTTATTTGCCACTTGCGGCCTCCGTCTTCTGCCCTTCCGTTTCAATCGACTTGGTAAAGCAGCTCACCGTGCCCTCATGGCACACCAGCCCATCGCCTTCCACTTCCACGCGAAACAACAGTGTGTCGTTATCGCAATCCGTCGATGCGGAAACAATCTTCAACCGGTTGCCGCTCGTCTCGCCCTTCATCCACAGCTTCTGCCGCGTACGGCTCCAGAACGTCACAAAGCCGCTCTCCAGTGTCTTCGCATAGCTTTCAGAGTTCAGAAAACCCAGCATCAGCACTTCCCCCGTCTTGGCATCCTGCACGATACCGGGTATCAGCCCATCCATTTTCTCGAAGTCAATCATGGTCCTGTCTCACTTAAGGTTGAAATTTCGTGGCAAAACAAAAAGCCCGCTGGCATCTTTGCCGGCGGGCTTCTGGTAATCCTGGATTCTTTGGCTTAGTCTTGCTAGTTCACGCCATAGCATCCCGCCGTCATGGGGTGTCCATGATGATGGTGATGGCGGTGATGGTGGACGCTCTGCATCTGTTTACAACCCTACGGGCAAACCCCGCAGCGTGTCAAATCCACTCCAGTTAAATTCATGACGCTGCAACAGGAAGATCCCGCAGCACCTCCATCACCCGTTCATGCAACCGTTCCCGGGTCTCCACTCTCTCAGATGCGCGCGTAACATAACGCACCTCCAGCGTTCCGGAAGACAAAAGATGCACCGCAGGCGCTGCTCCGCGACGGCTCAACGCCGCACCGCGTACCGTGCGCAGCCATTCCGTCTCCGCCGCGCTCGCATCGGACCGTGTCTCTTCTTCCACCGCGCTCTGCACTTTTTCCATCACGGCGCGGGAATCCGCCCCGGCGGGAACCGTCACATCCAACTCATCCCAGAGCCACTGCCCAGAAGTTGAAAAATTAAAGTACGTCCCGCGTATCGCAAAGCTGTTCATAAAGCTGATGCGCCTTCCGGTCGGATACCCCTTGCCTGCAAGCGCGCCCGACTCCAGCAGCGTTGTGGACATCAGGCCAATCTCAATCACCTCGCCGCCCACGCCGTTAATCTCCACGGTATCGCCCACGCGCATGCCCTTCTTACCCATCAACACAAACCAGCCAAAAAACGCGAGAACAAAATCCTGTAACGCAATGGTGATCGCCGCCGTAACCAATCCCAGCATCTCGGTTGTCTGTTGCGGGGCTCCAAAGATGACAAGCAGAATACACACCACGCCCACAAGCTGAATTCCCAGCTCAAGAATGCTGCGCAGCGTCTGCTTCTGCCGCCGGTCCAGCCGCGGATACTCCATCACCCGCCGCACCAGCCCATCACTCAGCACCATGCAAATCAGGATGACAAAAATCCATGCCAGCGACTGCAACACAAGATGCAGCAGAATCTGGTGCTGTACTCCCACCTGCGCCGCCCACTTGTCATACACCGAAGCGAGCTGCTGCTCCGTGCGTATGCGATCTTCGTAAATGCTCACCAGTTGCTGCCGCAGGCTTGCCGCCTGGATACGAGCCAGCCGTGTCGTTCCATTGCTGGCCGCCGCATTTGCTTGTGAGCCTGCTTGCGTCGCAAGCGTGCTCTGCGTCTTGGCCAGGTTGGTTGCTGCCGCACGCGCCTCATCCGCGGCCTGCTCAATTAGCATCAGCCGCGA
>NZ_JBZYWK010000027.1:0-51531 GCF_059115385.1 Occallatibacter sp. FHG110214_02 | reverse complement strand
GAGCCGCCAATCACCGTTACGGTGCCGACAATATTGATGAGCGGCTTTACGCCCAGCTCGGCGTAGACATCGCCCGTAGAACCAAGGCCGCTTGTAATCGGCACAATCGGGTGGCCGTCCAGCAGCGGGGAAGCAGGGGCATCCGGCTTTGCCGTGGCGGCGCGCAGCGGCGCTGGAGCCAATGCGCCGCCTCCAACCGCGCCTAAAAGTGAGAGAAACGAACGGCGATTCCAGATGGACTTCAGATTCATGAATTGTTTCCTTTCCGTGACCTCAAAAAATTTCTATCAATCTATGGGCTTGTGCGGATGCCGCGTCATGCTTACGGATTGACGACGAGCGCGCTTCCCACCATCTCAATCAACGAATCACCTGGAATCCAATCTACCGCCACGCACGCCCGGGACGGGGCTTTTCCGGGGCTGAAGTAGGTTCCGTAGATTTTATTCAGCGCATCGTACTGCGCTTTATGCGCGTCGAAACGGGCTTTACCCTGCGGTGTCGCCACTCCGTCTGCCAAAGGCAGGCAAAGCGTGACCTCCAGATGCAGGATATTGTCCATGTTAGAGCCGGCGCGTTCGAGCGAACGCTTCAGTGCATCCATGGTACGCGTGACGTGCTTCTCGAAGGGGTCGGTCACCAGAACATGGTCGTCCTTGGGATAGCCATCGTTCGCGCCGGTTCCGGAGAAGTAGTAGATGCCGTCATGAATATGGTTGCTGCGCCTGGGCTTGTCGCCGCCTGCGGCCTGCGCTACCGCCGGAGCCTGTTGCGCAAAGAGCCGCGAAGCACCGGCTGCTACAGCCGTCATTGAAGCCAGCTTTCCAAAGAAACTACGCCGGGAGGCAATCTCCATACCCCATCTCCTTCAGTCCTGAGGATTCACCTATCGCGAGAGCGTGAGCGAATCATAGGCGATGGCGCAAGGAGCGAATACGGACAAATGACATAGGCGCGCGGAAAAAGCAAAAGCCCTCTGCAATGAGGGCTTTTGCTTTTCCCATACAGGAAAGTCATATCCTCATCGGCATCAGAACATAGCGCGAGCGGTACTCCGCATCCGGGTCTTCGGGGCGCATCTGGCCGGCGGATTGCGAGTCCTTGAACTCGAGCCGCACTTCGCCTTCATTGCCCAGAGCCTTGAGGAAGTCGAGGATGTAAGACGAGTTGAAGCCCACCACAATCGGGTCACCGGAGTAAGGCGTATCAATCGTGTCTTCCGACTCGCCGGATTCCGTGGACGCTGCCGAAAGCTTCAGCTCATTCGACTCAAGGCGCAGGCGAATCGCGCCGGAGCGCTCATCGGCAAACTGTGCGACACGTTGAATCGATGCAGAAAGCTCGCTGGAGCGGATGACGGCGAACTTGGTGTTATCACGCGGCATCACGGCTTCGTAGTTGGGGAACTGGCCGGTCAGCTTGCGCGAACTGAGCGTGCGGTGACCTACGCGGAAGAAGAGCGTGTGCTCGTCGTCTGCAAATTCCACGGTCTCGGCATCGGAGCTATTCAGCAGGCTTGCCAGCTCCTGCAGCGCCTTGCGCGGAATGAGCACTCGCTTTTCGCCGCTGATGCCTTCGAGCGTTTCGCCGGGCTTTTCGACGAAGCTGAGGCGATGGCCGTCCGTGGCAACCATGGCAATCGACTCTGCCTTGAGCACCACCAGCGCTCCGTTCAGCGTATAGCGCGACTCTTCATTCGAGATGGCGAAGATAGTCCGCGAGATAAGCGTCTTGAGCGCGACTGCGGAAAGCGTGGTTACCGCGATGGAAGGGAACTCGGGAACCTGCGGGTAGTTGGCACGCGCCATGCCGACCATCTTGGTGTTCGAACGGCCGGAGCGAATCTGTACCCAGTGGTTTTCAAGCAGTTTGATGGAGACTTCGCCCTCGGGCAGCAGCTTTACGTAGTCGTAGAGCTTGCGTGCCGGAATGGTGCAGGAGCCCGGCTTCTTGACCTTGACGGAGGCGCTGGTGCGAATCGCCTGGTCGAGATCCGTGGCTGTGATGGAGAGCTTGTCGTCTTCGGCTTCCACCAGAAAGTTGGAAAGAATGGGGATAGTCGTCTTGCGCTCCACCACGCTCTGCGTAGCGGTTAGTTCCTTCAGCAGTTCCTGGCGGCTTACCGTAATCTCCATCGCTGCCCCCTGTGCCGATTCTCGCCCGGCAGTTTGTTCGACATCCGATTCCGTGATTGGCATTCCCCTACCCCCACCTTGCCAGCGCTCTCCCTGGCGGTCTCAGCTTTTGCGCCAGCGGCGCAGATATCTGGACGGCTAGTCCCTTGTTCCTGATTGTATTCAGGTTTGCGCCAATCTCAATGGTGGAAAACGTGCGTCATGTCTGGATTCCTCGTACCATGTTCCCGAAAAGTAAGCATTTTGGCGTGCCATGCAGCCTGATGAGCCGGGAAATGGAGGCTGTTTGCGGCAGTGCGCGTTGGCACAAAAGCCTGCGACGGAGACTGAGTTTTTCTATGAAAAGAGAAATACATACCCCGTAGTCATAACCGTTCCGTGCGGAAAAGTGGATAACTTGCTTAACTTCTCTGAATAGAAGCGGATAGATATATGTCCAGTTTTCTAAAACTTGGCATGTTCAATCTGCAGAATTGGAAAACTGGTGTGGAAGCCCGTTAGCCTGCCCCTGATTTCCCACGCTTTCAACAGCAAAGCTGAAACCCCCTGTGAATTCCTGGGAGATTTTGTGGGTTTCTAGTCCAAAGGCGCATGGATTGCAGCGATGGAATGCGCGCGTTCTGCACAGCGGACGTGGTTTCCACGGCTTCCACAAGCGCTTTGCGGAGCGTGGAAAAGCGGGGCGCAATCCGCGGCGCGCCGAGCCGGTGTTGTAGGTGTAACGAATGCCGGTAGACCAAAATATTTTTCTGCTGATACTCTTGTCTCGCACTGAAAAGGGTGCACCCCGTCCGCGGAAAGGGATTATCCCACCTTTGGTTTTGTGTTTACCCACAACCCACTCTCTTCTCGCCCGGCGCAGCGGACCACGGGCACACAAGAAGGAGTGAATTATGTCTTTACGCGAATTACCCGCGCGCCCCAACCTTGACCACCTGAAAAATCAGGCTCACACGCTACTGCGGCAGGTGCAGGAGTCGGACGCAGCGGCAGCCGGACGCTTTACTGCCTTTGGCATCTCCGCCACCCAGCCAAAATATGCCGATGCGCTCCACGTCATCGCCCGTGAGTACGGCTTTGACACCTGGCCGGCGCTCAAGCAGCGCGTCGAAATTTCTTCTGAAGATGCAACCGAAGCGCTGATTGCGGCCATCCGTTCTGACAACGCAGCGCTGGTGCGCGAGGTGCTTGCGCGTCACGCGTCGCTGCGGGAACGCATCGATGAGCCGCTGCCGAACTTTGCTTTCGACGCTCCGGCGATTCTTGGCGCTGTCCACCGGAAGAACCGAGCGATGGTGGATGCTCTGCTCGATGCCGGTGCCAACATCAATGCACGCTCGCGCTGGTGGGCGGGCAGCTACGGTGTACTGGATGAGGCAAGCCCGGAGCTGTCGGCGTATCTCATCGAGCGCGGAGCTACGGTGGATATTCACGCGGCGGCCAGGCTGGGGATGAGGGACCGCGTGCGGCAGCTTCTTGCGGCAGATCCAACTCTTATCCACGCCCGCGGCGGCGATGGGCAGCTTCCGTTGCACTTTGCGAAGACGGTTGAGATTGCTGCTCTACTGTTGGACCACGGTGCCGAGATTGACGCTCGCGATATCGACCATGAATCCACCGCAGCGCAATATATGGCCTGTACGGATCGCCGTGAAGTGGCGCGTTATCTGCTCTCGCGCGGTGCAAAGGCAGACATTCTGATGGCTTCCGCGCTTGGCGACCGTGCTCTGGTCGAAGAGATTCTGAACAACGACCCGGACACCGTGCGCGTGACCGTGAGTGAGCGCAACTTTCCCAAGCAGGACCCGCGTTCCGGCGGCATCATCTACATCTACGGCTTCGGCATCACCAAGTCGCCGCACTTGCTGGCGCATGAGTTCGGCCACAAGGATGTTTTTGATTTGCTGATGCAGCGCAGCGCTCCGTGGCTGCGGCTTATTGTTGCGGCGGAGATTGAAGAGGATGCGCTCTTCCAGCGGCTGCTCGCGCAGCATCCCAATGTGATTGCAAAGCTCAACGAGCGCACTGTGCGCCGCCTTATGGGCGTGGTTGTGCGAAACAACACGCGCTCTGTTGTGCAATTGCTGGAAGCTGGCTGGCCGGCCAATGTATCGATGGATAACAACCAGACCGCGCTGCACTTTGCCGCATGGCATGGCAATCTCGCGGTCGTTCGCGCGCTGCTTGCGCATGGTGCAGCCATCAACATCTATGAGACGGAGCATGGTGGCAATGCACTGGCATGGGCGCTGCATGGCTCCATGCACAGTTGGCAGCGCGACAGGGGCGATTATCCTGCCGTGACGCAAGCGCTTCTGGATGCGGGCATGCGAATTCCAGCGCCGGAAAATATGCCGCTTGTGGCGACTGACGATGTGCTGGAGGTTGTGCATGAATATGCGCGACAGCATCCGGAGGCAAGTGTCTCTCCAGGGGTTTCGTAACGCAGCGGTTTCGTTATGGGAGTCTCTTCCTGTTTCAGAACACGCATGGAATTTGTGCGCATCTTCTTCCCTCATGACTATTGCTCCGCTTTCAAACTGGAAGCGGAGCAGCTATGGCCATCGACATACAACGGCTGGAAGACGAGTTGGTACGCATGACAGCGGACGAGGCTCCGGGGCGCGAGTTTTGCCAGGCGGTGGCAGAGTTGGCGCGTACCGGGCGCATCGGCGAGCTGGAGCATGTGCTGCCCGAAGCTGCTTACAAGGAGATGGCGGCGCACTATGCCCGCGATCCCGGCGGCTTTGTCACCGGGTGGCAAAACCTTGCGCAGGAGATGCACCAGGGCTTTATCCAGCATGCACGGCAACGGCTCACGCATCTCACGCGGCTTTTGCCTATCGAAACAGCCACGCAGACGCCGACATGGCAGGAGATTCAGCGAGCGCTCGATACGCATGAGAATGACCTGCTGCGCGCCTCGATAGCCTTTGAGCTAATCGAGCTGATTGAGCCGGCAACGAAGCGGGCCACACATCTACGCGAGTGCGTGGTGACCTCGGCAGCATCCGAAGAAGCCGATCGTTATCTGAATGAAGCAACGCGCTGCTACTTTCTGGGGCTCTATACAGCCTGCGCCGTAATGTGCCGCAGCGTGGTGGAAGAGGCCGTGAAGCAAATGCTGCCCGATCCAATTGCAAAGCAGGTAGAGAGGCGTTATCGCAACACACCCACATTGGGAAACCTGCTGCACGAGGTAAACAACAACCTGCAGATGACTGGAATAGACGCGGCCTTTCTGCGCCCTGCCAATCGCGTCAACGATGTTGGCCGCAAAGCCGTGCACCAGGGCCTGTTAAGCGAGGAAGAAGCGCGCAAGTGCCTGCAGGATGCGAGGCGTGCGCTGGAGCTTTTGCTGAGAAGCTAGAAGCAAAGTCTTTGCTTTTGTTTCAACATCAATAGCTGAATAGCTATGCCTTATGAAGAATTTTAGTATTTGTTCTTGAGAATCAAGCGAATCGTGCGGGACGAAAATTCATCCATAGATGTGACTTGCACGGGAGCATCTGGCAGAGGAATCATAAAAGGTTGATTTACGTATTCCTGCGTGTTCATGGTGTTTATCAACTGAATCAGTTCGCCTGGCGTTAATACTCGCGGCAAGTTTTCCTGAAGGAAATACTCAGGTGCTGTTTTTGGTGGTACATACTCGGCATGCAGGGTGCATATCACCGGTAAAAGATGTGTGATCGTGGGTGGAATTTCGTAATTCTTTCCTTCGCGAGGGTAGCTCGCAATCAGCCGGGCGCGCTTGTCGTTCTCGTCTATCTGATGTTGTATCTGTCCTCCGCCCGCCCAGCGATTATTGAGCGAGTCGGGGCTGTAGAAGTGCATCGGCTTCTTCGTGCTCATCGCTTTGCAGTTAACCAGGATTAGGATGTTATTAACTTGGATATATAAATCTATCTCGCGTGTATTGCTGGACTCGTTATTCAGCTCAAGCTTTTTTCCGGGCTTAATAAGAAATATTGCACGCTTACAGCGCTGTGTAATACGCTCCGCAAGAACATTCTCAAAATACAATCCCTTGGCAGTGCCAACATGACCTTTCCAGGCTGCTTTTGGAGCGTTGCGTATGGACTCCTTCAGATGAGTGACGAGCCGCGTTGCATCAACAATGTAAAAGCCACCCTGCTCCATAAGGCACCCCTGCATGGAAGGACCCAGCAGATTGCATCCGCGAGAAGACACCTGGTCGAACTCCAGATATTGCAGGAAGTGCTCCAGAAACTTGTCAGCTTCAGGTTTCGGAACCGTTGGATATTCTTCGGAAAGAAGAGAGAGGAATGCGAGATGGAAGTCGTCCTTTGCCATGATAAGCAGCCCGGAATTGCAAAGGTTGTGCTGACAAAGCACTCCATATTGTCCCTTAGCTGCGTTGGAGATCAATTCATTCCAGACAGAGAAGCAAAGAAGAAGATCATAAACATGAAGTGTCCAGCGGGAGAGTAATGCGGCACCATTGCTTGCGGATTCGAGTTTCAGAAAGGTCTCGGCCCATTTAGGGAGCACAGAGGTAAAAGGGATGAAAGGTCCGTCATTATCGTGGTCCTGCTTTGGAGAAAAAGACAGGTTGCAGTGATAGATCATCCAGTTGTGGAGCGCATCCTGCAAGGATGAGAAGGTTAGCCAGACTAGAGGATGATCGATATCGATAAAATCTGGAGAGTCCAGTACATCCAGGGGTAACCCCTTGAAGCCGAGAGCGGCAGTCCACTGCTTGCTTCGGCTATACCAAAGTGCCAAAGCTGCGTCAGTCTCGTCATCGGTGGTGACCGTCAGTTCCTTCTCCTCATCGATCAGGAGTCTGCTGCCTCTCAAAGCTGATTCGTAGAGGCGCTTGGTCTTCATCATCTCTTCAAAGAACTGGAGCAGCGTATTGAGTTGATGGAAGTCCTCCGGTGTAACATCGCGAGATAAAGCACCGGTGCGTTCTATCAGGACATCATGATGATAATTATTCCCATGTTTGACTGTCAGCGCGGTAAAAAAATCAAGCATCTCGGACTTCTGCTTATATAACTCCAGATTGTCGCTTGGGCTGCAATAGGGCAGACTGCGATAGCAGAGAAGCCAGTACAAAGGGGAATGTGTATCGAGAATCCGGGCGCAAACTTCCTCAGCCTGGGTAAAGTGCTTTTTCAGGAGATCCGAAGCATTGCCGGCTTCTGTAATCAATCGTTCTCGCCAGGATGCAATTACCAGGCGGTTAGCCGTATACAGTGCAATCGATTCTTCTTCGATACGCTCTTGCATTATTTCCTGGGAGCCAATGCCTGATTGCTTCCGAGGATTTGGTCGGCCCTGAACGTCTTTCACAACGCCTCCCGTCAGATGTGATGACAATGCAAATATTGAGGCGCATTTTAGCAGAGCAGGATTGCATACAGGGACATCCAGTTCGTATACGTCGAGTGCGAACTTCCCCTCCCGTTATACTGAAGCTTCATGTCTTACACGGCTGCTATTGATGATCTGAACCGCATGGCTCCCGAGCTGCACACGCAGCCCGGCACGCCGCGGCGCAAGTTTTCTCTCGATGAGATTCGCGTTCTGCTTGCTGCTTTGGGCGACCCACATCGCAAGTTTCTCGCTGTGCTGATTGCCGGAACCAACGGCAAGGGCTCGACGGCTTCCACGCTCGCTTCCATCCTGAAGGAATCCGGCTTGCGTGTAGGCTTGTTTACTTCGCCGCATCTCGAACGGCCCAATGAGCGCATCCGCGTGAACGGCGCCGAGATTGCCGACGACGAGTTTGCGCGCCGCTACTTTGCCGTGCATGACGCGGGCGAAAAGCTTGTTGCGGAAGGCACTTTGCCACAGCAGCCGAGCTTCTTTGAAACGCTCACCGCGATGGCTTTTCTGCACTTTGCCGAAAGCGATGTTCAAATCGCCATTCTCGAAGTAGGCATGGGTGGCCGTCTCGATGCAACGAATATCGTTGAGCCGCTGGCTTCGGTGATTACCGACATCTCACTTGACCACACGGAATGGCTTGGCGATACCATCGCCGCGATTGCCCGCGAGAAGGCCGGCATTCTGCGCGCCAATGGCGTGCTTGTCACGCTGCCGCAGCATCCGGAAGCGAACCAGGCGCTTGGCGAAGTGGCCGTCGAGCTGAATGTGCGTGGCGTGAATGCGGCGCAGTACATGCCTGCTCTCGGTGCGGGCGATGCGTACACCGTCGAAGTGCTGGGCAAAGAGATTGAGGTAGCAAGCCCGCTGCATGGGCCGCATCAACATCGCAATGTCTCGCTCGCGATTGCCGCCGCCATCGAACTGGCAACGCATCACGCATTTCCTATCACAGCGGATTCGATTGCCGCAGGTATTCGCAAGACGAACTGGCCGGGCCGCCTCGAAAGCATTGTGGCGCGTGGCGCGGAGTGGGTTCTAGATGTGGCGCATAATCCCGCAGGGGCATGGGCATTGCGTTCGAGTCTTCACGGCATTACGCCTGAGCCGCAAACGTTGGTCTTTAGCTGCCTGCGTGACAAGCCGCTTACCGAGTTGGCACAGATCCTCTTCCCGCTCTTTGAGCATGTAGTCTTTGCGCCCATCGCCAGCCCGCGCGCCACTCCGCTTGCCGAGCTGCTTGCCGCAGCCGAACAAACCGGAACGCCCGCAACCGCTGCCGACACGGTTGCCGAAGCGCTGGGCATTGCGCAGCAACAGGCCGCAGGAGCGCCCATCATCGTCTCCGGCTCTGTCTATTTAGTAGGCGAAGCGCGCCACCGGCTCATGCATGAGGACGGCAAGTAGGCATGCCTCGCCCGAACCCCGTTCCCGTGTGGAATCAGCTCTGCACCAATGTGGTGCAGGCTCCGGTCTTCTTTCTGGTCACGGCCATCTGTGGCTCGGCGGCGCTGATAGCCTCACTCTTTGCAAAGACCGGGCGCACGCAACATCGCATTGCGCAGCTATGGGCGCGGCTTTCTGTCTTTGTTTCGGGAGCGAAACTCACTGTCGTTGGCCGCGAAAATCTGCTGAAGTATCCCGCTGCCGTTTATGCGTCAAACCACACTTCGTATATGGATACACCGGTTGTCTTCGCTTCGCTGCCCTTCCAGTTCCGTATCCTGGCGAAGAAGGAGCTGTGGTCGCTGCCGTTTATCGGCTGGTACCTGGCGCGCAGCGGGCAAATGCCGATTGATACGGACAATCCGCGCTCCACGCTCTCAAGCCTGAGCAAAGCCGCTTCCGCGCTCAAGGCCGGAATGCCGCTCTTCGTCTTCCCGGAAGGCTCGCGCACGCCTGACGGCAATCTGCGTGAATTCCTCTCCGGCGCGGCTTTCCTCGCGATTCGCGCACAGGTGCCGCTTGTCCCCATTGCGCTTAAAGGCGTTTACGACCTGCTGCCGATTCATACCAAGCACTTCTATCCTGGCCCGGTCACGCTCATTGCAGGCGAGCCGATTTCAACCGAGGGCCTGACGATTCGCGATGCCAACAAGCTGACCGAAACGCTCCGCAACACGATTGCCGCTTTACTCTCCGCTTAAGTTTCACCGCTTGCGTTTCTGCAGACCTGGGGTATGCTGTTAAAACTCCCGTCGTCAGAGGCCAGCGCTCATGAGAGTCTTCCGCTTTCTTTTTGCCGCCAGCATTCTCTCTGTTGCAACCTGCATAATCGCCGCCGCGCAGCACGGCGCAACGCCTTCCGTTGCCGCGGACACAGCCGCCGGGCAAGCCTGGTGGGCGCATATCCGCTACCTTGCGGATGACTCGATGAAGGGCCGCCTCACCGGCAGCGAAGATTATCTCAAAGCCGCCGCGTATGTTGTGGAGAAGTTCAAAGCATTGGGACTGAAGCCCGCAGGCGTGAACGGAACCTGGTATCAGCCCGTTCATTTTGATGTGCAACACGTGCTGGCCAAGGACTCCTCGCTCTCGTTGGTTATAGGCGGCACAGCCACGCCGCTCGAACTCGGCAAGGATGCCATTCTCAGCGCACGTGGGCATCAGCCAGCCTCGATTGAAGCTCCGCTTGTCTTCATCGGCTATGGTCTTCATCTTCCAGAGTCCGGCTATGACGATTTCAACTCGCCGGAGCTATCGATGGCCGCGCTCAAAGGCAAGATAGTCGTGCTCATCAACGGTGGCCCCGCAGACTTGCCCGGTCCGCTGAAATCTTTCGCACGCACCACGCCCATGATGCAGGCCATTCGCAAGGCTGGCGCGGTGGGCATCGTTTCCATTCCCACGCCTAAGTCGATGGACTTCGGTTGGGAGCGCGTTGCCTCCAGCGCAGGACAGCCCGGCATGAGCCTTGCCGCCGCGCCGGGAGATGATGCGGTCGACAAGCGCCACCCCGCGCTCGCCAACGACCACGGCACGCTCTTCTCGGCTACCTTTAATCCCGCGCAGGCCGAGAAGCTTTTCGCAGGCACGGGCCACACCTTTGCAGAAATCCTCGCACTGGCTGATGCACAAAAGCCGCTGCCCCGCTTTGCGCTTGGTAAAAGCATTCGCGCCAAGGTGGCTACCAAGATCTCACACGTAGTCTCGCCGAATATCGCCGCGATTCTGCCCGGCTCCGACCCTGTGCTGAAAGACCGCTATATCGCCGTCTCCGCGCATCTCGATCACCTCGGCGTCGGCGCGCCCATTAACGGCAAGACGATTTATGCCGGGGCGATGGACGATGCTTCCGGTGTTGCCACGGTACTGGAAACCGCACGCACCATCAGCCAGAGTGGCAAGCCGCCGCGCCGCTCTTTGCTCTTCCTCGTCTTTACTGCAGAAGAGAAAGGCTTGCTTGGCTCGCGTTACTACGCAGGCCATCCCACCGTGCCGGACGGCAGCATCGATGCCGACCTGAACCTCGATATGTTCATGCCCATCTTCTCGTTGAAGAAGCTCCACGTGCAGGGGCTGGAGCAATCGACGCTGGCCGATCAGGCGCGGGCCGTCGGCGCTGCGCATCATATCGAAATTGCAGGCGACCCCGAGCCGGACCGCAACTCCTTCATTCGCACCGACCAGTACAGTTTTGTGCTTGCGGGCATTCCGGCCCTCGCCATGAAGTTTGGCTGGACTGCGGGTTCGCCCGAGTATAAGGCGTGGCGCGGCTGGCTTGCCCAGCGTTATCACTCCACCGATGACGACCTTACCCAGCCCGTTGACATAGGGGCTGCCGGACAGTTCAATGCCTTCTATGCGGACCTGGTGCGGGCCGTGGCAGACAGCTCCACCACACCGCATTATCTTGATTCGAGCTTCTTTCACCGCTTCGAGAATGGGCAATAACAGGTAAGAGTTTTGTATAAATTATTGATAATAAAATACTTATATTCAATAACCGCATGGCGCTAGTGGAAGGCGTACACTAATTGGTTTATGAGTATCCGCATAGCCATTCCTGAGCCCACCGCCAGCGACACCGCTTATAACCAGCGTTCTCTGCCCCAGTACACCGTCACACTTCAGTCTGTCGGAGCCACGCCAGTCGTAATTCCGTTGCATGAGAGGCCAGAGCGCGTAGCCAAATTGCTTGCCACCGTGCAAGGTGTCTTGCTGCCCGGTAGCGGCTTTGACGTGGAGCCGGAAAAGTTCGGCGAGAAGAAAATCCCTGAGTGCAACCCAGCCGACCCGGCTCGCGAGGCCGTTGATGAGCTGCTGCTGCAGGATGCCTTCAATCTGCACAAGCCCATCCTCGCCATCTGCTACGGCATCCAGAGCCTCAACGTCTGGACGAACGGCACGCTGATTCAGGACTTGGCTGCAGACGGCAAGACTCAGGTGAACCACAGCCCTGGTCGCGAAGTCACAGACGCCCATCCAATTGAAATCGCATCCGGCTCGCTTCTGGAAAAACTTGCCGCACAGAGTGATGACGCAAAACCGGAGCAAGTAAACTCCAGCCACCATCAGGCTTTGCGTGTGCCGGGCGACAAACTGCGCGTCACCGCCGTATCGCCTGCTGATGGTGTCATCGAAGCCGTTGAGCTGGACTCGCCGGACCATTTCGTTCTGGGTGTGCAGTGGCATCCCGAGCGCACCTATACCACCAGCGCATTCTCACGCGGTATCTTTGCAGCCTTCCTGCATGCTGCAGAGGCCTGGAAGCCGCGCGAGATTCAGGAATCGGTGGCTGCGGCAAAATGACGGATACCTCTACGCTGGAAGCCCGGCTGAATGCGCTTCTCACCGCAGCCGGGCAGGAACCGGTTGATCCCACCGCCGCCGCGCGCTTCGCCTCCTACTGCAACCTGCTTTTACGCTGGAACGCCCGGACCAACCTGACCGCCATCCGCGATGAGGATGGGATTCTCCGCCGTCACTTTGTCGAGTCCATCGCAACAGCCCGTGCCTTGCCGCTGCAATCCGGCACGCTGCTGGACTTTGGCTCCGGTGCAGGCTTTCCCGGCATCCCCATAGCCATCTGCCAGCCGAGTCTTCAAGTCACACTCGCGGAGTCACAGGGCAAAAAAGCGGCTTTCCTCCGCGAAGCCGTCCGAACCCTTGGCCTTGCGGCAAAGGTTCATAGCGGCCGGGCGGAAACTCTCGGTAAAACCTTCGACACGGTTACCCTGCGCGCCGTAGACAAGATGGAAGCAGCCATTCAGGCCGCGGCAGGCCTGGTTTCGCCTGAAGGCTGGCTGGTCATCCTCACCACAACCGGCACACAGGACGTAATGCAGGCCGCAGCCGGCGCAGGATTCTCATGGTTGCCTCCAACCTCGCTCCCCGGCGGGGAAAACCGCATCCTGCTCCCCGGCCAGAAGCAAGCCTAGCCAATCTCGCCGGCCCTTTGCCGTCCTCACTGTTGTGTTCCACGTGGAACAATCCTGCAACCCTCTCGCTTCTGGGCAATGTTCCACGTGGAACAATCACCTCAAAAGCCCAGAAAACAACCCCTGAAAACGCCTTCTTTTTCTAACTTTTCTCGGCAAGTTTTCCACCGGTCACGAATTTGCTACGCGCGAAATCTTCCCTGTCCTCAAAACCCCGCAAACCCTTGTCATTCTTAGTGTTGCGAGCACCCCGCCGGAGCTGCAAAAAGAAGCTTTCCACAGGTTTGGCAAGTTCTCCACAGGCAATCTGCCCTGTTCCAAACCGTCCGCAAACATTACTCTTAAAGTCCATGGGAAAGATAGTCGGTGTCGTCAATCAAAAGGGCGGTGTAGGCAAAACAACCACCGCAATCAATCTCTCCGCCTCCCTGGCTCTTGAAGGCCTCAAAGTGCTCCTGGTTGACTGTGACCCCCAGGCCAACGCCTCTTCCGGCGTCGGAATTGCCCGCGACGACGATCGCCACTCCATATATGACGTTCTGATGGAGATTGCCCCCGCCGAGCAGGTCATTCTGCCCACGGAAGTCGAAAATCTCGCCCTGTTGCCCGGCTCCAAGAACCTGACCGGCGCAACCATTGAGCTGGTGAATGCCGATGACCGCGCCCTGCGTCTCCGTAGCGCCCTGGCTACCGTGCAGGACAAGTACGACATCGTCATCCTCGATTGCCCCCCGGCGCTCGACCTGCTGACCCTCAACGTCCTCGCCGCCGCCAACTCGCTCATCGTCACCATGCAGGCCGAGTATTTCGCCTTGGAAGGCATTTCCGAGCTAATTTCTACGCTGGAGCGCGTCCGCCAGGCCTTCAACCCCGACGTAAAGATCGAAGGCGTGCTGCTCACCATGTATGACGACCGCACCAATCTCGCGCAGCAGGTTACGCAAACCCTCCGGGCGCACTTCAAGGATCAGCTCTACACGACCGTGATTCCGCGCAACATCCGCCTCGCCGAAGCCCCCAGCCACGGCAAGCCCGTCGCGCTCTACGACCCCCGCTCCCGTGGAACCGAGGCCTATTTTGAGCTGGCTGGCGAGTTTCTGGGCCGTAACGGCATTGAAAGCCCCAAGAGCAAGGAGCGAAAGAAGAAGGCTTCCCAGTCTGCCGCAGAGGGCAGCAAGAAGGCAGCGGTTCGCTTCTGGCCATATTCGTAGGCCGCAGTCAGCCTGATAACTCCAGAGCCGCAATCCAGCCACAAGTTTTGAACGAACCAGATTTACGTAATTGTTAGGAAGTTCCGGCCTACCAGCCGGAGCGGAAGGAATTGGAACCGATGAGCACTGCAACCTCCGACACAAAACGCCGCGCGCTCGGCAAAGGACTCGATTCGCTTTTGCCTCGCATCCCGGCGCCTACCAAGCCCGCCGCCGCAGAAGCCTCCAAGCCCGAACAGCCAGAAACCGGTAAGCCGCGCGAGATTCCCGTCGAGCTCATCGACCGCAACCCCTTCCAGACACGCACAGCCTTTAATGAGGACCAGCTCGGCGAGTTGGCCGCCTCCATTGCAGCCAACGGAGTCGTGCAGCCCATCCTCGTGCGCCCTCAGGCCAATGGCCGCTTCCAGCTCATCGCTGGCGAGCGCCGCTGGCGCGCCTCGCAGCAGGCAGGTAAGAAGACCATCCCAGCCATTCTTCGCCAGGTCTCAGACGAACAGGCCCTCGAAATCACCATCGTCGAAAACCTGCAGCGCGCCGACCTGAACCCCATCGAGCAGGCCCGCGGTTTTGAGCGCCTCATGCGCGAGTTCAACATGACCCACGAGCAGGTAGCCACGCGCACCGGCAAAGACCGTGCTTCCATCTCAAACTACCTTCGCCTGCTCAAGCTTCCCACCAGCGTGCAGACCCACGTCGAGAGCGCCACGCTCAGCTTTGGTCACGCCCGCGCCCTGCTTGCCCTGGGACAAGCGGCAGAAATTGAAAAAGCCGCTCAACGCACCATATCACTTTCGCTTTCTGTTCGCCAAACAGAAAACATGGTGCAGACCATCCTGAACCCCGACAAGGCGAAGAAGGAGCCCAAGCCCGAAGTGCAGGTCGATCCCAACGTTCGCGAAGTTGCCGATCAGCTCCAGCGCGCCCTCGGCCTCCGCGTCAGCATCGAGGACAAAAAGGGCCGCGGCAAGGTCATCATCGAGTACGCCAGGCTTGAAGACTTCGACGCACTGCTTGAAAAGCTCGCTGGAAGCTAGCCACAAAACGGCCTCGCGCCAGCCGTTCCAGGGGCCTCGCTATAGTGGAGTCCTTGGAGCGCTGGCGCGAAAGCGCTCTCGCACTGAGCTTGTTAAATTTGCGCCGTGCCGCCGTCGACAAACAGCTCCACTCCATTCACAAAGCTCGAATCGCTTGAAGCCAGGAAAAGCGCAGTGGTGGCAATCTCTTCCGGCCGGCCCATCTCGCCACGCGGAATCAGAGTCTTGAATTGTTTCTTGGCCTCCGCGCCGAGCGGATCAAGCGCAGGCGTATCGATGGTGCCAGGGCTCATAACATTTACGCGGATTCTACGGTCCTTCAGCTCCACCAGCCACGTACGAGCAAAGGAGCGCAGAGCCACCTTGCTGGCGGCATAAACGCCAAAGGGAGGGAAGCCTTTAATGCTGGCAATGGACCCGTTGAGGATGATAGAGCCGTCGTTCTGAAAGAGCGGCAGAGCCTTTTGCACGGTGAACAGCGTGCCGCGCACATTCAGCCCAAAGGTCTTGTCGAAGTGTTCCTCGCTCACCTGCTCCAGCGTGGCAAACTCCCCAAAGCCCGCGCTGGCAAAGAGAATGTCGATCTTGTCCTTTTCGCGCCGCACGCACGGCTATCTATGCGGGCATCGCAGGGCAGGAGTGTCCACAAAACTGCTCCACATTTCTCACCGTCAGAAACAGAACCATTCCCAAGTCCACGCTTTCGCAGCACTTCAAAATCCTGCGTGAAAGCGGCCTCATCCACAGCGAGCGCCACGGCGTAGCGATGCACAACACTTCGCGTTGCGCAGAGATTGAGACGCGCTTTCCGGGGCTTATTCGAGCCATTTTGAATGCATATCAAGTGGAATCAGGAAAGATCCGCGCAACCAGGTCCAGCCCCAAAAAGCTGCCGCGCATTAAGAAGCAAGCTCAGTCGAAACAGCGCTCGATGGGTACGAAATGATTACCAAAGCGTAAAAGGTACCCATCTATAAAACACCAATGGGAACACAAAAACCAACCAGACAACTAAATGGTAACTGACGTTCAAAAAACCTCAATTATCTCGCTGACATATGGGAGAATTTTCACTCGTAGGATGTGCCACTTACATCATCTTTATGGATAAGGTAAGGGTGCCTTCTCAGGGCCAGGTACGAGTAACGAAAAACAACCTGGGAGCACTCTTTCATTGCAATAAATGTTGTTCAGGGTGTCACAGGAAAACAGATAGTTTCTATCTCGCTTAGTTTTCGCTTAGTTCGAAAACATTTAATGCCTTGGGAGTTTTAGAGTAATGAAGACGATTCTTTTAGCAGCAATGTTTGTTGGATGTGACTCAACGGGTGTCTCTCATCAGTCCAAGCCTGTTGTTCCGCCGTCGAAGCCTAATCAGCCGACTCTAACTGTCCCAGAGGGCGGCTCACCGTACAGCTATCTCGCACTGGCAGCAATCGCAGTGGCAGGCGCAATTCGAGTCCGTAAGAGCGCGAAGAAAACCTCCTGAATTATTCCCGCTGGTAGAGCGAAGCCGTTCTGGCATACAGCACACTCCTCCGAAGAAAACACCACCGCAGCTCCGGCTGATATCAGCCAGCGTCAGGTGTTTTTTGTTTCAGCATGTAGACAACCTACATCCATGGGTGTAGATTCTCTACATCATGGCTAAAGCAGAAACCCGCACGGAAAAATACCAAAACCGCATTGAGCTGCTGCAGGGCACGCTCGACATGCTGATTCTCGAAGCGCTGCGCTGGGGGCCCATGCACGGCTACGGCATTGCGCAGGGCATTCGCTTCAAGTCGAGTGAAGTGCTGCAGGTGGAAACCGGCTCGCTTTATCCCGCGCTGCACCGCCTGGAGCGGCAGGGATGGGTCAAGTCCAAGTGGGGCCAGACCGAGAGCAACCAGCGCGCCAAGTTCTACGAGATCACGAAAAAGGGAAAAGAACAGCTAGCCGCTGAGCATGAGCGTTGGCAGCGCATGGTGCAGGCCATCGGCGCAATCATGGGCACGGCAACAGAGTAGCGGAGGCGCATATGCGGTTGTGGCCAAACTGGGAGCATCGTAAAGACGATCTGCAGGAAGAGCTCGAAGCGCATCTGCGCATCGCTGTGGAAGAGCGTATGGCAAATGGCGAATCACCGGAAGCAGCCCGCACCGCGGCAATGCGTGAAATAGGAAACGCCGCACTGGTAGCGGATGTAACACGCGCATCGTGGGGCTGGCAGTGGCTTGAGCGCATCGCGCAGGACATTCGCTACTCTCTTCGCCAGCTCATCAAAAGCCCCGCCTACACCACCGCGCTTCTCGCCACACTTACGCTCGGTCTCGGTTCCGTTACAGCCATGCTGGCAATCGTGGATTCGGTGCTGGTTCGTCCGGTAGCCCTGCCGCACTCGGACCGGCTTGTCCTCATTCATGCCGAGAGCCATCGCGGAGGCAACGGCACTTCACTTTCCCCGCTCTCTTATACGCAAATGGAAGAGATGCGCAAGGGAGTAGGCGCATTCACCGCGTTGGCAGCCTACAACACCATGCTGAAGCCGCAGCGTGCGCAGGATGGAACGCGTATTGGGATTCTCATCATAGCTACTCCCGGGCTTTTGGATGTGCTCGGCGTCCACGCGCAAATGGGAAGGCTCATGAATGCCGCGGATGCAGGAGCACCCGTAGTAGTCGTCAATGACGAGTTCTGGCGCGAACGCTTGGGCGCAAACCCCGAAGCCATCGGCACAGGCATAGAGATTGATGGAAAGATGCGGACCGTAATCGGCGTGCTCCCACGCGGCCTCAGTTTTCTGCAGGTGCAAGGGGTTCCGGTTGCCTTCCTGACTACCTCTCTCAACACCAAGCAAGAAGATGAATTTGAAGAGCAAGGCGGCCTCGTGGTGGCGCGGCTCAAAGATGGGGTTTCAATTCAGCAAGCGCGCGCTGCCGCGCAGAGCTTCTACATGCACGCAAACCCGGATGCCGCTGCCAAACATGACTCGCTCCGCGTTCTTCCTTACAGAGACTTTGTAACCGGAGATGTGCAGAAGCCGCTGCTGGCGCTGCTGGGAGCCGTAGGCGTGCTGTTGCTTATCGCCTGCGCCAACGCGGCAAATCTACAGATAGGCCGCGCCGCCAGCCGCATGCAGGAGCTGCAAATCCGCTCCGCACTCGGTGCAAGCTTCGTACGGCTTACGCAACAGCTCCTGGTAGAAAGCCTCATAGTCTCCCTCACAGGAGCAGCACTTGGCAGCGGCATATCCTATGCCGCGGTTGCCGCAGTGCGCAAAACCTACGGTGCGCAGTTCGCACGCTTCAATGAGCTGACTGTGCATCCCGCAGCGTTGGCCGCAAGCGCTCTGCTGGCGGTGATGGTCGGCGCCGCGGCCACACTCGCACCCATGCTCAGCGTCCGCCGTCAAACGCGAGCACAGGGCCTCCGTGCCGGCACAAGAACCTCCACGCGCACCGGACGCCTGCCCGGTATTCTCGTCTCCGTGCAAGTAGCGCTGACTTGCGTGCTGCTGGCCATCTGTGGACTCTTTGCGCGCACGTTCCATGCACTCGAACAGGTCAACCTCGGCTTCGACCCGCACGGCGTAACCACGCTTGTGCTGATGCCCGAAAACCAGAAGCAGAACCCCGAGCTATCGCGAGAGATAGAAACACGCCTGCTTGCAAGGCTCAAGACACTGCCCGGCATCAAGTCCGTCACCATGCAATCCTCGCTTCCGTTTTCAAGCTATGCCATGACACTCAACGGAACCACCGACGTAGAAGACCGTGCATGGCAGCAAAACGATTACGCATGGTACAGCCTCGTCAGCACGGACTTTGTGCGCACCAGCGGCATCCGTTTGCTGCATGGCCGTTCTCTCACGCCGCAGGATGAGAATCGCAGCGATGGCCCAATCACGGTGCTTGTCAACGAGGCCTTCGCACAAAAGTATTTTGCTGGCCGCAATCCCATTGGCCAATGGATTAAGTTTCATCGCGATAAGGGCGACACCGATACCGACATACCGTTTCTTCAATCGATGAACATCGTAGGCGTGGTGGAGAACGAGCTGCAGGGCGGCAATCTCGGAGCGCCCTATGAGCCGATGGTTTACATGGATTATCTCCAGCTACCCAAAAGCTCATTCCTGGCGGAAGTCTTCAGCATGTCGGCGCAGTACGCCGTGCGCTCTCATCTCGCGCAAGACGTGCTGGCAAAAGAACTGCGCGCCGCCATCAAGCAGGAAGCACCGCAAATGGCCGAGATGAGCCTTGTGCCAATGGAGCAGAGCATTTCCGCCTCGCTGAATCAACGCCGCCTTGCGCTGCGTCTTGCTGGCGGCTTCGGAGCCATCGCACTCGTGCTCTCAGCAGTCGGAATCTACGGCGTGCTTGCATACGCTGTCACGCTGCGGCGCAAAGAGATTGGCGTGCGCATGGCGCTCGGAGCTTCACGGCAAAACGTCACAGGATTAGTCATGCGCCAGGCCGGAGCAATGGTCCTGTTCGGCTTGCTGCCCGGCATAGCAGGAGCATGGGCCGCAGGCTATGCCGTGCGCTCCTTCCTCTTCGGAGTAAAAGTTCTCGACCCGTCAACACTCGCGGCGGCGGCCATCGTGCTGCTTGCGGTTTCCATCTTTGCAGCGCTTGTTCCAGCCTTGCGCGCTGCCTTGGTTAATCCAATCGAAGCACTGCGATTTGAGTAGCAAGACAAAGCAAAGCATAGGAGGCGTATGAAACTCTGGCCACGCTGGGAGCGGCGCAAAGATGATCTGCGAGAGGAACTGGAATCACATCTGCGCATCGCCATGGAAGAGCGCGTAGCAAACGGCGAATCTCCGGAAGAAGCCCGCGCCGCCGCACTGCGTGAAATGGGCAACCCCCCGCTCGTCGCAGACGTAACGCGTGAGTCATGGGGCTGGCAATGGCTTGAGCGCATCGCGCAGGATATTCGCTATGCCTTCCGGCAGCTTGCGAAGAGTCCCGGCTACACCCTTATGGCGCTGTTGACGCTGACGCTGGCCATTGGCGCGAATACGGCCATCTTTGGGCTGATGTATGCACTGCTGCTGAAGAGCCTGCCGGTGGAGCGTCCGGACAGGATTGTGAAGTTCGAGATGAAGATGGGCGGATATGCGTCCTCGGCGGAGCCGTCCGACCACCTGTCCGGCAAGATGTATGACATTCTTGCCGAGCAGCAGATGCCGCTGAGCGGGCTGTGCGCCTGGCTGGCGACGGACGAGAACCTGCATGAGAGCAGCGGGACGCATCCGGTGAAAACAGCGCAGGTGACCGGGGGCTGCTTCAAGATGCTGGGCGTGCACGCGGCGCTGGGGCGGCTGATTAGTGAGGCGGACGACAAGCGCGGCGGGGGCTCGGAAGGCTATGCCGCCGTTCTCTCCTATAACTATTGGCACGACCGCATGGGCGGCGACCCGAATGTGATTGGCCGCGTGCTGGACTTTGACGGCAAAAAAGGCGTGGTGGTGGGAGTAATGCAGCCGGGCTTTGAGAGCGTGAGCGTGGGCGAGCAGCCGCTGGTCTATCTGCCGTCGGAGATTAGCGACTCGGAGAACCGGCATACCTTTGGAATGTTCAACCGGGTTCTGCTGGGCCGGTTGAAGGACGGCGCAACCGCCGGACAAATACAGGCGCAGGCGGAGCCGGTGATCCATGCGGCGATCAAGGCAGCCAACTTTCAGTTCTTCACGATTGGCGCGGATGGGAAATCGCAGATATCGGACAAGGCGGACATTCTTGTCGTTCCCGGCCGCACGGGGTTCTCGTATCTGCGCGCGGAGTTTGCCAAGCCGCTTTACCTGATTGAGGGGCTGGTGGCGCTGTCGCTGCTGGTGGCTTGCGCTTACCTGGCCATGCTGGCGGGAACGCGCGCGCTGGCTCGCAGGCGGGAGCTGGCGGTGCGCGTGGCGCTGGGCGCGAGCCGGGGGCGCATTACGGCGCAGTTGTGCTGGGAGAGCATTATGCTGGCCGTGGCCGGTGTAGGGCTGGGGCTGTTGTTTGCGTGGGCCGCGGGCAAGGGGCTGGTGAGCCTGCTGGAGAGACCGGGGTCGAGTGAGCAGGCTCTTGATACCGCGCCGACGGGGATGGTGCTGCTGTTTGCGCTTGGCGTGACGGGGCTGACGGTGCTGCTGGCCGGAGTGATTCCGGCGTGGCGGGCCAGCCGCGTGGACCCGGTGCGGGAGATTAAGGAAGGCGAGCTGCGCATCGATGGGCGCAGACCGCGGCGCATCGGCAGTTGGCTTGCGCCGGTGCAGTTCGGTCTTTCGCTGGTGATTGTGGTGGTGGCCGCGCTGATGGCCACTACGCTGGCGCGGCTGCTGGCTACAAATCCGGGCTTTTGCACCAGCGGCGTTACCTTTACGCGGGCGGATTTTTCCGAGCGGCTGAAGCAGGCGGAAGGCGTGAAGGGCCAGGACAAGGACAAAGGCGTGGAAAGCTCCGCGCTCAGGCCGCTTTACCTTGCGCTGATGGATCGCATCCGGCACGCGCCGGGCGTGGAAAAGGTGAGCCTTACGCAGGCGCATCCGCTCAGCGGCAACCTATTCATGGTGTCGGCGGCCTCCCGGCTGCCTTCGGGGCAGACGCGCGAATCGAGGATGCAGATCTTCATGCCGGTTTCGCCGCAATACTTTGCCACGATGGATATTCCGATGCTGCAGGGCCGGGACTTTACGCTGGACGATCAGGGCGGCAAGCCGGGCGCGCCGCATGTCTGCATCCTGTCGCGCAAGGCGGCGGAATACTTCTTTCCGGGGCAGAATGCGATTGGGCAGACGATTATGACCGGCGACGAGAAGGCGCAGGTGATTGGCATCGTCGGCGATACGATCTCCATGAATCTGCGCGGCAAGAGTATGCCGACTCTGTATGAACCGTTCCTTGGGGAGACCTCCAATGCGTATCCCGAGTTTGCGGTGCGCAGCGAGAGCGCCGCGGCGGGCGAGTCGGCGGTGCGGGAGGCGTTCCAGGCGCTGGCCTCCGATGTGCCGCTGCATGAGACCGTGAGCATGAGCCAGATTATGGGCGGCGCGGTGGGACGCGAGCGCATGGTAGCGCTGCTGGCCGCATTCTTCGCCATACTCACGTTAGTGCTTTCCGCCATCGGCATGTATGGCTTGCTGAATTACTCAGTTCTCCGCCGCAAGCGCGAAATCGGCGTCCGCATGGCACTCGGCGCTTCACGCCCGGGAGTCGTCAGGCTTGTTCTGCGCGAGGCTCTGTGGATGGTTATACCGGGCCTTGCGCTTGGCGCAGTTGGCGCATGGGGTGTGTCGCGCTTTGTGCAGAGCCTGCTCTATGGCGTAAAGCCGCTCGACCCATGGGTGCTGGCCGCAAGCGCTGCGGTGTTGTTGGCAACAGCGGTCGCAGCATGCCTGCTGCCTGCCCGCCGCGCCGCGGGAGTGCATCCGATGGATGCGTTGCGTTCCGAATAAAGGAGACACGATGAGATTTTGGCCAAGCTGGGAACAACGCAAAAACGATCTGAACGAAGAGCTGGAAGCGCACCTGCGCATCGCCATCGAAGAGCGCATGGCCAACGGCGAATCACCGGAAGCAGCCCGCGCCGCGGCGTTGCGTGAGCTGGGCAATCCGCCGCTTGTCGCCGATGTAACGCGCTCCACATGGGGCTGGCAGTGGCTTGAGCGCATCGCGCAGGATATTCGCTATGGCCTTCGCGGCATTGGCCGCGCACCCGCGTATTCCCTCATCGTCATCCTCACGCTCGCCGTTGGCATCGGTGCCAACACCGCTATCTTCAGCACCATTTACACGGTCCTGCTCAAGCCGCTTCCGTTTCCACACGGTGAGCGCATGACCATCCTCGGCGAGTCCACCGCAAAAGCGAACGGCGTCAGCGTAACGTGGCTCAACTTTGACCACTGGCGCAAAGAGAACCATTCCTTTGAGTCCATGGCAGGCTTTGAATCCATGGACATGACATTGACCGGACACGGGCAGGCAGTCATGACGCACGCAGCAATGGTGACAAGCGAATTCTTTCCACTCACCGCCGCGCAGCCCGTGATGGGGCGTTTGCTGATGGCCAATGACGATGATCCGCAATCGCCCGCCGTGGCCGTTGTTTCGCGTGCCTTCTGGACGCGCATGCTCGGAGCCGACCCCGCCATCATAGGCAAAACGCTGATGCTGAATGGCAGCGCATACACCATCGTTGGCGTGCTTGCTCGCGACCCAGGCTTCTTCCTGCGGCAGGCGGATTACTACCTGCCCTATCGCCCTTCGCCGAAGCAGTTAGCAAACCGCAACGCGCATGGCTCGCTGCGGGCGCTGGCATTGCTCAAGTCCGGAGTCACGCTGGCGCAGGCGCGCGTTGATATCAACGCAATCATGCAGCGGCTGGCCAAAGCCGACCCCGGCCCTGAAGACGACCATCGCGTTTACGCCGAATTCGTCACCGAAGAAAGAACCGGCGACGTACGCCAGGTCTTCATACTGCTGATGGGAGCCGTAGGCTTGGTGCTGATTCTTGCCTGCGCCAACATTGCGAGCCTGCTGCTCATCCGCATGACACAGCGCGCCCGCGAGATTGCCATTCGCAGCGCCATTGGCGCAGGCCGCGCGCGGCTTGCAGTGCAGTTGCTTACAGAAACGTTGCTCATCACATTGATTGGCGGCGCGCTGGGACTCCTGCTTGCGGCAGGCGGCCTGCATCTGCTGAAGACCCTCGGCCCCAAAGATATCCCACGGCTGATGGAAGCCAGCCTCGACCTTCCCGTTTTGTTCTTCTCCGCCGTGCTCACGCTGATTGTCGGCCTTGCCTGTTCGCTGGTCCCAGTCCTCGGTGCGCGCAAAGTCAATCTCGCCGCGGTGCTCAAGGAAAACACCGCCGGCTCAGGCAGTGGCAAAGTCGGCCACACCTTGCGCGGCGGTCTTGTCGTCGCGGAAATCGCCGCCGCACTCGTGCTCCTCTTTACGTCGAGCCTTCTGCTGCGCAGCCTGCTGGCCGCTGAGAATACAAATCCCGGCTTTCAGCCCGAACATGTACTGGCATTGGAGCTGCAACTGCCAAACGGACGCTACAAGACAGACGCTGCCGCTCAGGATTTCTACACGCGCCTCGAAGCAGCTCTACGCCCCTTGCCCGGCGTGCAATCCGTCGGCGCAGTGGTGGGCCCTCCCGGCGGCGGCGACCGCGGCGACTACTGGTACTCCATTACGGAAAAGCCAACGCCCAGCCGCGAAGAAGTTCCGCTGACGCTGTTCAATTCCGCAGACCCCACCTACTTCAGCACAATGGGAATCCCGTTGCTTGCCGGACGTGGAATCAGCGCACAGGATCGCGCAGGCAGCCCGCAGGTAGCCGTCATCAACGAGACGCTGGCCCATACATGGTGGAAAGACGCACGCGCCGCGCTAGGCCAGCACATCAAGATGGGTGGCCCTTATATGGAAGGCCCAACGCTGGAGATTGTTGGAGTAGTCGGCGATACACCGCAGTTCGGTCTCGACGCGGATCCCACGCCAATGTTTTATTACGCCTCTGCGCAGAACGGGGATTCCGCCATGGTGGTGACAATCCGCACCAGCAGCAACCCCGAAGCGTTAGCCTCAAGCGTGCGCCACACACTCGCCGCCATCGACAGCGAGCTCCCCATTCAATCCCTCAAGCCAATGAACGAGTGGCTGGGAGAAACCCTCGCGCAGCGCCGTTTCCTCACATTACTGCTCGCGCTCTTCGCTGGCATCGCCGTCACACTCGCGGCCATCGGCTGTTACGGCGTGCTCAACTTCTGGGTCAGCAGCCGCAAGCAGGAAATCGCAATCCGCATGGCGCTTGGCGCAAACACGCTGGCCATCCTGCGCCGCACGGCATCGCAAGCCGCGGTGCTCGGCGTCATCGGGCTGGCCATCGGCCTCAGCGCCTGCTGGGGAGCATCCCGCTGGCTCCGCAATATGGTCTTCGGAATTACCACGCACGATCCGACCGCGTTGATTCTCGCCATCACCGGCACGCTGGCCATGGTCATGCTCGCCATCGCCGTCCCCCTGTGGCGCGCCACGCAGGTCGATCCCATGAAGACGCTCCACGAAGGCTAAGAAACGGCTAAGCGCTTAAGAAACAAACATATACCATGCACAGGTTTGCTCCTTGGCATGGTTACTTTCATCCATGTCCTTTCGTAATGCAACAACCTTAAGGCATTCTTAAGTTTTCAAGTCTGCTTTAACTTGTATTCACGGCACGTTCGCAATCGCTGCGTACGTTGCACGTATGAAAACCAAAACTAGGCGTCTTTATGCCATTTTGTTCGCCGTCGTGTCTTTGGCGGCTTTTGGAGTGCCAGCGTGGGCCCAGTATGACAACGGAAGTCTCGTTGGCACCGTGCATGATGCCTCCGGCGCAGCCATCCCCGGCGCATCTGTAACCGCAACCAACACCGCCACGGCCATCGCCACGCGTACCGTCGCCAACGGCTCCGGCGACTACGAGTTTCCTGACCTCAAGGCAGGCGTTTACACCATCGCAACCACCGCCAACGGCTTCTCTCCGGCGGAAGCGCGCAACGTGAACATCACCGTCTCCGGCCGCCTGCGCCTCGATCTCACCTTGAAGGTCGGCAGCTCCGAAACAACCGTAGAAGTCGTCGGCACGGAAGTCGCTCCTGAGACCGAAACCAGCGAACGCGGCCAGACCATCTCGAACTACCAGACCGCCAGCCTTCCGCTCGTCAGCCGCAACTACTCGGATCTTCTCCAGTTGATCCCCGGCTCGCGCCAGGCCCCCACCGCCGCAACCACAACCAGCGTGACAAGCCTCGTCCGCGCCGGCGCATACAACGTCAACGGCCAGCGCTCCATGTTCAACAACTACCTGCTCGACGGTCTGGACAACAACGCCTACGGTGAGTCCAATCAGGGCTTCGACAACCAGATTATTCAGCCCCCGCCGGATTCCATCTCACAATTCCAGGTTGTGACCAATAATGAGAGCGCCGAATATGGCCGCTCCTCCGGTGCCATGGTCAACGTGGCCTCCAAGAGCGGAACCAACCAGTTCCACACCACGCTCTACGAGTTCCTGCGCAACACCGACCTCAACGCCTTCGGCTACATCAAACCGACGGCCATCGCCTCCAACGGCTCCGCGTTCATCTCGCCCAAGCCGGGCTTCAACCGCAACCAGTTCGGCGCAAACTTCTCCGGCCCCGTGTGGAAGAACAAATTCTTCTGGTTCCTCGATTACGAAGGTTTCCGCCAGACCCTCACGCCGACTGTTGTGCTCACCGTTCCCACGCAAAACGAAATCAATGGCATTCTCGCCGTAGACGTGCAGGACCCCTTCGACGGAACTGTCTATAAGGCAGGCACATCCATTCTGAACTCGCCGCACGCAAGCCCCATCGCCAAGCAGGTGCTTGCCTACTACAGCCAGCTTCCCGCGCAGTGCCAGACCGCTCCGGGCAACCCCGGCATCAACGCCGCCACCGGCATTGCCCTGAACAACTGCGCAACCAACGCGCCGTTTACAGACAACGCCGACAAGGGCGACCTCCGCCTTGACTACCAGCAGAACGAGCGCAACTCATGGTTCTTCCGCATCAGCGACCGTAAAGAGACCGGCATCAACTTCCGCACGCTCCCCGGCCCGCTCGACGGCCAGACCAACGGACGCACCCGCATACTCGACCAGCAGCTCGCTCTTGGCTATACCGGCCTCATCGGCGCCAACAAGGTAATCGACGCGCGTATCGGCCTCAGCGGCACCAAGGCTGGTAAGTACACGCTCTCCATCGGCGAAACCGACATCCAGTTCCCCGGCCTTCCGACTGACCCAACCGTAGCTGGCGGACTTCCGTCCATCGGCATCGGCGGCGGCTTCTCCGGCTTTGGCCGTCAGGGAACCAACCCGCAGTGGCAGAACCCCTCGCTCCTCGATCCCAAGGTCAACTTCTCCTGGGTCAAGGGCCACCACTCGCTCAAGTTCGGCTACGAGTACGAAAAAATCTGGATGGAAGTACAGGACTCCAACCCGCTCTTCGGCTCCTTTACCTTCAGCAAGGGCTACAGCGCCATCGGCTCGCCCGCGGCAGACACCTACTGGGCCGACTTCCTCTTCGGCGCACCCAACAACTATGCGCTCGCAACCTACTTCCTCGCACACCTGCAAACCAGCATGGACAACGTCTACGCGCAGGATGACTGGAAGGTCTCTCCCAACCTCACGCTCAACCTCGGCCTGCGCTGGGAGTACGGAGCCAACTACTCCGAGAGATACAACAACCTCTCCAACTTCGACCCCACCACGGTCACCATGCTCACGCTCACCAAAAACTACGCGGGCAGCCAGTACATCAAGCCCTACAAGGGCGATGGAGCCTACGGCAAAACACTCGTCAACCCTGACCTCAACGACTTCGCTCCACGCGTAGGCTTCGCCTGGCAGTTTGTACCGAACACGGTTCTCCGTGGCGGCTTCGGCATGAGCTACGTACACTACACCCGCGCCGGTTCAGGCGACATCCTCGCCATCAACGCGCCTAACGCGCTCTTCGTTTCGGTCAACCAGCCCGGCACAGCCACGGCGACCGGCTTCCGCACCATGGATCAGGGCTATCCCGCAGGCCAGGCAACCAACTTCTCGCCCGGCACCGACAACATCACCTACATTCCCAAAGACAAGCGCGACAGCTACGTGGAGGACTACTACATCAGCCTCCAGCACCAGGTCAGCAAAAACATCCTCGTAGACGTAGCCTTCATCGGTAACCACGGCCTCAAGCTCGAAGGCCTCTACAACGCCAACCAGGGCAACCCGTCGCTTGGCCTCGCCAGCGCGCACCCCGGCGATGCGCCAGCAGCAGGCGCAGGCTTCGCGCGCCCCTTCCCAGCATGGGGCGGATACGTGGGCAATACCTGGACCTACGGCGACATCACCGAAGCCGGCAACGTCATCTTCTCCCACTACAACGCCGTGCAGGTCAAATACGAACAGCGCTTCGTGCAGGGCCTCACGCTGCTTAACTCGCTCACCCGCGCCCGCTCTACGGACAACGCCTCTGCCTCGCTCGAAGGCAACACGCCCAGCCCGCAGGATGCCAACAACCTCAAGGCTGACTACAGCCAGAGCGACTACAACCTGCCGATGTCGAATGTCACCAGCCTCGTCTATGACCTGCCCATCGGCCACGGACGCCAGTATCTCTCCAGCGCCAACGGTATCGTCGATGCCATCCTCGGCGGCTGGCAGATAAGCGCCGTCAACACCATGCAGGCCGGCACTCCCTACAACCTCACCTACGGCGCCAACGCGGCAACCGCGGTCAGCCCGCAGATTTCCGCCACCTACCGCGGCGCCAACGAGTACCGCCCCAACTACGTAGAAGGCGCAGCCATCCGCACCTGCTTCTCAGGCCGCTCCTGCATTGGCCACCTCAACACCAACGGCACCGTGCAATTCGTCAATCTCGCTGCCTTCACCCTGCCGGCCATCTCCAGCAACGGCATGCTGCTCAGCCCGTTTGGAACAGCCTCACGCAACCCCGGCCGCTCGCCCAACTTCTACGAAACGGACCTCGACTTCAACAAGCGTTTCCGCCTCCCCGGTGACCGCCTTGGCCTCGAGTTCCGCTCCGAGCTCTACAACATTTTCAACCACACCAACCTGTACCTGCCGTCCAGCGGCCTGAGCGGAACGCTCTCCACCAAGGGCGCGCAAGCTCCCGTAACCGGCGGCGGCACCATCTCCGGCACCTTTGAGCCGCGCATCATCCAGTTCGGCCTCAAACTCACGTATTAAAAGGTAGGGCAGGGCTTTAGCCCTGCCACTCAAACATCCACCTCAAATGCAAAGCGGCCCGGCAAACGCCGGGCCGCTTTGTTGCTTTGCAGATACCATCACGAAACTTGGGTGTCTCACGTCCCTCGCATTTGGGGACGTGGGATATCTCTACAGCCAACTTCCTGCCTCTAAAACTTCTCCATATGCCGAAACGTAATAAACGCCCCGGAATCCGCCATCAAATCCGAAAGAAACCACCCCACCACAAACAGCCCCACAATACACGCCAGCCCCCACAGATACAGCTGCACCGGCGGCGTATGCGTAAGCGTCAAATTGCGGTCAGGATTTGCAGCAGTAGGCCAAGCATACAGCATCCCGCTTAAGTAGCAGACGCACGCCGCAAACGCCAGCCGCACCAGCATATAGACAAGTCGCTCCCTCCAATGCGCGCCGGGAATAAAGAAGGAATGAATCGCCGCCTGGTAGAGCGTAAGGATGCAGACAACAAACGAAAGCGTTTTAGCAATTTCCAGCACAGCCCGCCACCCGCAAACATTGTAGGCCTGTTTCTAAGCAGAAGTGTACCCCGCACTGTTGTGTACCTGTGCACGACTGGTAGGCCGGGGGATTTATCCCCGGCAATTTCAGTCTGCAGTCAGGTTGGGCCTTCAGGCCCTGGGGTATGCGCTTTGAAAGGCTAATTCGCACCCCACGCCCCGGCGTTATTCTGAAAGTCCTCATTTCAACCCGGAAGTTATAACGATGCGCATCGCTGTTGTTTCCGATATTCACGGCAATCGAACTGCGTTTGAAGCAGTCCTGGCAGACTTGCATCAAACATCGCCCGACATCGTCTTTCATGGCGGAGACCTTGCGGATGGCGGTTCCGGCGCGGTTGAGATAGTAGACCAGATTCGCAGCCTTGGATGGAAAGGAGTTGCCGGCAACACGGATCAGATGCTCGCGATGCCAGAAACCTTTGAGCGTTTCGCAAACCAGTCGCCGAAACTGGCGCATCTCTGGGAAGCCATTCGTCAGATGGCCGCGGCCACGCGTGAACGACTGGGTGAGGAAAGGCTGGCATGGCTGGGCAGTCTTCCACTCATTCACATCCACAATCCCATCGCCATTGTTCATGCAAGCCCCGAAAGCCCGTGGGTCGCACCATCCGAACAAGCCAGCGAGGAAGATTTACGCACACGGTACTCGTCTCTCGGTCAGCCGATTGTCATTTACGGACATATTCATCAGCCTTTTGTACGCACATTAGCCGGTTTGACCGTGGCTAACTCAGGAAGCGTAGGTCTTCCGTATGACGGTGACCGCCGCGCTGCATATCTTTTGATAGAGGATTTCAAAATCGAAATCCGCCGCGTCGAATACGACCTTGCAAAGGAATTGCAGGCGATACGGAATAGCAAAGTCCCCCATGCCGACTGGATAGCGAGAACGCTGGAGGCCGGCTCACCGCAAATGCCATAGCAGTCTACTTGGCGATTGCAACCGCTATTGCTTCGGTTCTCTCACGCCCCGGCGTTATCCTAGAATGTCCGGCCACCAACGCCGGAAGAGAGTGAGTATGTCCGAAGAAACCGCCGTAAAACCTGCCGAAACCGCTTCTGAAGCTCCGCTAGCTACCATCGCCACGCTGGGCCAATACGATGGCCAGTCCGTCACGCTGAAAGGCTGGCTCTACAACCTGCGCGAAAGCGGTAAGCTCCTGTTTCCCATCTTCCGCGACGGCACCGGAACCGTGCAGGGCGTAGCCCACATCAAATCCGTTCCCACAGAAGTTTTCGAGTCGCTGAAAAACCTCACGCAGGAATCCAGCGTCATCGTCACCGGCAAAGTCCGCGCCGACAAGCGTGCCCCCGGCGGCTACGAGCTCGACGTAGAAAACATCGAAGTCATCCAGCGCGTCCCCGAGTCCGACCCGTATCCCATCAGCCTCAAAGAGCACGGCGTCGATTTTCTGATGGAGCACCGCCACCTATGGGTGCGTACACCGCGCCAGTCGGCCATCCTCCGCATCCGCGCCGAAATCATGCGTGCCGCCGCGGAATACTTTGATACCAACGGATTCATCCGCACCGATCCGCCCATCCTTACTCCCGCCGCCTGCGAAGGTACTTCCACGCTCTTCCCGGTGGACTACTTCGGCGACCCCGCCTTCCTCACGCAATCCGGCCAGCTCTACATCGAGTCCACCGCGCTCGCGCTCGGCAAGGTCTACAGCTTCGGCCCGACGTTCCGCGCCGAAAAATCCAAAACACGCCGCCACCTAACCGAGTTCTGGATGATCGAGCCCGAAGTCGCCTACTGCGACCTCGACCAGCTCATGACGCTCGCCGAAAACTTCATCTCGCACATTGTGCAGAGCGTCCTCAAAAACCGCGCAAGCGAGCTGGAAGTCATCGGCCGCGACGTCAAAAAGCTCGAAGCCATCCTCCCTCCCTTCCCGCGCCTGCGCTACGACGAAGCCGTAAAGATGCTCAACGAAGCCCACGCCAAAGGCGAGCTCGAAAACCCCTTCGAGTACGGCAACGACTTCGGCTCACCCGACGAAACCTGGCTCACCAAGCAGTTCGACAAGCCCATCATGGTGCACCGTTATCCGGCAGCGGTAAAAGCCTTTTACATGGAGCCCGATCCCGCCGATCCGACATACGCACTCTGCGTAGACGTACTCGCCCCCGAGGGCTACGGCGAAGTCATCGGCGGCTCCCAGCGCGTAGCCAGCTATGAGCTGCTCAAGTCCCGCATTGAAGCCCACAACCTCCCGCTCGAAGCCTTCCAGTGGTACCTCGACCTGCGCCGTTACGGCAGCGTGCCCCACTCCGGCTTCGGCATGGGCATCGAGCGCGCCGTAGCCTGGATCTGCGGCCTCGAGCACGTCCGCGAAACCATCCCCTTTCCCCGCATGCTCCACCGCATGTACCCATAAAAAGCAGGGAACAGGGAGTAGAAAAACAAAAGCGGCAGCCGGGATTGGCTGCCGCTTTTTAAATTTACAACATTAGCTAAGCTAAGCTTAGCTAACCCGTGCTAAACTCTTACCATGGAAGTCAACATCCATCACGCCAAGACCAACCTCTCACAACTGATTCTCAAAGCAGAGTCCGGCGAAGAAGTCATCATCGCCCGCGCCGGCAAGCCCGTCGTCCGCCTCGTGCCAGTTGAGCCAGAACCCAAGCGCAAAATCTACAAGCCGGGCATTTTGAAAGATAAGCTGTGGATTGCTCCTGACGCCTTCGATCCCAAGCTTGATGAAGAAATAGCATCATGGTTCAATGATGGCCCAATCTTCCCGAAGGAAACCTCGGCATCTCCAAAAAAGAAGACGCGCAGGACAGTCCGTACGAACGGAGCCCGTAAACGTTGATTCTGCTTCTGGATACGCACGTCGTACTGTGGTGGCTAAAAGGAGATTCACGGCTTTCCGAACGAGCACGGAAGTTACTGGGAGATTCCTTTCATCAACGGTGGGTAAGCCACATCTCTCTATGGGAAATCGCGATTAAGGCGAACCTGGGAAAACTCGATACGGGGGATAGAAGTATCGAGGAGATTGCGCAAATGCTACGCAGTCAGGAGTTTCAGCTTCTTCCACTTCAACTGGAACATGTGTCGCGCGTGGCGGAGTTGCCTAATTTACACCGTGACCCCTTTGATCGCATGTTAATTGCCCAGGCACAGGAACTAGGCATCCCGCTAGTCACCAACGACACAAAAATCAAGCAATACCCAGTCAAAACCCTCTGGTAAAGAGTAGTTCTTCAACGAAACAAAAAAGCGGCGGCTATCAGGCCGCCGCTTTTCATTCCGTAAAACCACCACTGCCTTATCCGACCACCGGGAGGACCATAAAATCCTCCCATCGGCCGCAGTGGCTCCATGCAATGGTTAGAAGTTGAACCGCGCCGCGATTTCCACCTGCCGCGGCGTATAGAGAAACGCGCTGCTGTTCGAGTTATTCGGCACCATGAAGCTCTGCGACCCCGTGCCATCCTGCCCGGTATACGTCGCCGTCGTTCCCGACAAGCTATACAGGTAGGTGGCCTGGAATCCAGTAATGTTCTGGTGATTCGCAACGTTGAACACGTTGAGCATGAACTGCAGTCCGTAGCGGTCGAGGAACTTGAACTCCTTCTGTACGCGTGCATCGTCCACAATACGCCGCGGATAGCGGTACGAGTCGTAGCCGATCTGCGGAATGATTCCGCCGGTATAACCGGAGCCATTCCAGCCGCTGGCCAGTGCGCCTGTCGGTTTCGCGCTGCTGCTCACACCTGCCGTAAAGGGCAATCCGTTCTGCATCTGGAAGCTGTCATTCAGGCTCCAGCCGTTCGCAATCCACTTCAGCGGATTCGAGCCATGCATATTCGGGAAGTTGTACAGCGCATAAGCAACAAAGCGGTGCGGAACGTTGAACTGCGAGTTGCCGTAGTTCACGCGATAGTTCCCATACGGGTCATACCACGCTTCCGTCGTGCCCTGCGTGTTGGCGTTCTGCGCAAAATCCAGCGCGTGCGACCACGTATAGTTCGCGTCGAACTGGATGTTCTTGAACGAGCGGTTCAGCAACTCCACCACAAACGCGTTGTAGCTTGAGTTCACATTGCTGACCATCTCCGTCACCGAGCTGAAGTTCAGAGCATTCTGTCCCAGCAGTGCCGTGTTGCCATACGAGGTGTAAACCGGAACCGTGTACGTCGAGCCGTTCGCGCCCAGCGGTCCGCTGCCATTCGGATCGCCCGCCACCTTGATGGTCTTCAGCGCGGTAGTATCCGGGTTGAGGTTCACGTCCAGGAAGTTCGGGAGGTGCCGTCCCAGGCCGCCCAGGTAGCTCACCGACAGAACCGTGCCGCGTCCCATCGCCTGCTGCACCTGCAAGTCGATCTCCTGCACTTCCGGCAGCTTCAGGTTCGGAGACAGGAAGTAAGAGCTGGGGCAGGATGAGCTGCCCGGCTTGCACGTTGTCGTGGAAGCCGAACTGATCACAACCGGATACACCGGCGCGTTGGCCGTGTCGTTGTACCAGGTACGGCTGAACTGCCCATTCGGGCTGCCGGTTTCCAGGCGAATGTTTTCAAGGTTACCGTTCGTAATGCGGCCATAGTAGATGCCGTAGCCGCCGCGCAGCACTGTCCGGCCGTGGCCGTACACATCCCACGCAAAACCGATGCGCGGACCAAAGTCCGTGTTGTCGCTCGGATTGTTCGTCAGGCCGTTATAAGGCTGGAAGCTGCCCGCCGTCGAGGTCAGGTTCGCGTCCGCGCCCGGAAGCGATTCATGATCCCAGCGCAGGCCGAGCTCCAGTGTCAGCCGCGGCGAAAACTTCCAGTTGTCCTGTGCAAACACGCCCGTATCCAGCGTGGCGATTGTGTACACCGGGTTGCCAAAGCCCTGCACAAAGTCGTAATAGCAGGGATAGTTGCCGGTAACCGCGCTGCCCGAGTAGTTCTGCGAAGCATTCTCATCGCAGCCAAACGACGTGCCGTTCTTCATGTTCAACAGATCGTTAAAGTAGTTGCCGACCCAGTTGTAGCTGAAGTCGCCATTGCTCTTGTACGTGTTGTTCATCAAGTCGAAGTTGTGCACTAGGTCCACGCCGAACTTGAAGGTGTGGTTACCCTTGCTCCAATACAGCACATCGCCAACCTGCCACTTGCGCTCATCGGGATAAGCCGTGCGGTAGGAGTAATACAGCGAACCGGCATCAAAGCCATAGTTGTAACCCGCCTCAAGCTGCGGCGTGTTGGCGTTGCCAGCAGTAATGTCGGCTGTCGTATACGCAGTAAACGGCTGCTGCCCTTCGTTGTTCAGCTCGCGGCCATACTGGTAAAGCAGCTCGTTGCTGATGCGGTCCGTAATCAGGCTCGTTAACTTCGCTACGCCGTAATCCAGCTTCACAAAGTCGTTGCCCTGCGAGTCCCGCGCGTACATATCCGCGGCGCTCGTCTGCACGCCGCCCGGCGAATCCCAGCGCAGCCGGTGATACAGCACGCTCACATGCTCGCGCGGCGTCACCTGCCAGTCGAGCTTCGGCGTGTTGATCTCCTGGTAGCCAAAGCGCGAAACCTGTCCCAGGTCGGAGTTCAGGCCAAGGTCGTCAATCGGCGTAACGCCGGAGCCAAAGCTGGATGTCTGCACATTCGCGCTGCCGTTCAGCAGCGCCGTCCAGTCATACGAGGCTTGCTCATAGCTCACACCCTGGCGGGCCGCCAGCGCGCAAACGTTGGCGTCGTTAATGGCTCCGCTCGGAGCCCCTGTCAACTGGCCCGTCGTTGTGCTGCAAGCCTCGCCCGTAGCAAGCTGCGCCGAAGGAAGCGTGTAGAACTGCGTCGGGTTGTAAGGAATGCCCACCACCGGGAAGACGTGCGTGTGCTGGTCATACGTGTACATCCAGAACAGCTTGTCCTTGATGAGCGGACCGCCCGCCGTAAACCCGTAAATCTTGCGCAGGTCCTCCGGCTTGATGTGCGTCGTAACGTTCGCCCCGTCCTCAAACGTGGTAATCGTCGTGTACGGGTTGAAAGCGTTCCAGTTGCTCTCGCGCTGGTAGAAGTAAGCCTGCCCGTGAATCTGGTTCGTGCCGCTCTTCGTCACAGAGGTGATAACACCGCCGGCCGCGCGGCCATACTCAGCCGAGTAAACGCCCGTATTCACCGCAAACTCGCGCACCGCGCTGCCCGCCGTCGAATAAGCCTCGCGCGTACGTCCGCGCTCTTCCGCAAAGAAGGCCTGGTTGTCGTCCGCGCCGTCAATTTCCACGTTGTTCAGCAGTGTGCTGATGCCGCGCACGCTCACAAGGCCGTAGCCGTTGCCGTCGCTGACCACGCCCGGCGTCGTCATTGCCAGGCTCGACCACCGGCGGTTGTTGATCGGCACATTCTGCATTGCCACCGTGTTCAGTGTGGAATTAAAGTCCGGCGAGTCCGAATTCATCACCGGAACCTGCTCGCCGTTCACCACCACTTCAGTAGAAGAAGTAGTAAGAGCAAGGTGCGGATCGAGTCCGGTTACCTGGCCCACCTGTACAACGAGATTCGCGCGATAGGGCGCAAAGCCCTGCGCGGAAACGCTCACTGTGTAGCTGCCGGGTTCCAGCAACGGGGCTTTGAAGTAGCCGCTGCCGTCGCTTGTCAGCTTGATTTCCGCGTTGGTGGCGTTGTTGTGAATCGTAACGGTCGCCGCGGGCACAATGGCTCCGCTCGGGTCCTGCACCGTGCCCGCTACGGCGCCCTGCGTTGTGCTCTGCGCCCGCACAGCCGCGGGGACAAAACACATTCCGGCGCCAAGCAGTGCAAGGCAAAGAGTGCGTTGCAGAGATTGAGATAATTTCATCGATTGGCTCTCCTAAAAAATGCGGATTCTACAAATCCAAGTCTGAGGGCACAGCAAGAACGGCCCCTCGAAGATGGTTTTATGGTTGGCACGCCGTTTATTTGTACGGCTGCGCCACCAGGGGAGGTCGATTGCCTGAACGGCAACTTATGATCTGGGTTGAGATAAGACAGTAATCTCAGACGCAGTATGACCTTTATATAAGGCTGACACAACCGTTTTACGCTCACGTTAAAGAAGCAGAAAGACGTTCCGAACGTCCCTTGATGCGGTTTCGGGGTTACACTTTCCGCAGCATTTGAGCCGAAAACCACGGAGTCGTGATGCCAACCTATATCGTTCTTCTCCGCGCCGTAAACGTAGGCGGAACCGGCAAGCTTCCCATGGCTGATTTCCGCAACCTGTTGGAAGATTTAGGCTTCCGCAACATTCAGACCTACATCCAAAGCGGTAATGCCGTCTTCGACGCCACCGGAACCGCCGCCAAAGTCACCCAATCCATCACCGCGGCCCTCGAAAAGCTCCTCAGCGCCCCCGCCGGCGTCATTCTCCGCACCCACGACCAGCTCACCCGGACCATTTCCGGTAACCCCTTCGCCGTTGAAGCCGCCGCCAACGGCGCTCTCGTCCACGCTGCCCTTCTCGCAACCCCCGCCAGTGCGGAAGCTCCCGCAGCCTTAGCCGCCCTCGCCGCCAAATACCCCACCCGCCGCGACCGCTACCACCTCGACGGCGACGCCATCTACTTCCATTTCCCAGACGGCGCAGGCGAAACCAAGTTCAGCGGCAAAACCCTCGACAAGGCCTTGGGAGCCACCGCCACCGCTCGCAACTGGAACACCATCCTCAAACTCCACGAAATGTCCAAGCCCAAATAGAAAAGCCCTCCGGCAATCGCCGAAGGGCCTTCCACAAACCAGCTTCCGTTACGAAGTCTTCTGCTTCGACCCCCAAAGCCCGTAGTAAGCAATAAACAGGTAGCAAATCGCCGGAATAATCAGCGCGGTCTGAATATTGTGTGTCGCATCGGCCACTGCGCCAATCGCCAGCGGCACAATCGCGCCGCCCACCACGGCAGTCATAATCAGTCCCGACCCCTTGCTCGTCAGCGGCCCAAGCCCCGCAATGCCCAGCGCAAAGATATTCGGGAACATAATCGAGTTGAAGAACCCGCAAAGCAGCACGGCAATAATCGCCGTCCAGCCATGCGTAAACATGGAGAGCAGCACAAAGAACAGCGCCGCAAAACCGAAGATACCCAGCAGCTTCCCGGCCTTGATAATCGTCAGCATCCACGAGCCCAGCAGACGGCCAATCAGCGCGCCCAGCCAGTAGAGCGACACAAGGAACGAAGCAATCTTCGCGTCAGAAACGCCCTGCGTCTTGAAGTAGTTCACGGCAATCGAAGCCAGCCCCACCTCAACGCCTACATAAAGAAAGATGCCCAACGCACCCAGTACCGTATGCCGGTAGCTCCAGATGCTGCGCGTCAAAATCGAATCGCCATCCTTACCCGGACGGAACTCCTGCGTATGCTGCACCTGCGGCAGGCTCAGGAACATGACGATAATGCCAAGAATCAGCAGCCCGCCCGCAATCGCCAGGTAAGGCCCGCGAACCGTGTTAGCAACAGCCGCCTTGCTCGAAAAGTCCGCCGAATCCGTAAGAATGTAAGCACCCGCAACCAGCGGAGCAATCGTACCGCCCACCGAGTTCAGCGCCTGCGCCAGCGTCAACCGCACCGGGGCCGACTGCTCTGGTCCAAGAATCGCAACATAGGGATTCGCCGCCGTCTGCAGCGCCGTCACGCCCGCGCCCACCACAAAGATGGCCGTAAGAAACATCGGAAAGCTGACCAGCTTGGCCGCCGGAACGAACAGCAGGCACCCAACCACCTGGATAAACAGCGAGACCACCATCGTTTTCTTGTAGCCAATCATCTGAATCAGCCGCGAAGTCGGCGAGGAGAAGACAAAGTAAGCAAGAAAGAAAGCCGACTCAACCAGCATCGCCCATCCATAGGGAAGGTCGAAGATATCCCTGAGGTGCGGCACCAGGGCCATATTCAGGTTGGTAATAAACCCGAAGATAAAGAACAGAATGGCCACAGTAATAAACGGGCCTGTGTAATTTGGCGCACTAGCAGCCGCCGGAGGTGTCGATCGCGTTGCCATTGAGGGAGGACCTCGATTCTTTCAAAAGTCGCATAAAACACGTACTAACCCAACAACTGTAACAGTGAAGCGTAGACCGTGAACAGTGCGCGGAAGGTTGTCACCGGGTACAGCCCACTTCCCCATCCAATGCTATTCTCTTCTTTCGACAGGCAATGAGGTTGGGGGAAACTGCTTGGCAAGCGAACCGATAAACGAAGCCCGCAAGAGCAAAATTCTTGCCGCCCTCGAAGGCAACTGGCAAGCCGAAATGGAGGGCTATCACACCTACAACACGCTCGCTAACCGTGATTCCGACCCGGTGCGAGCGCAGGTGCTACGTCATCTTGCCGCTGCCGAAATCGAGCACGCCGCGCTATGGGCTCAGCGCATCAAGGAATTGGGCGGCCCCGAGCCCACCTATAAAGGCAGCAAAGGCGGTCAGGCCGACAAAATCTCCCATCAGGCCGGCGGTCTCCGCACCTCGCTCCAGCGTCTCGAAATCGACGAAGGCCGCGACATCGCCAAATACGGCGTACAGCTTCAGGAGCTAGGCGACGAAGGCTCCGTCGAAATCCTGCACCATGTCATCGAAGACGAAAAAGCGCACCACCGCGAACTGAGCTCGCTGCTCCGCGGCCACTACGCACCATCTCCAGACAGCGCCCACAAGGTTGACCCCAAAGCCGTCCTCAACGAGCTGCTAGCCAAGCGCGACAATGGCCGCCAGCAACCCGGAAGCTGGATAGGCGACGCAATCTACGGCGTCAACGACGGTCTTGGAGCCATCTTCGGCATCGTCTCCGGCGTCTCCGGCGCAACGGCGGGCGAAAGCAAATACGTTCTCCTCGCCGGACTCTCCGGAATGATTGCCTCCGCACTCTCGATGGGCTCTGGAGCCTACCTCGCCGCCAAAAGCGAGCGCGAAATCTACCAGGCCGAAGTCGCCCGCGAACGCGAAGCCCTCAGCCTCAACCCAGCAGAAGCCCGCGAGCTTCTCTCGCTCTACTACCAGGTCAAGGGCCTGCCCGAAGCAGACGCCTTTCAGGTCGCCGACCACATCGCCCGCGATCCCAAACAAATGGTGCGAGCACTGGTCAGCGAACGCCTCGGCTCCAGCGAAGACGCCCTCAGCAAGCCTATGGTCTCCGCCACCTCCGGCGCGCTCTCCACCGCTGTCGGAGCCATCATCCCCGTCCTCCCGTTTTTCTTCCTTGGCGGAGTCACAGCCATCATCGTCGCCGCCATCGTCTCGCTGCTCGCGCACTTCGCCGTCGGCGCAGCCAAGAGCCTCATCACCGTCCGCTCATGGTGGTCCTCAGGCCTCGAAATGACGGTAGTAGGCGCAGTAGAAGGCGCAGTCACCTACGGCATCGGCATGCTGCTAGGCACCGGCGGACTCTAATCCAAATAAAAACGGGTGCATCCACTCCGCAGAGCCAATGCACCCGTTTCAAAGCAAACCGTTACTTATCCCAACTTCTGAATCTTCTCGCGCAGCGCCTTAGCCGCGGAAGCCGGGTCCTTGGCCCCGTAGATGGCCGCACCGGCAACCGCAATCGTCGCCCCCGCTGCTTCCACCGCGCCAATGCGCTCCGTGTTAATCCCGCCCGCAACCGAGAACGGAACATCCGCGCTGCGTCCCGCTTCCAGCAGGCTGTCAATGCTGTAGCCAGCCTGCGCCTGTTCATCGAGCCCCGCATGCAGCTCAACCCAGCTCACGCCCAGCTCCTTCAGCTCCTTCAGGCGAGCTACCTTGTCCTTCACGCCAATCATGTCGGCCACAACAGACTTGCCATGCGCCTTCCCGGCCTTCACTGCGCCCGCAATCGTGCTGTCCGCCGCTGACGCAAGCACGGTCACAATATCCGCGCCCGCTTCAAACGCAAGGTTCGCTTCCAGCTCGCCCGCGTCCATCGTCTTCATATCGGCAAAGACCAGCTTGTTGGGATAAGCAGCCTTCACGTTGGTCACCACGCTCAGTCCCTGCTGCTTAATCAGCGGCGTGCCCAGCTCAATCACGTCCACATGCTCAGCAACTTTGTTCAACAGCGTAAGCGCGTCCGCGGTGGAAAGAAGGTCAATTGCTACCTGCAGTTTCATTGTTCCATTGCTCCTGATGTATTCCAGTTAGTTATTCAAGATTGGCGTGGCGCTTCCAAAGCTCCTGCGCGGACTCGCCACGCTCGTGCCACATCTGCTGAAAGAGAATGTCCATCAGCAGCAGCACCGCCTGCTCAAACAAAGCGCCCGCATATTGTTGGGAAATCGTTCCGCCATGCTCCTGCTTGGTAGCCGCAGGAATCGTAAGTAACGCATCCGCCACCGCACCCAGCGGAGACGCGGGCGCAGCAGTAATCACCAGCACCTCAGCGCCAGTTTTCTTCGCAACCTGCGCCGCATGCAGCGGCCCAGCCGTCGTGCCAGACCCCGAAGCTACCACCAGCAAATCCCCGCTCGCAATCGCCGGAGTCACCACTTCGCCAGCCACGTAAACCGTAAGCCCAAGGTGCATCATGCGCATGGCAGCCATGCGCAGCGCCAGCCCGCTGCGTCCCGCGCCCATAAAAAAGACGCGGCGCGCGCCAACAATAAGCTGGCCCGCAGTTTGAACCTGTTCCTGTGACACCGCCTGGAGAGTGCGCTGCAATTCGCCTAAAACCAAATCGCAGCCGGGGAGAGCGTGCGTTGAATCCTCAACCAACATGACTCTCCGAGCATGACACCGCCCGCATTCCCAAATCCAACAGGAAATTCTGATGATTGATAGGAGTCTTCTATCTCCGCGCAGCCTTCTTCCTCACCACATAAGGCTCATGCGCCTTCAGAATCCTGCGAATCTCCGGCACAACCTCCTTCGAGTGCGCCAGCTCCAGCCACATACGAACCGGCGCAGGCAGCGGCCCATGCTTCGCCGCAAGAAAACCAACCGTAGCCTGCTCCTTGCGCAGCGCAAAAGCCCGCAGCCGCGGCGCACTGGCAAAATACGCCGCCAGCGACTGCGGCAAAATCGTAGACCAGCGGCCAGAGGCCACATGCGCCGCCACCACCGCAATCGAGTCGGTATAGAGAACCCCGGAAACTCCCTGCAAACGCCGCTCTAACGCAGCAGGCAGCGCCGAGCGCAACAAGCAAAGCGGCTCCGCAACCGCTTTCTCCCATGTAAGCGCAGACTCTTCAAGCCGGTCTTTCGCCGTAAAGAAAAACATCCCTTCGCGATACAGCGAATGGCTATCCAGCCCATCCCCAGCCGCGTCCTCAAGATACGTAATCGCCACATCCAGCTCGCCATCGCGAATCTTCTGCACAAGCCGCGCCGCGTCCTGCGTCTCCATCGACAACTGCAGCTCCGGCGCGCGCTCTGCAAAGGGCACGCTCAATACGGAAGCCAGCGCCATCGTCGCCGGCAGCGCGCCCACGCGAAACGGGCCCTGCATCGCCTGTCCCTTCAGCGTATGCAGCTCATCCTTCAGCCGTGTGCAGTCGTCCATCATCTGCTGCGCCCAGGCAAGCACGCGCTCACCCTCCGGCGTAAAGCCCTCAAAGCGCCGCCCGCGCTTCACAATCTGCACGTCCATGTCTTCTTCAAGCTGCTTGATGCCTGCCGAAAGCGTCGGCTGCGAAACACTGCACGCCGCGGCAGCGCGCGCAAAATGCCGTTCCTGGTTCAAAGCAAGCAGGTATTCAAAATTGCGAATAATCAAAGTAGAAAAGACCCCCCTCCGCGACCATCCATCGCGATCACAGGCTTCTTCTATTCTCTTCGATTTCAAAGCAGCGCGATTTCAGGACGAATGCCGGACGCCGGACGCCCCACATCTCCCGCAGTTGAAGATGTGGGATAGCGCTCCCGCTCGTTCTCCCGCAATCGAGCTAAAAGCTAAGAGCTAACAGCTAAAAGCTCTTTCGCCGCCTTGCGCCCCAGCCGAATGCAATCCGGAATCCCAATCCCGTCATAAGCATTGCCCACAAGATGCAGCCCCGGCCAAACCGCCACGCGCTCGCGAATCCGCGCCACCCGCTCCAGATGCCCCACAGCATACTGCGCCATCGACCGCCGCCAACGGCTCACGCGAGCCTCTTCCGGCTCAATATGCAGCCCGGCAATCCTGCTCCCAAGAATCTCCGCAATCTCCCGCCGCGCCGTAGCAATCAACACCTCGTCCGGCTGGTCCAGCAGCGACTCATTCCGTACGCCGCCCAGAAACGCCCGCAGCACAGCCTTGCCCCTCGCCGTCCGCCCCAGAAATTTGCGATGCGCAAAGGTGCAAGCCAGCATCGCCCGCCCTGAGCTAGCCGGAACCAGGAACCCAAACCCATCCGGCAGCGGCCCAAGCATGGCCTCGTCATAAATCAGGTTCACAGCAATTGAAGAGGAATAAGGAATCCCCGCCAGCTCTTCGCTCAACTGCGCATCCACCGTAGCCAGCAGCTTGCTCGCCGCCCATGCCGGGGTAGCCACAATCAGCGCGTCAAACTCCTCGCTGCCCGCCGCCGTCGTCACGCGCCAGCCATCTCCGCTAACCCGCTCCACCGAACGCACCGGCGTATGCAGCCGCACCGCTTCCGTATTCAGCCTCGCCGCCAGCGCATCCACCATCTCCTGCAGCCCGCCGCGCAGCGTAGTAAAAATACTGCGCACACCGCCGCGAACAGCCCCCGCAGGCCGCGGCGGCGGAGACTTCCGCATCTCCAGCATCGCCTTCGTCAGCGAGCCATACTTCGCTTCCATCTCCACAAGCCGAGCCAGCACCGCCCGCGCGCTCAACTGGCTCGCCTCGCCGCCGTAAATGCCGCTCAGCAGCGGTCCCGCAAGCCTGTCCACAACCTCCGGTCCATAATGCCGCTCCACAAGCGAAGCCACCGACTCATCCTGCTCACTGGGCCGCGGCGGATGCAGCAGCTCCAGCCCCATCCGAATCTTCGTGCTTAGCGAAAACAGCGGCGATAACGCCGTCGGAACCAGCTTCGTCGGCACCAGGAACATCAGCCCATCCGGCAGCGGCACCAGCCGGTTCTTCACCACAATGTATGTCTTCCGCTGCGGGTCATTCGAGGGAAGCAGCGACTCGCCCAGCCCCAGCTCGCGGCAAAGCTCCGCCGCCGCAGGCTTCTCCGAAAGAAACGAGTCCGGCCCATCCTCCAGCACCGAGCCGTTCACGCGCTCGCTGGCAATCACGCCGCCCAGCCGCGCGCCCGCCTCGAACAGCGTGTACGCCGCGCCGGCTTTTTCAAGCTCGTACGCCGCCGCCAGCCCCGCAATGCCCCCGCCAATGATTGCCGTACGCATCTCTCTATCCACGTTTAGATTATCGGCAGCCAGCAAGGTTGTAGAAGCGTATCTCAAAATACACACTCCCTGACTGCAATCTACGGTCCCACTTTCTGGGAGAAAGTGACAAGAATCACTCATCGCCCTTTCTCGCGGAGGCGTATAACAAAGAGTTCACACAACGAACGGACGAGCTCCGGAGCCTGCGCACACGTCCGCGCAGCCAACAACCATCGGACGAGCTGGGGAGTTGCATGACCGCTGAGTTGATTCACCGCCTCCACTTTGCCTTCACCATCACCTTTCACTATCTCTTTCCGCAGCTCACCATGGGCCTCGCACTGCTCATCGTCGTCCTCAAGACAGTAGCGCTGCGAGCCTCCGACCCCCCAAAATCCGAGCTATGGGACAACGCCGCCCGCTTCTGGGGAAAAATCTTCGGCATCAATTTCGTCATGGGCGTCGTCACCGGCATCCCCATGGAGTTCGAGTTCGGCACCAACTGGGCGCAGTTCTCCCGCGTCTCTGGCGGAGTCATCGGCCAGCCGCTCGCCATGGAAGGCGTCTTCAGCTTCTTCCTTGAATCCGCCTTCCTCGGCCTCTTCCTCTACGGTGGACACTTCCTCTCCCGCCGCATGCACTGGTTTTCGTCGGTAATGATTTTTATCGGCTCATGGATATCCGGCTTCTTCATCATCGTGACCGACGCATGGATGCAGCACCCCGTCGCCTATGAAGTCCTCAACGGCCACTATGAAGTGCTCAGCTTCTGGCAGCTTCTCCTCAACCCCTGGGGCCTCCTGCAATACATGCACAACATGACCGGAGCAGTCGTCACCGCATCCTTTGTCATGTCCGCCGTCGGAGCCTTCTATCTACTCGACAACCGCGAAACCGAGTACGGCCGCATCTTCCTCAAAGTCGGAGTCATCGCGGGCCTCCTCTCTACCATCGCCATCATCTTTCCCACCGGCGACCTCCACGGCAAGTACGTAGCGAAGAATCAACCCGCCGCCATCGCAGGCATGGAGGGCCTCTTCCACAGTGAAACCGGAGCAGGCATCGTGCTCATGGGCCAGCCCAATGAAGAAACCCAGCAGATCGACAATCCCATCGTCATCAATGACGTGCTGAGCTTCCTCATTTACGGCACCACCAAGGCGGAAGTCAAAGGCCTCGACCAGATTCCGCATGACCAGTGGCCCACAGCCCTGCCATTGCTCTATTACAGCTACCACATCATGGCTGGCCTCGGAACGTGGTTCGTGACGCTCATGCTCCTCAGCGCCTTCCTGTTGTGGAGACACAAACTCTTCACCACGCGCTGGACACTCTGGCTCTTGCTCATCAGCTTCCCGCTGCCCTACATCGCCAACACCGCCGGATGGATGACCGCGGAGCTGGGCCGCCAGCCATGGCTCATCTACGGCCTCATGCGCACCAGCGAGGGCTACTCGCAAATGGTCTCCGCCAGCAACGGACTCTTCACGCTCATCGGCTTCATGGGCATGTACACGCTGCTGGGCCTGCTGTTCACCGTCCTCGTCTATCGCGAAATCAGCCACGGCCCCGAAGCCGAAGCGGCCCACTAGCCGGAAAGGAGCACAACAATGGGATTCATCTGGTTCTGGCTGGTCGCCATCATGATCGTCGGTTACGTTGTCCTCGACGGCTTCGACCTCGGCGTCGGCATCCTGCATCTCTTTCTTGTTCGCGACGAAGCCGAACGCAAAGCAAGTCTCAAATCCATAGGCCCCGTCTGGGACGGCAATGAAGTCTGGCTACTCGCCGGTGGCGGCACGCTCTACTTCGCCTTCCCGCTCCTCTATGCCTCGGCATTCTCAGGCTTCTACCTGCCGTTAATGATCGTCCTCTGGTTGCTCATCCTGCGTGGCGTCAGCCTCGAACTCCGCAACCACGTAGACCTCGGCGTCTGGATGCGTCTCCTCGATGGCATCTTCGGCATCGCCAGCGCCCTGCTCGCCATCTTCTACGGAGCAGCACTCGCCAACGTCATTCGCGGCGTGCCGCTGCGCGAAGACGGCTTCTTCTTCCTGCCTCTCTGGACCGACTGGCAACCCGGCTACAACCCCGGCATCCTCGACTGGTACACCGTCATCGGCGGCCTCGTCGCGCTCATCGCCCTCACGCTGCACGGAGCTCTCTGGATCTCCCTCAAAGTCGAGGGCGACCTCGCCGACCGTGCCCGCGAAACAGCACAGCGCCTCTGGCTCTCGCTCGCCGGCATCACGCTGGTCAGTCTTGGCGCCACGCTCGGGGTACGCCGCTCCATGCTCGACAACTATTTCCAATACCCGGTGATGTTCCTCATCCCACTCGGCGTAGTGGCCTCTCTCGTCGGCATTCTCGTCTGGAACCGCAGCGGCCAGGCCGTGAAAGCCTTCCTCTGCTCCTGCGCCTACCTCTTCTTCATGCTCGCCGGAGCCTGCTTCGGCCTCTACCCCACGCTGCTCCCCGCCACCGGTGGCCCGCAGTTGGACATTACCCTCAACCGCGCCCTCAGCGGCCCGCACACCTTGGCAGTAGGCCTCGCATGGTGGGCCTTCGGCATGACCTTAGCCGTCTGCTACATAGTCTTCGTCTACACAAGATTCAAAGGCAAAGTGGAAGTGTAAGAGGAACAGGGAACAGCATTGGATACAATTCCACAAAGTTCCGTGCCCCACCCTTGCGACTTTTTTTCTGCCGCAAGGGTGGGATACCTCAACCGCAAGTTCTCCCGTCTAAGCTCTCCCACAAAGCCAGCAGCTATCCCCGTTCTCCCACAAAATCAGCGGGTGTCATCCTGAACGAAGCGCACTGGGGCCCACGAAGTGGGGTAGGCGGAGTGAAGGATCTGCGGTTGTTTTTTATAGCCTTTGCTTTTTACAGTCTTTCCGTCTTTATATAGTTCTGAGCCCTTTATCTAAAACCCTGTCCCCTGCACCCCGTCCCCCGTCCCCTGCCTTTTTTCCTGCAACTTTTCTCTGTCCCCAGCGTCTCAACAACCGGATAGCCTTCGCTTTGTGACGCCGCTCACAAGAGCAAGTGTCACCCGGCACTGCAATCCGGCAAACAACCTGTCATCGTTAAGTTCGTACGCAGGAGGTTTCCCATGGCCACCGCACTCAAGGCCGGGTGGAGCAAACCCGCCTCAATCCTCTTCGCTTCCGAAGTCCCCGCCAATCAGACAGCCTTCGCTTATGCCTTGGCGCAAGCCCGCGAATTCGGTTCGGAGCTCACCATCTTCCACGCCTATGACACCTTGATGGCCTCCTCGGCCAACGCCTCCGGCATCGTCTACTACGATTTCGAAGCCGCCGCCGCAGAAGACATCAAGCATCTGGAGCCGTTAGCCGAGCACGCCCGCGAAGCCGGCATCACCTGCCAGCTCGTCGCCCGCCCCGGCCTCCCGGAAGACCAGATACTCAAATACGTCCGCGAACACAACATCGACCGCATCGTAATGGGCACGCACTCACCCGGCCCCATCGGCAAGCTGCTCGTCGGCTCGGTAGCAGAAGCCGTTCTGCGCCGCTCGCCCATCCCGGTCTTCGTCGCCGGGCCGGAAGTCCTCGAAGGCACTTACCGCAACTTCATGACGCACACCGTTCTCTGCGCCGTCAGCCTCACCGAAGACTGTGAGCCCGTCGTCGAGTTCGCCGCACGCGTCGCTCAGCAGCACAAAGCGCGCCTCGTGCTCGAACACGTCATCCGCCCGCAGGAGCGCCGCGAAATCCTTGCCCACCAGACACTCACCGAGATTGAGAACCATCTCATCAACCTCATCCCGCTTGAGATGCAACAGGCCGTCCAGGCGCAAGCCATCGTTGTCGCTGGCGACCCCACCGAGGAACTGCTTTACCAGAGCCGCGCCCAATACGCCGACCTCATCATCCTCGGCGCACACGGAGCCTCAGCCTTTGCTGCCATCACGCGCCACGGTGTCGTCTACAAGGTGCTCGCCCACGCGCAATGCCCGGTCATCACGCTTTCGCCCGCCCTGCTCGCCGCGCAAGGCACAGGCAAAGTCACAGTGACCGAAACCTACATGGCCGGAGTTATTTAACGGTGAGTAAGCGGGGGGATTCAAGAAGACAGGCAACAGCCGTAACGATTGCCTGAAGAAACACAGCACCAGCGTTGAAAGCTCACCAAAAAGCCGCGAACCAGCTTGAGGATTCAAGCCTGGTTCGCGGCTTCCTTTATTTCCCGCAAGCCTTCCCGCCGCTGCACATCGCGCCGGTAACGCCCTTTCCCTCTTCAATCGTATAAATCCGGTCTACCCCCGGCAGCTTGAAGCTCTCCACCTTGCCATCCGGCCAGTGAATCTCCGCCGTTCCCGCATCGGTCGCATCCCCCAGCCCAAAGTGCGGCCTCCGGTCATTCGCCCCAATGTAGCTCCCGCTAGCCAGCACATCCTGCCGCTGCTTCATGCCATTCGCCGTCAAAAAAACCGTAGCGCAGGTAGCGTCCTTCGGTCCCTTAGGCCCACCAACCAGGCTCATCGCCACCCAGTGATGCTTGTCGCTATTCACATTCCTTAGCAACACCGCCGGTCCGTCAATCGGGCTGATAACCACATCCACCTTGCCGTCATTAAACAGGTCGCCAAACGCCGCACCGCGCCCGGAAATCACCATCGCCAGCCCCGTATCCTTCACCGCTGGCTGCAGCTCAAACTTCCTGTCCTTCCCATTCCCCGCAACATTCCGAAACAGCAGCGCCCGCTCCGCCCACGACGTCCCCCACTGGTGCTCATCCACCTGCGGATACACATGCCCGTTCACCTCCAGCAGGTCCAGCCACCCATCATTGTCATAATCCAGAAAGCCATCGCCCCACCCCACAAACGGAATCGTCGGCAGCGCCAGCCCTGTCTTATAGCTCACATCCGTAAAGCTAGCGTTTCCATCATTGCGATACAGCACCTTGTAGTCATCGCCAAAATCCGAAACAAAAAAATCCGCCTGCCCGCTGTTCTCGTAGTCGCCCACCGCAATGCCCATCGAAGCAATCTCATGCCCCGCATCATTCAGCGCAAAGCCCGAAGGATAGCTCTCATCATCAAACGTCCCATTGCCCTTGTTGAGATAGAGCATGTTCGGCATCGAGTCATTCCCCACCAGCAAATCAGGCCGCCCATTCGCATTCAGCGAGATAAAAACCGGAGTCAGCCCATACGCCTTGTCCTTGTCCTCCACGCCCGCCTTCGCCGTCACATCGGTAAACGTGCCATCGCCATTGTTATGAAAGAGATGGTCCGGCTCGCCCACCAGCCCGCGTGGTCCGCAGTTCACCACAATGCCGCGATATTGGCACTGCGCATAGTTCAGCGACTTCGACCCGCTCACCGGCAGATTATTCCGGTCAAGATGCACATACCCGGCCACATAAAGATCGAGCCGCCCATCGCCGTCATAGTCGCCCCACGCCGACCCCGCCGACCAGTTCCCCAGCGTCACGCCCGCCTTCTCCGCCACATCGGTAAACGTGCCGTCATGGTTGTTATGAAACAGCCGGTTCTTCCCATAATTCCCCACAAAGATGTCCGGCCAGCCGTCATTGTCATAGTCCGCCACGCTCACGCCATAACCCCAGCGGTCGTTCGTCACGCCCGCCTTCGCGGCCACATCCGTAAACGTCCCATCGTGGTTGTTATGAAACAGCGCCGCATGCGGCATCGGCTCCTTGCCGTCCAGCGCATCAAACGTAGCCCCGTTCACCAGGTAAATATCCAGCCACCCGTCATTGTCGTAGTCAATCAGCGCCACGCCCGACCCATTCGTCTCGACAATAAACTTCTTCTCCGGCACACCCATCTTGTGCACCCAGCCGGAAAGTCCCGCCTCTTTCGCCACATTCTTAAAAATCACCGGCCCCGTGTCCACAAAGCCCCCGGCAGTAATCGGCCTGTTCTCTGCGTCAAAAACCGGCCTAGCCCCCAGCCCCCCGGCCACACCCATGGCCGGCCCCTGGGCAGCAGCCCCTTGCTGCCCCTGCAAGGAACCCGCAACCCCAACAAAAGAAAGCGCAACAACCGCCACCCAACCGCAGCGCAACGAAAAAAATGTAGTCCGTTTCACGGCTTCGAGTGTACCGCGTATCCCCTCCCTGCGCCCTGTTTCCCATACCCTGTACCCTGACTTTTGTTAACCCAAAGAGTTCCATAACGCGGTCCCCGCGCTTGTCACGCAGCCCGCAAGCGCGTATACCTAAAGGCGAAGGGGCAGTACGACACGCTGCCCAGAGAGTGAGGTGCGTCTTCAGCACGAACTCTGGTTCGCTGATACTCGACGTTCCCCCATCGGAGACCACCCGGTGGCGTGCGGTCTCTCGTGTGCTCCGAAGTCCGCTTGCCGTGGCTTCCGGAACCCTGGACGTACTCTTTTCCACCGTCTACCCCACCCCCTGCTCGCTCTGCGGCGCTCCTCTGCCGCGCTTTTCTGCTGCTCCCATCTGTGAAACCTGCTGGGCCGAGATATCGAGCCAGGCCATGCCCGTTTCTGCCAGTGACTCCTGCCAGCAGTGCGGCGACTTCATAGACATGTCGATGCCCGGCCTTTGCCGGGCCTGCCAGATTGTTCCGCCGCCCTTTGAACGGGCGGCGTTTTCGTATCTCTACCGCGGCCGCATGCGCGACGCCATCCATGCCCTCAAATACGACCGCATCACGCCCGCCGCCAAACATCTGGGCCGCATGCTGTCTGCCGCCATCGCGCGGCTCCACGGCATCGCACCCAACAGCCTGCTCGTAGTCCCCGTCCCGCTCCACCGCCGCCGCCACTCCGAGCGAGGCTTCAACCAGACGCGCCTCCTCGCCCGCCACGCACTGGCATCCCTTCGGCGTACCCATCCCGAATGGAAACTGACGCTAGCCTCGCGCATCCTTATTCGCACGCGCCATACCGAAAGTCAGGCCAGCCTCACTAACCGCCAGCGCCGCTCCAACGTACGCGGAGCCTTTCGCGTCTCCGCGCCCGCTGCCGTAAAAGGCAAACACATTCTGCTGGTGGACGACATTCTCACCACCGGCGCAACAGCCCGCGCCGCGGCAAACGCACTCAAGCGCGCCGGGGCCGAATCCGTCTGGGTGGCCACGCTTGCCCGTGCCCGCCGTGACGCCGACACTGTTCCCCAACCAACCTCAACCCCAACCGGCAAGCCAGTCGAGCCGACAGCAGCTTCAGGCATGTTTCATTTCACTTCCCCATCATCCACCTGAAAGGGCATAGACCGATGTCATTGGGAAAAGCCATGATTCACGCACGCAAGCAGAAATCGATTGCCAGGGTTGCCGCCGCGCACGCGGGCGAGGCCATCAGCCCGGCTCATTCGAACCACGTGCTGCAGATGCCGGTTCTCGTGCTCAACGCCTCTTACGAGCCCATCAACATCTGCGGAGCCCGCCGCGCCCTCGTCCTCGTGCTCAAGGGCATTGCCCGCGCCGAAGAGGAGCACGGCCTAACGCTGCACGCGCAGCACAGCCGCGTCGCCATGCCGTCGGTCATCCGGCTTCTGGAATACCGCCGCATCCCGCACCAGACCCGCGCCCTCTCGCGCAAAAACATCCTGCTCCGCGACCGCAACACCTGCCAGTACTGCGGCGTAGTGCTGCCGTCCAATGAGCTCACACTCGACCACGTAATCCCGCGCTCCCGTGGCGGCAACTCCACCTGGGAAAACCTCGTAGCCTGCTGCCACGGCTGCAACCGTCGCAAAGGCAACCGCATGTTGCACGAAATGGACGACATGAAGCTGGCCCGTGAGCCCCGCTCCTTCTCGCTCCACACCAGCCGCCAGATCATGCGCATGCTGGGCCGCGGCGACGACCGCTGGCGCAAGTACCTCTTCTATTAAGCCGCGCCCGCTCGCGAAATCGGCATCAACGGTTTTCGTAACA
>NZ_JBZYWK010000026.1:0-56196 GCF_059115385.1 Occallatibacter sp. FHG110214_02 | reverse complement strand
GGGCGATTGAGAACAAGGTTGAGCTGGTGCATATTCAACCGGGCAAGCCGACGCAGAACGCTTATGTGGAGAGCTTCCACGGACGGCTGCGGGAGGAGTGCCTGCGGATAAGCTGGTTCCAGAATTTATTCGACGCCAGAAGAAAGATCGCGGCCTGGCGGCATGACTACAATCACCAACGGCCACACAGCAGTTTGAACTATCGGACGCCAGTCGAGTTCGCAGCGAAAACTGGCTATGTAAAGTGGAAAACGAGGAAGCCGTTTCCCTCTTTCACACAGCCTCGGCTGCTGCTGGTTAATTCGTACTAACTACGTGAGGATTTTGGGGGCAGGTCAACCCCACAATTTAGTTGCGCCAACGACGTTCAGCAAGCTCATGAAAATGCAAAATATAGAGCAATGATGAGCAATGCTGAAAGCTGTAATATCCTAGCTCTTAACCGACAGGTTGTAGGTCCGATTCTGACCCAGATTGCGCGCTGTCCCATGAAGCGCGCGTGGCAGGAAAATCCACCTGGAGAAGTCAACATCGCTGCCATGCTTCCAGCAACCTTTTCCCCCCTCCAGATCAGTGAAGCTGTGAGAGCATTGTTTTCGTAAGCACAAGCTCGGCTAAGTCGGGATCGGCCTGGCTCCAAAGTGTCTCTGCCTGTTCCAGCATTTCCTTTGAGCCGTCCATCTCCCCGGCGTGCTGCGCCACCAGCGCAATGGCAAAGTGCCCGCCTGCATAGTATGGGTCGTGTTGAATCATCTGTTGCGCCGCATATTGCGCCAGCGGCCAATCATCCACGGCGCGCGCGTCGCGGGCAATGGATTCTAGAATGAAGAGCGCGGCGATCCAGCCATCTGGACCGGGCATCGCGACAGCGGATTGGATCACGCGGACATAGATGGCTTCGCCGTCTTCGGTTTTGCCTTCGCGAAGGAGAAGCGCGGCCTCAAGCGAGGCAGGAACGGGCAATGCGGCCAAGACACGCTCGGGAACATGCGCGGCCTCCTGCCGGGCAAGAGCCAGCTCTTTCTGAGCCTCCTCGGCGCGATTAAGCCCTAGGGCTGCCTCACCGGCTAGCGTGTGCGCTGTCATGCGGGCCATGGGCCATGGGCTCGATGCCAACTCATGCGATGCTGTGAGCGCTTCGTCATAGCGGCCGCGGCTCAGCAGGAACTCCGGCCATGCCATGCGGTTGTAAGCAAGGAATTCGGTGGATGCGGGAAGCGCGAATGCCTGGCGCAGAAGCTTTTCCGCAGTCTTATTCTGGCCGAGCAGCTCATAGTTCATGGCCAGCAACTGCAGGTTGTGCGCGTGATGCCAGTCGTACTGCGCGGGAATTTTTTCGGTCCGGTAGTAGTTCTGTTCGAGCTCGTCGGTTTTGAGGAACTCCTGGATGGCTTCCTGGGTCTGCCCCATTCGCATGAGCTCGTGCCCGTGCATGTGGTGGGCGTGCGGAATGGCCCACGCAAGACGCGCATAGGAGGCGCTTTCTTCGAGAGCGTCGCGGGTGTTGCCGAGATTTTCATTGGAATGGATGGCGTAGTGAAAGGCGGCAAGATTCTTCGGATCGGCCGCGAGCGCCTTCTTGTAGTACGGCAGGGATTCGGCTCCGCTGGCCTGGCCGTGGGTGTAGGGTGAGGCTTCAACGGAAAGGCCTCGCTGCACCCAGAGCCACGGATCGTGTGGATTGGCTTCGGCCGCATCGTTGACGGCTTTGCGATACCCGGCATACTTTGCGGGGTCGCTGCCACTTTCGAGATAAGCGATTTCGAGGTTGCGAATGGTCAGCCACACACGCTCTCCGCTGCTCATGCTGACCGCGAGCACGGCGGCTTTGTTGTAAGCGGCGCGCGCGGAGGGAACGTCCTGCAACCCGATGTAGGCGTCGGCCAGACTGAGATACGCCATGGCGAGATGCGGATCAAGCCGCAGTGCCTGATGAAAGGAGCGCGCCGCGTCAATCCACATATACGAGTGCAGATAGGCCAGGCCTTGGTTGTAAAAGGCCTGCGCCTGCGGCGACTGCGTGCTCACCTTCTGCTGCATGGTGCCCGTTCCCTGCTTTAGCGTGATGGGCCGGGAAAGAATCTCTTCGGGCACAGGACCAGCTGCGTGCATGTGATCGTCGTGCTGCGCGTGGAGCGTCGTGATGGCGAGTACGCAGGCAACCGCCGCAGGGCTGAGCTTATATTTCATCGATATCGACCAACCGATCATAGAGTCCCAAATCCATTTTGCGTGTGCGGACCACGGGGTCCGCGATTGACAGGCGAATCTGATAAGCCCCCGGAGCTGCGGGCGACCAGGTGTGCGTCCAGACCGTCCAGGAATCATTCTTCTGCTGGTGAAATCCTTCGATGTTTACGAACTCACCCCCGGGATTGAAGCGAATGGCAAGCTTCTTGACCAGTTCCTGTCCTCCCCAGAGGATTCCTGTTATGCGGTACTTGATTTTGCCTGCAATCTTCCATTTTTCTACACGCACGGGGATTGCGGCATGATCCACGGTTGCGGGCTGATACTCCCGTGCCAGTTGCGGAGCGCCCTCCTGCAGCGTTCGCACCGCGTATTCCCGCATCTGGCTCGTGCAGTCGGCGCTGTCGTCCACAAAGGAGATGCGGTTGACCCACTTGATGCAGGAGCAGCCGTACCATCCGGGAACGACTAGGCGTACGGGCGCTCCATGATCGCGCGTGAGCGGTTGGCTGTTCATTGCGGTCGCTAGAAATGCGCCAGTCTGCTTGAGCGTATCAATAGGAAAGATCCAGCTAGCACCGGGAACGGAGGTCTGCGCGGGCGCAGCATATTCATCAAAGCCGGCAATCTCGACGGCGGTGGCCTCGGGCCGGATGCGGAATTGGCTGAACAGCTCCGTGATGGGTATGCCGCTCCAACTAGCCACGCTGATGAGTCCAAAGCGCGTCTGGCGCACATTGCCGGCACACTCCATGAGGTGTACGCCCATGGGCTTGGAAGAAGTCCGCAGCATTTTCATGTCAATCGATGACGGTTGCGCGACTAATCCATCGACGCTGACCTTCCATCCGACAGGAGAAGGCAAAAGGCGAGAGGACCGCGAGCGAACGAAGAACTCCTCTGCCGGAGTAATCGTGCGGGTTGCCGAGATGCGCGTAAGGTCCGTATAGAAGCGCCCGTCCAGCTCATCCGCAATCGGCGCATTAACGGGCGCAGAGCCTTCGTCAAGAAACGGCAGAAGCTTAAGGAAGCTGCCTCCAGCCAGGTCGCCGGGCACTGGAGCAGCTTGAATCCACTCAATGCCAGAGAGCAAGCCTGCCGCTGTGAGCGCGCCCGACCGGAGAAATCTTCTGCGGCTCGGCGCATCCGGATTCCCTTTTCCCTCTGGCTCAAAAGCCTTTGTGGGACTGGCTCGCCGAAGCGTTCGATCATCTCTTTGTGCCATTGCGGTGGCTTTCAGATTACTACGCTGGACGTGAGTAGAGTTGTTCTCTACTCACGTCCAGCGTGATGAGATTTTTCGCCTTCTGCGAATTGTCGTAGAAATCTTCATTCATTCCTTATTGACACTTGGTTGACTCCACGTTACGCTACGCCTACACAGACCCAGGGGGCAGGCTCTTTCCTATTTCACTCAGTCTGCAGTCCAGGCGGAATACGTAAGAATAGTTTTCGCAGTTGGTTTTCTTCCCCTTTTGCAGTCAAGCAGTCCGGTTTTTCGGCAGTCTTCTGTTCACGCTATCTGTTTATCACAAAAGAAATAGAGCCTTCGCTCTTAGAGGCTTAGTGTACGTGTTTTCAGAAGGCGCGCAAGTGCCTGCTGTACCACGCTTTTATCTCTTTGGAGGAACATCTGTGATGCCCAGGAAAAGCTTCCTGTTTTTGCTGTTGCTTTCCATCTCGGTAATGACCTCAATCCCACTCTTCTCGCAATCGGTGCAAGGTGTCATCTCGGGCACCGTTACTGACCCAAGCGGTGCGGTGGTGCCGGGCGCAACTGTCACGATCATCAATACCGGCACCGGCGCTTCGCTAGTCACCACGACGGTCTCGGGCGGTGAGTACCGCTTCCCGCTTGTGCCGCCGGGAACCTACAACATTGAAGTCAAGGCCTCCGGCTTCGGCCCGGCCAAGGCGGACGGCATCACGGTATCGGCCAGCCAGACGGTTCCCCTCAGCTTCAAGCTGTCGGTAGCCGCGTCTTCGGCGGTTGTCGAAGTCACATCGAACACTCCTCTTGTCCAGACGGAAACCTCGGACCAGTCGCTCCAGATTGACAACGCCACCATCCAGAACATGGCCTTGGTGGACCGCGACGTCTTCACCGAGCTTCCCTTCCTTGCTCCAACCGCGATGCCCGGTCTCGATACCGGCGTTACCGCCGGTGGCGCCCGTGAGTCCGGCACCTCATTCATGCTGAACGGCGGCGAGGATAACGACAACTTCGGCGAAGGCAGCGCCAACATTCATCCGCCGCTTGAGTCCATCCAGGACTTCAGCGTGCTCACCAACAACATGAGCGCGGAATACGGCCGCGGCGTAGGCGCCCTCATTACTGCCAGCCAGAAGTCTGGCACCAATAAATTTCACGGCGTGGTCTATGAGTTCAACCGCAACGCCTCGCTGAATGCGAATGACTGGTTTTACAACCGCACCTATTCCGAGGATCCGAATCCTGCGGCAGACGGTCTTTCAGCGCGCCCCAAGTACATCCGCAACCAGTTCGGCGGCGAGGTAGATGGCCCCATCTACCGCGACCACACCTTCTTCGCTGCGGCCTATGACCGCGTAAAGCTCCTCTCCGGCTCAACCTCGGCCCATAACTACGTGCCCACCCCCGCAGCCATCGATTACCTCAAGGTGCATGGAGGCACAATTGCGCAGGCCATTCTCGGCGCCTATCCGCCTTCCACGTCGAGTGACACCTCCTGCCTCGCCGGTGGCGTCGCGCCCGTCGAGCCCGACGGGCTTCCCAGCTTTGTCGGTTGCCTGTCCTTCTTTGACCCGGTTACGGATACAATCGACACCTACTTCGGCAAGGTCGATCAGATTTTCAGCGCGAAAGACCGCTTGAGCTTTACCATCAACCTTTCCCGCGAGCTTAACCAAGACACATACGGCGGAGGACCGCTCACCAGCAAGGGCCCCATCCCGGCGTCCACCAACAACCACTTCCACCAGCTTGTTTTCGATGAGACGCACGCCTTTGGCGCGTCGCTGCTGAATGAACTCATCATCTCGCACAACCGCCACTACAACGTCTTCGAAGAAGGCAATGGCGCATCGGATACTACCCCGAATATTTACATCGACAATGGCAATGAGGGCGGCGAGGGCTATTACCTCGGCGGTGCTTATGAAGGCGGCCAGGTCGAGAACTTTACCCAGGATCGCTGGGCCCTCCAGGAGAATCTCTCGTATCTGAAGGGGCGTCACTCCTTTAAGTTCGGCTTCAGCACGCAATGGGGGATCCTCTACCGCAACTGGGACCTCGGACTGCCCGGTCAATATGAATTCGGCGAGCTGATCGCGACAAACTGCCCCACGGCAGGAAATTGCTCGGTGATTACGCCGGCTACCGACCCCAACGGCAGCGCATTGCAATCGGATGGCACCATCGCAAACATCCAGGACACATCCCTGTCCAACTTTGCCGGTGATTACCCCTACTTCCAGGAAACATCCACCGACCCGCTGGCAGGCGGCAGGGCCAACGCCTACCGGCATTACACGAACCACGACTACGGTGTCTTCGTGCAGGATGATTTCAAGGTCACTCCCCGCCTTACGCTCAATCTCGGTCTCCGTTGGGACCGCTACGGTTCACCGGCCGAAGTTCACAACCAGATCTCGCAGTTCGTCAACTTCAATACTTGCGATATCCTTGAAGCTAGCTGCCTTGCCACCCTGCGCGTAGGCCAGGTCAATCGCATGTGGCCCACCAATAACAAGGACTTCGGTCCGCGCATTGGCTTTGCATATGATCCCTTCGGCGACCACAAAACAGCCATCCGCGGTGGATACGGAATCGCCTATGACCGCATCTTTGACAACATCTGGTCGAACGGCGCATGGAATCCTCCGTTCTTCGCACTGCTCGACCTTACTGCAACCCCGGGAGCAAACTCAATTTATTACTCCAATCCAACCTCCATCGGCTCAGCCTACGATCCAAAAGGACCTTGCGGACCGATTCCGTATCCCGCAGGCGGCGCTTGCGGTGGCGGTTTCCGCGCCGCTCTGCGCACCATGGACGTGAACATGAAGGACTCCTACAGCGAGAACTTCTACTTCGGCGTGGAGAGGGAGGTTCCGGGCAGCCTGCTCTTCCGTGTTAACTACCAGGGCGCTCTAGGCCGGCATCTGCCGGTGCTCGAAAACCTCAACCGCGTCGATGGAGATGCCGCCAACAGCACGCTCTCGGCGGTTCTTCCCAACGCGCTCTACAACGCCTTCAACTACCGCGCCAACAGCGTAGCCTCCAACTACCATGCCCTGGTTCTGCAGGCGCAAAAGCGTATGAGCCACGGCCTGCAGTTCGACACCAGCTACACCTTCTCCAAGCTTCTCGACCTGAACTCAGAACTCTTCGCAGGCTGCTCCACTATCGGCGGACAGAGCTCGGCGACCTACTTCACCACGCAGAAGAACCCGCAGATGCAGTACGGGCGGTCTTCTTTCGATCACCGCAGCTCGTTCAAGTTCTCTACCGTCTATGAACTCCCCTTCTTCAAGGCCGAGAAAGGGTTTGTGGGTCAGGCATTTGGCGGCTGGCACCTCGGAAGTCTCTTCCAGTTCTATACAGGCCACCCGGTTGATGTGTGGGATGGACGTTCCAAAACCCGTGCCCTGAGCACGAGTGGCGGTGCAGCCCTGGACCGTGACGGCATTCCTATTAACCTCGGCGGCGACTACAACCTGGACGGCTCCGCAAATGAGCGGCCGGTTTTTGTCGGATCCAACAAGAAGAACGTCTATAGCCATGCCACACCGGCAAACGGCATTTTCAAGGACAATAACCTTATTGGCTGCGGAGCCCCCTGGGTACCTGGAGACGTAGCACAGACTGGCAAAGTAGGCAGCATGTATTCTATTGCGGCCTGTAATGCCAGATTCGGAGTCGTATCGCCCAACTCGCTCTTTGTCACACCTCCCTACCCTGGACCAGGTGTGCCGACCTACGAGCGCTACAACGGACTCATGGGCCGCGACGTCTTTGTCGGACCGAGCTTCGCCCAGCTTGACCTCAGCCTGGCCAAGTCCTTCAAGATCTGGGAGCGCGGAACGCTGGATATTCGCGGACAGGCACAGAACCTCGCAAATCACCCTAACTTCGATGCTGTAACCGGAAACCTAGGCAGTTCCAACTTCGGCGAAGCCCAGCAGCTTTTGCCCTTCGGAACAGGCGAGCCGAAATCGCGCGTCCTATCTGTAGGCGCCAGGCTGGCCTTCTAAACTAAACCACAATAAAAGAGCGCCTGCCTTTACGGCAGGCGCTCTTTCTTATGCCATATTTAAGATCCCTGCCTCTTCCAGCTATAGTATTTTCCGGATTGGTGTTGAAGGGCCCGGAAAAACAGTACCACTTAGATGGTTAGTCTTTGGCCTGTTTTTGTTTCAGTCATATCGCGTCTAGCCGCGATATGACTGGCGAACTCTGTCGGCGTGCGATCGGCCAGAACTCTGTGAGGACGACTCACATTGTATTCCTGCCGCCAGGCCCATCAGGGAAACAAAGTTGTATCCCTCACTCTTGTCCTGCACACGCGATGCGGAGCCGCCATGCGGAAAATAACTAACTCTCCACCTCCGATCGCGCGTTCGAGCCCCGTCGTCCCCGCCAGATTCCAAGAACCTTAGCAATCTGGCGATTCCCAAACACAATCTCCCATCAAAAAGTTGAGCCCGGCATCTCTGCCGAGCCAATCTCTTGCTTTATCCAAAACAGCACGCCGCGCACAAAGGGAAGATGTATTTCCAACCCCTCATGCGCGGCGCAAAATGCCTTACTTAGTTTCCGGAACCACGGTAATCGTCACGCTGCTCGGATACTGCGCTCCGTGGTGAATAGACGTGTGAGCCACAACGCTCGTCGTCTCGTCATAGTTGTTGCCGCCCGTGTTCAGGTTGCGGTCAAACCGCGGGAAGTTCGAGCCGGCCACTTCCAGGCGAATCCGATGCCCCTTGCCGAAGTAGTTGCTGGTTACCATCGGAGTCAGCGTAATCTTGTACACCTTCCCGTTCTCCAGCAACACCTTCTTGTCATCGCCCTCGCGATACCGCAGGCGCTGAATCGTCTCATCCAGGTTGTACGCAGTGCCATCCGGCTGCACGTCGATAAGCTTCGCCGTCACATCCGTATCTTTCACGTCGCTGCTCACGTAGTAGGTAACCGTAATCGGACCGCTGACCTCAATCCCTTCTTCCAGCGGCTCGCTGGTGTAGACAAGAATGTCGTCGCGCGTCTCCATCTTCCGCTGATCCAGCGCACCGCCATTGCCGGGAATCGTATTCGCAGCGCAGCACACATTGCCGCCATAGCTGGGCGTCGGGTTCATTGGATCATAAGTAAACGTGTCCGCAACATCACCCTTGGCAGGAGCCATCCCCGTAGAAGCAAATTTCAGCAGCCCCGCTCCACCCTTTGCAGCGGAGTAGACCAGCTTGCCATCCCCATTCAAAGTATTGGCATGCCCGCTGCTCGTCAGTGTCAGAGTCACAGGCGTAGCACCTTTCGGAGGCCACGTCTCGCTAGTCTTCCACTTGTTCACGCCCATCTCGTAATACATCACCTTGGGCTGCTTCTCCAGAAAGCCGTTGTTCTCGCCTTTTAGAAAGTGGTCAAACCATCCAAAGGTCATCGCGTCATAGTCCAGTTTGGCATCGCCCATGCTGCGCTCGCCAACAACGGTGTCCTCGGTCGCCCGCTTGTATCCACAGTGCAGCGTCGGAGCAATCACCGCATACTGCTCATCACGATAAGGGTTCGTCTTGTCATCGCGAACAAAGTTATAAGCAGCCAGGTTCGGCCCAATGCTCACGTCATACCACGTCATAAACCAAAACCCCGGCTTATGAATCGGCATCGTATCGCTCTGCCAAAGCCCGCCCTTGCGCCATGCCGGGTCTCCCGGAGTCCGCTCAATCATCGCGCCGCCCGTATCCACCGGCATCTTGTCGGAATAAATTCCCGCCGGACCGCCGGCTGCCTTAATAATGTCCTTCTCCGGCAGGTGCAAAAACGCCTTCGCCCAGTCAATCTGCTTCATCTGCGGAGCCAGGTCAAACAGCTTCGCGCCTTCAATCAACTCCGCCTGCGTAGCGTCTTTCGGAAACATCGGCCGAATCTGGTTCTGCTCTCCAGCAATCCAGTCGATGAACAACATCTGCACCGCGCCTCCGCGATACCAGTTGCCCTGCTCGTTATACGGCCCAACCTTACCCACGCCCGCGCCAAAGCTCTGCGGAATAATCGTCGTCAGGTACTGGTTGTTCAGCGAAGCCGCAGCAAGCTGCCATTCTGCCGTCGAGGAGCAGCCAATGAGCCCAATCTTGCCATTGCCCCACTCCTGCTTGCCCATCCAGTTGAACTGGTCTTCCGCATCCGTCAGCGGCGCGCCCAGGATGTCGTAATTGCCCTCGCTGAAGTAGTGCCCGCGCTCATTCATCTCCACAATGGCATAGCCGCGCTTCACATAATCCAGCTCCGTGCTCATATCACGCCACGTGCCATTGCGTACATCCCAGAAGTTAAAGTTGTAAGGAGTACGGCTGAAGATAATAGGAACCTTTTTGCTCGTGTCCTTGGGACGATAGATATCTGCTTGCATGCGCGTTCCATCGCGCATGGGAACCATCACCTTCCGGTCGATGACTGCAATATCCTCAAGCTCTTTTTCAATCTCTTCCCGGTGCTTGATAAGGGCAGCACGAGCTTCCGGTGTTAGCGGCCCATTGCGTGGCCCTTGCGCGTATAAGCAACAGGTAAGTGTAGACACAGCAGCAACCGCAACCGACAGGGAGCGCATGCGCATAAGACAGACCTCCAGAGTCTTGTTTGATTCCATTTGTATGAATACTGTCAGCTTAACAGCAGAAATCTATCATGCCCGGGCGCGTGGAATACCATGGAAAGGCTTTTGAGTAATAGCACTAGGATGGGTAACAGCTATAGTACCTACGTGGTTTCCTGCAAATCTGGACTCCCGTACCGAGAGACGGTATCCTGCTACTGTGAGCCTGGGAGATGTCAGAATGCCGCAAGACCTTGCGTACGAATCTGCTCCAGCGAGTGCTTCCGTCACCGCGCCGCTTTGCGTTGATCTCGATGGCACGTTGGTAAAGTCCGATACGCTCCACGATTCCTTGCTCGTCCTTTTGCGTACGCATCCGCTTAAGGCCTTGTCATTGCCGTTCAAGGTGTTACAGGGAAAAGCAGCCTTCAAAGCCTTCATTACAGATTCAGTCGCGCTCGATGTAGCGCATCTTCCTTACAACCACAAGCTGCTTCAATACCTGCAGCAAGAGCACGCCAGTGGCCGTGAAATCTATCTCGCCACCGGAGCGGATGTACGCCTCGCCCAGCGCGTCGCCGACCATCTAGGAATCTTTGCTGGCGTCTTCGGCAGCGATGGCACGGTCAACCTCACCGGTTCCAGCAAGCTCGACCGCCTGCGCGCCAACCTGCATGCCGAGTCTTTCGATTACATCGGCAATGCGACTCCCGACCTGCCTCTTCTCGCGCACTCCGAGCATCCCATGGTTGCCAATCCCACCACGCAGTTGCGCGTGGCCATGCGCGCGCAGGGAATTACACCGGAACATACATTTGAAGACCGCGTTCCACCCTTAAAAGGCTTGCTTAAGGCAATCCGCATTCATCAGTGGGCCAAGAATGTTCTCATCTTTGTGCCGCTGCTTCTCTCGCACGCACTGGCAATCTCGCGCATCTCGTCGGCAATTATTGCCTTCCTCTGCTTCAGTCTCACCGCGTCGGCCACTTACATCGTCAATGACCTTCTCGATATAGAAGCCGACCGCCGTCATGCCCGCAAGCGCAAACGCCCCTTTGCCGCAGGCAATCTTTCGGTATTCACGGGCATCGCCATCTCGTTGCTGTTTTTATCAATCGCTTTTGCGGGTGGCTTCCTGCTCTCATATCAATTCCTTGGCTGGCTCCTGCTTTATCTGGTGACCACACTCTCTTATTCCGTCTATCTCAAGCGTGTTCCCATCGTAGATGTGCTGGTGCTCTCCGGCCTTTACACCCTGCGCCTGCTTGCCGGCGGAGCAGCCACGCAAACCGTGCTCTCGCATTGGCTTTCCGGTTTCTCCATCTTCCTTTTTCTGGCGCTGGCATTCGTCAAGCGCTTTGCCGAACTCGAAAACCTGCGCATACAGGGAGCCTCGCCAAAGAACGGCCGCGGTTATCTCATGACCGATATCGAGCAGCTTCGTAGTTTTGGAACCGCAAGCTCCTATGCCGCCGTTGTCATCTTCGCCATTTATATCAACGGCTCGGACGTGCGTTCTCTCTATCACCGCCCCGGCGATTTATGGCTGATGGTTCCAATCATGATTCTGTGGCTCAACCGCGTATGGTTGCTCGCCTCTCGTGGAGAACTGAACGAAGACCCGGTAGTCTTCGCGATTACCGACCCCATGAGCCTTCTCATGGGCGTCGCAATTCTGATTACGGCTTTCATTGCACTCTGACTCGCAGAGTCAGAGCGCAACTGCAACCTCAGCCTTCAGCCGATTCCACGGCAACGCCGTTGTCCGCAGCCTGCTCGGCGTGAAAATGCCGCCAGATATTCTCAGCCGTTTTTTGTGACACCACCGCTGCCAGCGATTCCACGGAAGCCTCTCGCACATCGCGCAAACTGCCAAAGTGCGTAATCAACCGCTGCCGCGTCAGCGTCCCCACTCCTGCAATCGTCAGCAACTCGCTGTCGCGGTCCCGCATCTCCCGCCGCTTGCGGTGATAATCCACAGCGAACCGGTGGCTCTCATCGCGAATCATCTGCACCAGGTGCAGCACCGGTGAACGCCTGTCCAGCACAACCGGCTCATCCTCATTGCCGTAGAGATAAATAACCTCTTCCTTCTTCGCAATCGAAGCCAGCGGCTGCGTCGTCAGCCCTAACTCTTCCAGCGCAGAAGCCGCCGCACGAAGTTGCCCCAACCCGCCGTCAATCAGCACCAGCGAAGGCATCGGCTTGTCCTCATCCTTCAGCCGCTTGTACCGCCGAAACACCACCTCGCGCATCGAAGCAAAATCATCCACGCCAAGAACGGTCATCACCTTGAACTTGCGATACTCGCTCTTGTTCATCTTGCCGTCTTCCCAAACCACCAGCGAAGCCACCGTCTCCGCGCCTTGAATATGCGAAATATCAAAGCACTCAATTCGCTTTGGCAGCTCCGGCAACATCAACGCATCCGCCAGCGATTCCTTAATCGCCTTCTGCGATGGCTCCAGCACGCGGAACCGCTGCACATACGACTGCTTCGCATTCTGCCCGGCCAGATCCACAAGCGACCGCTTCTCGCCGCGCTGCGGAACGGCCACTTCAATCCGATGTCCCGCCCGCTCGCTCAACAGCGCCGTCAACGATTCGCGGTCAGGAAAATCCGTAGGAATCAAAATGCTCCGCGGCACATAAGGCTGGTCGATGTAGAGCTGCTTCAGCAGGGCAGAGAAGAGCTGCCCCGGATTAAATCCCGTCTCATTCATCACCCACAAATCCGTGGCGGAATATCCCCCACCCTCCGGCTCGCTCTCCGCCGCAAAGCTCTCCATCAACTCCGGCAAATCCTCCCAGAAGAACTCGCGCCGGTCCACAATCTTGCCGCGCCGCATGTGAAACAGGTTCACCGCCAGCGCGCCATCTTCAAAGTGATACCCAAACACATCCGCGTCTTCATTCAGCTCTGTCGTCGCAATCCGCTGCTTCTCCTGCAACTGGTGCACCGTCGTCAACTGGTCCCGCAGCCGCGCCGCCGCCTCAAACTGCTCCGCCTCAGCCGCAGCCATCATCCGCTCCGTCAGCGTCTTCTCAAGCTCCGCAGCCTTTCCCTCCAGCAGCATCTGCGCATCCCGCACGGCCTGCTTATAAGCCTCCGGAGTCGTAAGCCCTTCCACGCAAGGCCCCAGGCAGCGGTGAATGTAGTACTGCAAGCAAGCCCGAGGATGATACCGCGACAAATCCACCTTGCAGCTTGGAATCAAAAAGCTCCGGTGAATCAGCTCCACCACGCGGTAAGCCAGGTTGCCCGGAAAATAAGGCCCATAATACGCAGCCCCATCCTTCCGCAGCCGCCGCGTCACAAACACCTTGGGGAAGCGATCCCCCATCGTCAGCTTCACATAGGGATAGGTCTTGTCATCCCGCAGCAGAATATTGAACCGCGGCTTTTTCTGCTTGATGAGGTTATTCTCAAGCGCCAGCGCCTCGCTCTCATTCCCCACCAGGATGTAGTCAAGATCCACGGCCTCGCGCATCAGCGAGCCGGTCTTCGCATTGGCCTGCGCCGCCTCCAGAAAATAAGACCGCACCCGCGACCGCAGATTCTTCGCCTTGCCGACGTAGATAACCTTCCCCTCGGCGTTCTTATACAGATACACGCCCGGCTGGGTCGGCAGAGTCCGGATTTTCTCGTAGAGGTCCATAACAAAAGTTCAGGGCACAAACCCCATCTACTAGCTTATCCGCATAGAGAAGAAAATACGAATAGAACCCTCAAGAGGGAAGTTTCGGTGCTATCAAAACCCCAAACTTACCCACTAGGTAAAGATTACATACTTCACCTCCCCTCAAACCTGCCCCGCAAATTCCCTAACGCATTGATTCCGGGCAATTTGAGCAAAATCCCCGGTTTGGCACGGCAGATGCTAAATAGAGGGCAGAACAAGAACACCGCACTGCTGCTTGAGGTGATTGCGGGAGGATAACAAATGAATCTTCGTACTGGAATTAGCACCGTTGCTCTGGCATTTCTGGCAGTAACCGGATGCGCAAGCAAGAATTACGTACGCACCCAGACCGCACCAATCGTTGATAAGACCAACAACCTGGAAGACCGCACCGCGGAAAACAACCGCAACATCCATGACGTGGACGCCCGCGCAACCGCCGGCATCCAGCAGGCTCAAAGCTCAGCTAACTCTGCCAGCCAGAACGCGCAGAACGCCACCATCGCGGCAAACAACGCCTATAACGCTTCTAACGATGCCGTTCATCGCGCCGACACTCTTGATTCGGTTGTGCAGGGCCTCGACAGCTACAGATCGCTCGCAGATGTCTCTGTAAATTTCGCATTCGACAAGGCCAACCTCACCCGCGACAGCAAGGAAACGCTTGACGGTTTCGCTTCGCAGCTTGGTGGTGCCAAGAGCTACATCCTCGAAGTCACCGGCGGCACGGACTCCGTTGGCTCCAAGGAATACAACTACGACCTCAGCAACCGTCGCGCCGACGCAGTGGTGCAGTACTTGGCCGCCAAGTATAACGTGCCCGCGCACAAGTTCTATCTCATCGGTATCGGCAAGGATCAGGCAGTAGCCTCAAACTCAACAGCCGAAGGCCGCCACAAAAACCGCCGCGTTCAGATTCGCCTCCTCAGCAACATGGGCACCGGAGGCACTGGACAAACCGTACCGCCAGCACCAACCGGCTCACGGTAAAGGCATCAGCTTATATATAAAGCGCAGTCATACATAACGAATCATTAACGGACTTATATATACATAAATTAGAGCCCATAAATTACATGCAGGGAGAAGCAAACAGCCCCGGCTTTTGACCGGGGCTGTTTGCTGTCTGGAATAATTATTGCGCCCTTGCACAAATCAGGTTCGTATGAAGGGTACGGGCTTTAGCCCGTACATCAATCCCGCAAAATATCTCCGGGCTTTAGCCCCTGAGGGAAGATTCTTGCCGGAAACCTACTGAGGCATCAGCGCATCAAGCCTTATGCTTCCCCTGCTTATACCGCAGCAACGCTCTCTCTTTCGCATGCGGTCCACGCGGCAACGGCAACGGCTTCCCCGCAGGCTTAGGCGCAAGCAGTTCCATACCATCCAGCGCATCCACAGCCTTCAAAACCTTCAGCAGGGTACTGACCGTCGTGCTATGCCCCTTTTCCAGGTACAGCACAGAACGAGTAGCAATCCCAGCCTTTTCAGCCACAGTTTTCTGGTCGAGATTCTTAAGCAGCCGCAGCTCACTCACACGGTGCCCAATCATTTGCAGAAGCTGCTCAAGAGACTTGTTATTCAGATTACTCATATGTGCATAATATTGCGTTTTTATACCGAAAGCACGACATAACCCCGCAATATTATGCGCGCCAGCCCATCACTCAGCGGAATTCGCGGAGTGAGCCGGCTTCTGAACGCTCTTATGGTGCCGAACATCGTCGCCCTGCACCCAGAAAATCACATCCTCGGCGATATTCGTAGCATGATCCGCCACGCGTTCCAGGCTGCGCGAAACCATCAGCGCATTCAGCGCCTGCGGAGCCACTGTGCTGTTCTCTTCCATCACCTTCGTCAGCGTCTTGTAGGCCGAGCGGTTCATCGCATCCACGGCATCGTCCATCGTCAGCACGCTGCGCGCCATCTCCGCATCGGCTTCAATGAACGATTGCAAGCTCCGCCGCACCATATCCGCAGCCAGCGTAGCCATCCGCGGAATATCCACCGGAAGCTCCACCAGCGGCAACTGGTCCATGCTCCGCACACGGTCGCTGATCGACTTCGCAGCATCGCCCACCCGCTCCAGGTCGGCGTTAATCTTGATGACCGAAAGAATAAACCGCAAATCCTTCGCCATCGGCTGTTCCATCGCCAGCAAGTCCAGCGCCGCCTGGTCAATGTCGCGCTCCATGCGATTAATCGCCACTTCGCTGCGTGTCACCAGTTCGGTAATCGAGAGATCCCGCACGCGATAAGCCTCAATCGAGCGCTGAATCGCCTGCTCAGCCAACCCGGCCATCACCAGCAGGTTCTCTTTCAAATCCTCAAGGCTCTGTTGGAAACGAATACGTGTCATCCGAACCTGCCTGTAATGTAATCCTCGGTGCGCTTATCGCTCGGATTCGTGAAGATCTTATGCGTGGAGTCAAACTCAACCAGCCGCCCATTCAGGAAGAACCCAGTCTTCTCCGCCACACGCGCCGCCTGTTGCATATTGTGCGTAACAATCACAATCGTGTACTGCGACTTCAGCTCGAAAATCAAATCCTCAATCTTCGAGGTAGAAACCGGGTCCAGCGCCGAAGCCGGCTCGTCCATCAGCAGCACTTCCGGATCAACCGCCAGCGCGCGCGCAATACAAAGCCTCTGCTGCTGGCCGCCCGAAAGGCTGGCGCCCGACTTCTTCTTCAGGTCGTCCTTCACTTCATCCCAAAGCGCCGAGTTCCGCAGCGACTTCTCGACAATCTCATCCAGCACGCGCTTGTTGCCATATCCGTTCAGCTTCAACCCGCTGGCTACATTGTCATAAATCGACATGGTAGGGAAGGGGTTCGGCCGCTGAAAGACCATCCCAATGCGTCGCCGAATCTCCACCGGCTTCGCATCGGCATAGATATCCACATCGCCGACCTTCACCTGCCCCGTCACGCGCGCAATCGGATTCGTTTCGTGCATGCGGTTCAGGCAGCGCACAAACGTGCTCTTACCGCAACCTGAAGGACCAATGAGCGCCGTCGCATGATTGGCCGGAATATTCAGGTTAATGTCCTGCAGCGTGTGATTCGATCCATACCACGCATTCAGATTTGTAACATCAATTCCAACGCCCACTCGAGCATTTCTCCTTCACACAACGCAGAAACCACAACTGTCAGCGTGCGTTTTCCTTAAGAAAACGCACATTCGCAAGCCATCAAAAGAGCACTCATAAGGAGAAAGGCTCGTTTTTAACTTGCTCCTTTGAGAACACCGCGGCTGGTCACATATCGCACCAGAGAAACCGCCGCAACAATCAACACAATCAAAACCAGCGCCGCGGCCCACGCCAAACGGTGCCACTCGTCATAAGGCGAAAGCGCATACTTATAAATCTGCAGCGGCAAAGCAGCAATCGGCTGGTTCAGGTCCACGCTCCAGAACTCGTTGCCCAGCGCCGTAAAAATCAGCGGAGCCGTCTCGCCCGCCACGCGTGCAAACGCCAGCATACAGCCCGTAATAATGCCCGGTGAAGCCGTCTTCACCGTAATCGAAAGCACGCTGCGCCAGTTCGGCACACCCAGCCCCAGCGCCGCCTCGCGCACTGAGCCCGGCACCATCAGCAGCATCTCTTCCGTCGTCCTGCACACCGTCGGAATCATCATGATTCCCAACGCCACGCCGCCCGAAAATGCCGAAAAGTGCCCCAGGAAAGGCAGAATCGTAACATGCGTGCTCACCAGCAGCGCATACGCCGCCATGCCCATCACAATCGAAGGCACGCCATTCAGCACATCGGCGGTAAACCGCACCGCATTCGCCAGCTTCGTCCCGCGCCCAAACTCGGCAAGATAAATTCCCCCGCCAATTCCAATTGGCACGCCAATCACAGACGCCATCGCCAGCAGCACAGCCGAGCCAACAATGGCATTCGCCATGCCGCCGCCCTCTTCGCCCACCGGCTTCGGAATCTGCGTAAAGAAGGCAAGGTTCAGCGAAGCCGCGCCCTTGTAAACCAGGTAAACAAAGATCGCAATCAGCGGAGCAATCACCAGCAGGGTAGCCAGCACCGCCAGCCCTGTAACGGCGTTATCCGTCACCGCGCGAATCTTCGATCGAATTGGATTCCCACTCAAAGGCAACTCAAACTCCCCATAAATCCCATAAGAAGGAAGGTCTTTTCGTCCTTAGCCCCTCGTCCTTCGTCCCTGCATTTACCGACTCTGCGCCGGAGCCCCACGCGTCACAGCCCACACCAGCAACCGCGCAGCCGCGTTCACAATAATCGTCACGATAAACAGCGCCAACCCCAGTTCTGTCAGCGCGCTGCGATGCATATCCGTAACAGCCTCGGCATACTCATTCGCAATCACCGAAGCCATCGAGCTGCCATTCGCCAGCAGGTTGTGGTGAATCTCCGAGCTGTTGCCAATCACCATCGCCACGGCCATCGTCTCGCCCAGCGCACGGCCCAGACCCAGAATCACCGCGCCCACAATGCCAATTCGCGCATTGCGAAGCACGCCCATCCGGATCATCTCCCACCGCGTCGCGCCCAGAGCCAGCACCGCCTCGCGCTGCGAGTGCGGAACCGCGCTCATAACCTCGCGCGTCAGGGAAGAGATAATCGGCAAAATCATGATGGCCAGGATCACGGCCGCCGAAACAAAACCCAGTCCCGTCGGATTGTCATCCGTAAACAACCCCGTCCACCCCAGCACCTTCGCCAGCCACGGATTCACATCCTCACGCAGCAGCGGCACCAGGATAAACACCGCCCACAAGCCGTAGATCACTGAGGGAATCGCCGCCAGCAACTCCGTCAAAAACGCCAGCGGGCCGCGCAGTGCCTTCGGGCACATCTCCGTCAGGAAGATGGCCACGCCAATCGCCAGCGGAACCGCCAGCAGCAGCGACAGGAACGACGAAACCAGCGTGCCATAAATAAACGGAACCGCGCTGAAGTGCGAATTGACCGGGTCCCAGAACAGCGGATCGCCGCTCACCGGGTCCTTGTCAAACGTGTAAAAGAACCGCAGCCCGAACTGGTGCCACACCATGCTCGACTGCTTCATCAGCACAATGGCAATCAGCGCCACAATCCCAAAAATGCAGAATGCGCACAGCACCATCAGAATCTGGAAGGTCTTGTCTGCCACCGCGGAATTTCCACGGCCGCGCAAAAACTCGCGAATCTCCGACCCTGCAGGATGGGGCTGCGGGGCGGATGCCGAACCGGACGGATTCGGTTGCGGAGGCTGTATCTGGGGTTGTAAGGCGCGTATCTCTGCCACTGGAACGGTCACCTCTATCAGGCTATCCGGCAAATGTGAATGGAATGTTACAACCTAGAGAAATCAAGCGCATAGAGCCATGGAAATAGGGTATTTTATGCGCACAGCCGCTTTTTCTTGTCCTAGGCAGACTAGGCCCTAAGGCAATCTCTGAGGAATCACCTGAAAGGGTACGGGCTTCAGCCCGTACATAACGGCCACCAGGTTTCCGGGGCTTTAGCCCCTGAGGGGTGCTTTTTCGCTCATCCCGCCTGAGAACTCCAATCTCATCCCCCTTTTCCGGTAATCTTATCCCGGAAATCTCCGGGGACAAACTCATGCGCGTACTTCTCGCCGTCTTTTTGCTCATCGCCAGCCTCTCTGCCCAGCAGCCCCAGCCGAATCTCAATCCCGACCCGCCGGCCCGAGACTGGCACGCCTATTGGATAACCCATCCCACCATTCCGTTGCGCGAGCCCGTAGTTCTCCACTTCCGCCGCGCACTCGACCTCCCCTCCGTTCCGTCCAGTTACATCGTCCGCGTCAGCGCCGACAACCGCTTCATCCTCTACGTCAACGGCCACCGCGTCGGCGACGGCCCCGCCCGCGGCGACATCGTCCACTGGCGCTACGAGCGCTTCGACCTCGCTCCTTATCTGAAGGCTGGCGACAACGCCATCACCGCCACCGTCTGGAACTTCGGCATCTATGCCCCTGTCGCGCAAATGTCCGACCGCACCGCCTTCCTGCTCGAAAGCGAAGCCACAGGAGAGCAGGGAATCAGCACGCCCAAAAACTGGCAGGTAGAAGTCGAGCCCGGCCACACCCCGCTTGCGCACGTTCCCGGAGGCAATAACGAATACATGGCCCAAGGCCCCGGCGAACAGCTCGACGCCTCGGAATACGACTGGACATGGAACACGGAAAACTCCACCGGCAACTGGCAACCCGCCGCTCCCGCCATCCGCGAAAGCCCCGGCAACAGCAACGCCCACTCCGCCACCACCACCGCGGACAACAACTGGGGCCTCGTCCCTGACGAACTCCCCCACATGGCCTACGAGGAAACCAGCGCCGGCAGCATCGCCCGCGTCACTGGCATCTCAGGCCTCGCCAGTCTCAACGCCTCCATCCTCCCCAACAATCACATCCACATCCTGCTTGACCGCAAAACCCTCACCACCGCCTACCCCGAGCTAACCGTTTCCGGCGGCAAAGGTGCGCGCATTCAGCTCACCTACTCCGAAGCGCTCTACGATAAGAACCGCCACAAGGGCGACCGTAATGAAATCGGAGACCGCCAAGCCCGCGGCCTTGCAGACATATTCCTCCCCGACGGCGGCTCTCACCGCACCTTTGAACCGCTCTGGTGGCGCACCTGGCGCTACCTCGACCTGGACATCACCACCACCGATGCGCCCCTGACACTCGAATCCCTCAAGGCCCATTTCACCGCCTACCCCTTCGAGGAAAAGGCGAAGCTAACCGCCCCCGACCAAACTATGGGCCCGGATCTAGCCAAAATCTGGGAGATAAGCTGGCGCACCGCCCGCCTCGACGCCCACGAAACCTACATGGATACGCCCTATTGGGAGCAGCTCCAGTACATCGGCGACACCCGCATCCAGGCCCTCATCTCCTACACCGTCGCCAATGACGACCGCCTCGCCCGTCAGGCCCTCAACGCCTTCGACAACTCCCGCATCCCTGAAGGCATTACCCGCAGTCGCTACCCCAGCTACGCCCAGCAGACTATTCCGACGTTTTCGCTCCTCTACATCGGCATGCTCCATGACTACTGGATGTACCGCCCCGACGCCGACCTCATCCGCACCCTGCTCCCCGGTGAGCGCAGCGTCTTAGGCTGGTACGCACAACACGAGCATCCCAACGGCCTCCTCGAAAAACTCCCATGGTGGAGCTTCATCGACTGGGTCAACAACGGCGAAATCCCCAGCTACAGCGCCAGCAACGAGTCCTGCGTAACAACACTGGAGTATCTGGGAGCCCTCAACGACGCCGCTGACCTCGAACAAGCCCTTGGCGACCCGCACATCGCCCAGCAGCATCACGCCCGCGCCGAAAAAATCCGCACCGCCCTCTACAACCAATGCTGGAGCCCCGACCGCAACCTGCTGGCCGACAACCCCGACAAAAAAGTCTTCAGCCAGCAAGCCAACGCCCTGGCCGTCCTCTACGACGTAATTCCCAAAGCCGAGCAGCAAGCCGTCATAGGAAAAATCCTCCCCATCGAGCCCACTCTCGACGAAGCCGCCTCCAAAGCCAGCGGCAACATCCTCCCCGCCTCCTGGTACTTCCGCTTCTATCTGGCGAGAGCCCTCGACCACGCCAACATGGCCGACGAATACCTCAAGTCCCTCGACCCCTGGCGCAAACTCCTGCCACTTCACTTCAGCACTTGGCCCGAGCAGCCCGGCAACACACGCTCCGACTCGCACGCCTGGACCTCGCACCCCATCTACGACCTGCTAACGCTGGTAGCCGGCATAGAACCCGCCACCCCCGGCTTCAAGACAGTCCGTATAGCCCCGCACTTAGGCGCATTGCCATCCCTAACCGCAACCTTCCCCCATCCCAGCGGCAATATCGAAGTCCAATACACCCGCACCGCCCAGTCCTTTGACGCAGATATCACCCTCCCGCCAGGCGTCTCAGGAACCTTCGTCTTAGGCAGCACGACCCACCCCTTAAACCCCGGCCCAAACCATCTGCACCTGCCACAATAGTCGGGTGCCGCAGGTCTGTGTGTTCGGACCTGGGATACCGCAACAGCCAGTCCATCACGAATCTGCTTTTGCACTTGCCTTTGCTATTGCAGTAGCTTTGCCTTTACTAGTCTCTAGTCCTTGTCCCTACCCCCCAATCCCTGTTACAACTTCCCAATGGCCAAGGCAAAGCCCTCCAAAGCCGCCAGCAAAACAGCGGCTGTGGAAACGCAACCAACCAAAACCCGAGCTCTCTCCACGCCCCCCGGCCACGTCAACCTCCGCATGCTGGCCGATCACCTCCAGCTTTCGCAGACGACAGTCTCGTTAGTCCTCAACAACTCCCCATCGGCCAAGTCCATCCCCGATGAAACCCGCCGCCGCGTCATGGAAGCCGCGCAGCGCTTCAACTACCGCCCCAACTACTTCGCGCGTTCCCTCCGCCAGTCGCGTTCCATGTCCGTAGGCGTCCTCGCCCCCGATCTCAGCGAAGGCTACTTCACCCGCGTCATGAGCGGCGTAGTCTCCGAGCTGACTGCGGCCCACTACTTCTACTTCACCGCCTGCCACGACTGGAACACCGACCTCATCGCCCAATACCCGCGCATGCTCGTCGAGCGCGCCGTAGACGGCTTCCTCTTGCTCAACACCCCAGCACAGGAAATCCAGGTCCCCGTGCCAGTAGTAGCCATCTCCTCACACTCCGCCGCGCCTAACGTCACCAACATCGTCCTCGACCACGAATCCGCTGCCCGCCAGGCCCTCAAGCACCTCTACGAGCTCGGCCACCGCAACATCGCCTACATGCGCGGCCCCCGCGCCATCCCCGACTCCGAGTTCCGCTGGGAAAGCATCCAGAAAGCCGCCCGCACCATCGGCCTAAAAATCGACCCCGCGCATGTTGTCCGCATGGATTCCGAAGTCTGGTCCACCAAGGCCGGCATCCACCCCATGGCCCCGGAAATCGGCTACCTCCCCATGAAAGCCCTGCTCGAAAAGAGCACCGCCTTCACCGCCGTCTTCTGCTTCAATGACATTGCCGCCATCGGCGCCATCCGCGCCCTCAAAGACGCCGGCCTCTCCGTTCCCAATGATGTGTCCGTAGTTGGCTTCGATGACATCCAATCGGCAGCCTACTCCACTCCGTCGCTCACAACCGTCCGTCAGCCGCTAACAGAAATGGGCCGCCGCGGCGCGCAACTCCTCTTGGAGCGCATATCCCACCGCGACCGCGAATACGCAGTAGAAATCACCATGGCCCCAGAATTGATAGTGAGAGAATCCACCGGCCCCGCAAAGAAGTGAAAGAAGAGAATAGGGAACAGGGAACAGATGCAGTTCCACAAACTTCGCATATCCCAGGTCTCCTTCTTTTGGAGACCTCGGATACCAATACCGCCCGTTCACCTACAAAAGAAAGCAGTGTTATCTTGAGCGAAGCGCATTGGGGCCCCACGAAGTGGGGAAGGCGGAGCGAAGGATCTGCGGTTGCAGTTTATAGCTTTTGTTCTTTACAGCTTTTCCGCCTTTTATAGCTCTATAGCTCCAGCCGTTTATCTAAAACCCTGTACCCTGCCTCTAAGAACAATTAGCCTCAAACCACCGGCTGATATAAACCTGCGCATGCCGCTCACCGCAGTAGTGCCTCACCCCCGGCCGCGTAGCCGCGTCATAAGACCACCGATAAACCGTCAGATGCTCACTGCTGCAATCAATCACAACCCAGCGAACCGGGCTATCCGTTTCCTCACCGCAGATTTCGCATCGAAATATAGTCCCAATCGCCATTCAGCCTCCCGTAGTCGTTCCCCCGCAGAGCAACCGTTCCGCCTACTCTAACATCTGCAACGCCAGCGGTGCAGCAATCATGCAATCCAGGCATGCAATTCCGCTCAAAGCCCGGTTCAGCACCGTCGTCTTGCACGGCTCCACCGTCACCACAAACGGCAGCGCGTCCGCCGGATACCCCGCCTTCTGCACAATCGCCCGGATATTGATCTCTTCCTTCGCCAGCGCCGCCGTAATCTCGGCCACAATCCCCGGCTTGTCCTTCACCAGGAACCGGATATAGTGCGGAACCTCAAACTCCGCGCCAATCCCAGCCTTCTCCGCCGGAATCTCCACCCGCCGCGATCCCGCAGCCAGCGCCAGCAAATCGCTCACCACCGCAACCGCCGTAGGATGCCCACCCGCGCCATGCCCGGAGAAAACCACATCTCCGCCATACCGCCCGCCCAGCACCACCATATTCTCCGTGCCGCGCGACCAAGCCAGCGGCGACCGCTTATCCACCAGCATCGGCCCCACAGCCGCGGCAACTTCACCGTTCGGCTTGTCCGCCCGCGCAATCTGACGAATCGTGCATCCCAGCTCCCGTGCATAGCTGAAGTCAATCGCGGAAACCTCGGTAATAGCCTTCGGAACAATCAACTCCGGGTCCACATCCACCCGCATCGCCAGCCGCAGCAAAATCGACAACTTCGCCCGCGCATCAAACCCGCCCACATCCTCCGTCGGATCAGCCTCGGCATACCCCTTAGCCTGCGCATCTTTCAGCACATCAGCGTAATCCGCGCCCTCTTCCATCTTGCTCAGAATGTAGTTGCACGTCCCGTTAAGAATGCCTTCCATCCGCTCAATGCGGTCCCCGGCAAGCCCTTGCTCAATCCCCGGAATCACCGGAATCCCGCCTGCCACAGCCGCACCATACTTCAAATGCCCGCCATTCGTGGCAGCCAGCTTCTCCAGCTCCACGCCATGAAAAGCAATCAGCTTCTTATTCGCCGTAACAACCGACTTCCCAGACTCCAGCGCCCTGCGAACCCAGTCACCCGCCGGATCAAGCCCACCGGCCAGCTCCACAATCACATCCGCGTCAGAAGCAAGCACAGTATCCGCATCCTCGCTCCACGTCACGTCTGCAGGAACCCAATCCGCCTTCTTCCGCCCCACATTGCGATTGAAAATATGCGTCAGCTTCAACTGCTCCGGCTGCGACTCCGTAAGAATCCGCGCCACGGAGCTACCAACCGTTCCAAACCCAAAAACCGCAATCCGCAGCGGACTCCGCACCCCACCCTGAACGTCAGACACAGGAAACTCTCCTCACCCAGATGACTGTTTCGATAATACCCGAGCTGGTCTTTTCAGACCCCCATAGCCCGGATGAACGCCGCGAGATAATCTCTGGTTCGCAACAAGAATCTCAAGCATCGCAGTAAGCTGTTTCTGCTGCTCCGCCGAAAGCCCCGTCATCAGCTCCTGGTGATGCTCCTTCGCCGCTTCGCCAATCCTGCGCAAAGCCTCTCCACCCTTTGCATTGAGGTGGAGCGCGTAAAGGCGGCGGTCCTGTTCAGAAGGCCGCCGCTCCAGCAATCCACGCTCCTGCAGCTCATCCCCCTCACTTGTTTCCCCGGCTTCATCTGGATCATCGCGGCAGGCTTCACAGTAGGGAAGCGAATCAAGGCAGAAAAAGCAGCCTGAGCGAAGCCGAAGAATCAGCAGTCATTCCTGCAGTTGTCTTTCCCCACCTCTCCACAAAATCCCCGTGCCCCACCCTTGCGACTTTTTTCTGTCGCAAGGGTGGGACAGCACCCCAGCCAGACTAGAGCCCTGTATCAGGGCGCGACTTCAGTCGTGCCGAAAGCGTCCATAAAAACACCGGGCTTTAGCCCCCGCGTTTTTGCCTTACTCATATGCCCAAAAAATAAATCTCAAATCTGTGGATAACTCTTGCGCTCAATTAAGGGGTTTTATGTCACACTCATAATCAACAGAAGAAACGGCCCGATTCCAAAGGAATCGGGCCGTTTGTCTTTCCGGACCAAAAAAGTTTTTTCGGATCATTTTTTTCTGGAAAGTAACCACTTTTCGTAAGCCTGTTAACAATCAGGTAAACACACAATACAGCATGTATCGCATTATATTTCAACCATTTACAGACGAACCTGTAGCCCCGCGACACATCAGCACAAAAGTAGGCCGAGGCTTCAGCCCCGGCAATAAAGCAAGCAGAACAAGATGGGCCTTTAGACTGTACCTGCCGAATCGCAAACCGAGCATTTGGGCAGGTCAGGGCTTTAGCCCTGACATCCTGCACAGACCCAAACGTGGGCCTTTAGGCCCTGAGGTATGCTTTCGCACACTTCGCGCCACACAAAAGCATCTGCAGGATAGGGGCTCCCATATCACTGCACCGTGAACCCAAATCAAGCCCGGAAAAAAGGAAAGAATTTTTATTTTTTTGGAAAAGTAACCACTTTTCGCCAACCTGTTAACCAATCAATAAACAGCGAAATCAACACATAACCCATTAAAATTCAACAACATCACCCCACAATAGGCAGCGTGAAGAAAAACGTAGCCCCGGCCCCCAATTCACTCTCCGCTCGAACATGCCCCCCATGCGCATGCACAATCTGCGCCACAATGGAGAGCCCAAGCCCCGTCCCGCCCGTCTCCCGCGACCGAGCCTTATCCACGCGATAAAACCGCTCAAAGATGCGCTCCAGGTGCTCAAACGGAATCCCCGGCCCAAAGTCCTGCACAAAGAACTCCACATCCGGCCCAAGCCGCCGCGCTCCCACGCGAACCTTCTTCCCGCTCCCGCCATACTTCAGCGCATTCTCAATCAAGTTGCCAAAAACTTGGTTCATCGCATCCGGGTCCGCCTGCACCGGCTCATCCGGAGCCCCCGCATCCTCAAGGTCCACGCCCGAATCCATCACCAGCCCGCCCAGCGACTCAATCGCATCCTGCACCAGCGCATTGGCTCGCATCTTCTGCTTCACGACCTTGTAATCCGGGCTCTCCACCCCCGCCAGCGCCAGCAGGTCTTCCGTCAGTCGGCTCATCCGCCGCGTGTTCTTCTGGATGACGTTCAGAAACTCCCGCGACGTCTCCGGCTTCATCTCCGGCGACTCAATCAGCGTCTCCACATAGCCCTGCACAGAAGTCAGCGGCGTCCGCAGCTCATGGCTCACATTGGCAATAAAGTCCCGCCGCGACTTCTCCGCCGCCTCAATCCGCGTCACGTCATGCAGCACGGCAATCGCCCCGCCAGAAGTCAGCGGAGCCGCATTGATCTCAAAAATCCGTCCCGGAGCCAGCGTACTCGATCGCCCCGTCTTCACCGCGCCCGTCTCCAGCGCGCCCTTCACGCAGGCCAGCAAATCCGGGTCGCGCAGCGACTGCACCAGCGCGCGTCCCACGCGAATCTGCGTCCCCGCAATCCGCTGCATCACGGCATTCGACCACCGCACCTGCCCCTCGGCAGTCACGGCCACCACGCCCTCCTGCATCGAGTCCAGCATGGCCGCCAGCTCCTGTCGCCGGCTCTCAATCTCGGCAAAGCTCTGCCCCAGCCGCTCCGCGGTCTGGTTCAACGCCGTTTCCATGGAAGAGAGTTCGTCGCCCCTGGCATAAAGCCGGGCCGTCAGGTCACCCGAAGCCACGCGATGCGCAAAATCGACAACCTGCTTCAGCCGCCCGGTAATCCGCAGCGCCACCCACGCCGCCAGCGGTAGTGCCGCCGCCAGCGCAATCACGCCGCTCCACAGCGCCTCGCGAGTCAGCTTGCGAAAAACATCCACCGGCCCTTCCGGCAGCATCTGCCGAAAGACAAACTCCATCACGGCTGTATGAAACACCAGCAGCAGGGCAAAGAGTCCCAGCAGCTTCACAAATACTTTGCGGGTCACTCGGCTCGGCTCCTGTCGCAGCGTGGAATGAGCCCGGTGCGGGCGCATCCAACGCCACACCGCCTACTCCTTGGGAATTTCAAAGCGGTATCCGGCCCCGCGTACCGTCTTCAGGTAGCGTGGATTCTCCGGGTCTACCTCAATCTTTTCACGAATGCGCCGGACATACACGTCCACCGACCGCGGCGTAACAAACCGGGCATCGCCCCACACCGCATCCAGCAGATGGTCGCGGCTGTACACGCGCCCCGGATGCCGCGCCAGGTAATCCAGCAGCCGGAACTCCGTAGCCGTAGTCGTAGTCAGCTCACCGCGAACCGTAAGCTGCATGGCATTCGCGTCAATCACCACTTCTTCAAAGCGAATGACCGAAGGCGAAGTGGGCCGCTCAAAGCGCCGCAGCACGGCCTTGACGCGAGCCACCAGCTCCCGCGTCGCAAACGGCTTGGTGATGTAATCGTCCGCGCCCAGCTCCAGACCAAGCACGCGGTCGTTCTCCCCGGCACGCGCCGTCAAAAAGATGATCGGAATCGTCGCCAGCGCATGATTGCTGCGCAGCCTGCGGCAAACATCCAGGCCATCGCCGCCGGGCACCATAATGTCCAGCAAAAACAGCGACGGCGGAGTCCGCTCCGCGTCGGGAATCAGGTTGGTGGGGGTTAGGTAGGGCCGAACGGTGAATCCCGCTGCTTCCAGGTGATGTTGCACCAGGCGGGAAATGTCGGCGTCGTCTTCCAACACAAATACGGATTGGCTCAAACCGGATAGTCCTCAACCGGCGGCCAATTGAATTCTGATGCGGAGGCCGCTCGGAATCATGAACAGATTACTGCACAGAGGCAAAGAATTTGCAAACGTTTGATGAATTTGCCCCGGAAAAACTTCTGGCCGGTAACCAACACCAACCCCGCAACCTTGCATCAAAAGCCTTTGGGGTTCCCAAGGAGGGCATTCTAGTGAAGAAATACATTGCAGAGCTGGTCGGCACATTCTTTTTGGTGCTGTTCGGCGTAGGTGTGGCCGCAATCGTCGGCAAAGAGGTAGGCGTAGTGGGTATTGCGCTCGCCTTTGGCTTCGGACTCATCGCCGCGGCTTACGGTATCGGGCCCATTTCGGGCTGCCACATCAACCCGGCCGTCAGTCTTGGCGTGTTCGTGGCCGGACGCCTGTCGGTGAAAGACCTTATCGGTTACTGGGTAGGCCAGTTTCTCGGCGGCATCCTCGGCGCGTGGGTCGTTTACCTCATCGCCACCGGTCTGCTCGCAGGCTATAACGTAACCACCAGCGGCCTCGGCCAGGACGGATGGGGAGCGAACTACGGCAACGGCTACGGCGTTGGCGCAGCCTTCATCTTTGAGCTGGTAGCCACGCTCGTCTTCTTGATCGTGATTCTCGGCTCCACGCAGAAAGCTGCCCCCAGCGGTTTCGCCGGTCTTGCCATCGGCATCACGCTGACGGCAATCCACCTCCTCGGCATCCGCGTCACCGGCGTCAGCGTCAACCCCGCCCGCAGCCTTGGTCCCGCGCTCTTCGTCGGCGGACAAGCCATTTCCCAACTCTGGCTCTTCTTCGTGGCGCCCTTCCTTGGAGCCATCATCGCGGGAATTCTCTTCCGCGCCAAGGTCCTCGAAGTCACCGAGTAGTTCTTCAACTTTGCGGAGGAAACAAAACCCCGGCAAGCAGCTTGCTTGCCGGGGTTTTGTTGTTTGTGCATCGGCGATTACGCGTCAGGCGTTCCGTTTTCTTCCGTCTCAAGCGCGGCAATGTAATTCACCACTGCCTCGCTCCAGCCGTCGATATGCGTCCACGCGCCATAACCCACGCCGTTGCGGTTGCTGGCCACGTTAATCACATAGCCCTTGCCAGACGGAGCACCTGCCTGGTCGTGCGATTGCTCATCGGTGATGACCACCACGCGATCGTAACCCTCGCGGCAATCCTCTTCCGCCTTGTGCAGCGCCCGGCCCAGATACGTGCCCACGTGCGGCTGGCTGTTGTCCAGCGCGTCGCGCAAAGCCATACCGCGCCGCGCAGGCACCAGCCGCGCATGTTCGGAGAAGGTGTAAATCGTAATCTTCTCCGCAATCTCGCGCAGCAGAATCGCCAGTCCATATGCGGCATCCGTACGCCGCATCTCGGACTGCCGTGCCAGCGTCGCCTCCATCGATCCGGAGACGTCCACCAGCAGCAGCGTGTGCCCGCCAAGCATGTTCGCACGGCCTTCAAGAGCACGGAACATTGCGCTCTCCAAAGCCGCTTCCCACTGCGGAGCATGCCGCGCCGCAGCCAGAAAACGGAACGGCAAAATGCGGTCCGTCTTCATCGCTGCCAGCGCCGCAAGCACAAGTGCCTCATCCACCCCGGCCTCGCGCATATTGCGCAGATTCCGCAGCAGAGCCAGTGCGCCCAGCTTGCGCCCGGCAAGCAACCGCTCCCAGGCTTCACTGCGCGTCTTGCCCTCGCCGCGTCCGGTAGCAGAAAGCGCCACCTCCCACGTATCGGGAGTGCTCAGCTCATTCTGCGCCAGCCGCTTCCACAATGTGATCTGCGCTGCATCCACAGGCCGCGCATGGCAAAGGAACAACACGTCGCGCAGACGTACCACACCAGCACGGTCGTACTTCGCCAGCGCATACTCGTCGAACTTGCGAAACGCCGTCGCAAGCCCCTTCTTCACCTGCGCGGAAAGCGGCTGCTTTCCACCGGCCCAGTAGATAGCCACAAACTCGGCCAGCTCGTCGGCACGCTGAATCACACGCTCCAGCGTCTCCGCAACCAGCGCGCGATGTGTGGCATAACGCGCCATCTCGCGCACCAGCAGCAGCGGCACATGCCGCAGCTTCATTTGTTCGCGGGCCTCAACTGCCAACGAGGCCACGCGCTCCGCTGCCACACGAGGCACAAGCTCACGAATCCGGCCTGCAATCTGCACGCCATCCTCGTAGAACTCGTTCTCCCACAGCATGCAGGAGAGCACGGAGCGCCGCAATGCCTGTTCGTGCGTCAGCACACGTGCCGGTGCGCCTTCGTGCGTACGAGGTGCTGCGGCAAGATGGCTCAGCTTCAAAATATTCAGTTGCATAGTTCCTGCCTCCTTTCAAGAGTTGGTAAAAATCTGCCGGGGAAAAATCGAGCACGGTATCAGGCTTGATCCTGCTTCGGCAAGAATCGAGCCTGCAAACTCCGCATCCAATACAGCCAATGCGGCGATCACCATTCGATCCACGAGGAAACCGAACTCTGCGCCACCGGCAGGTAAAAATGCATGGCCGTTAACTGCGTGCCACGGCATCCAATTCATCCTCGTCTTCTTTCGCGAGGACACTTGCAAAGCCTTTCCCGCCAAAGCCTGGCGTAGGCTTGCGATGCACATCTTCACTGAAGCTCAATGCAAGCTTCTCCATTTGCTCCCAATCCGGACGTCGCCTGTCCCAGAAATCTGTGCACTCATGCACAACAAAGGGAACCGCGCGCGCCGGGCTTGAGTTGGTGCAGACTACCAGCACATCCGATTCGCGATAACCAGTCGTGAACTGGCCATTCGTGCAGTTTTTGCACAAATGCGCATTGCCCATCGGCGTGCCATTCTTCACATTCAACTTGCCCATAACAGTGCTTTCTAATCGGCGCTTCACGCGCTCGAAGTCTTCAGCCGGGGAACAAGCGGCAACGGAACATTCAGGTGCTCTACCACTGAGCTACTCGAACTCGCGTTCAAGACAGGATTTGAACCTGCGACCACCCGCTTACGAGGCGAAGTATCCGTAACCTACACCACTGGCTGTTTTGTTGATGTTGTGTCTGAGGCAGACGTATCCACGAGCAAAGCAACAGCATTGCTGCGCCGCACAGGAAAACCATCCCGAGGGAACATGTGAAGACAGGGTCTTGGTCGATTAACAGTCGATGTACCTGGCTTCTTCACCACTCGGGCGCAGAACTACCGCAGCTTATCCGCAGTGCGGCGTCATATCAAAGCTGGTGTTTCCGGTGTTTTCAGGTATGCGCGCAAGATGCGTAGGTGAAAAAACTTGCGGCTTACAGGAAGGATGGAAACCACGCCCTGAGACCGGTGCAGCTCATTCCGAGCGGCTCCAGTTTCTGCAACGAATTGTGCTTCGTATATTGCATGGGCGTTCTCCTACGCAGAAATGACTTTGACACAGGTTTGGAAAAGAAGCAAGTGCTTCGCGCAGAATTATTCACGCATTCATCGAGATATTTATTTTATGTCGAACCATATTTCGCCATGCCTATCGAACCAGGCAAGGCGCAAAAGATCGCGCAGTCTGCTTCTTATCCTGCCTCAATGGCCAAAGAGCAGTCCGTAAAGCAGAATTCCAAAAATAAAAAGGCTGACCACCGTATATAAAACATCGCGCTCCATCAGGAAAGCAACAAGCCCAAAGACAACGCGGGCAATTGGAGTAAGAATAAGCGCGATCAAGCCAAGCTCGATGATGGCCGTCCCGTTGCCATGCGCAAGCTGAGGCAGGAAGGTAGAGAAATCAAGAATAGAAAACGGAGTTCCGTGGAAGTAGCGAAAATCAGCCGACTGATTGTGCTGCTGAATGGTAAAGAGAACTCCCCCAATAAGAACCAGTGCTGCAGCAAGCAGCACGCCGCCGCGCAGCAACTTTCCCATCATCGCTTCCATGCGGGTATCGTCCATTGTCTCTTTCATAGAGCCCCCAGCCAGCCATGGATAATCATCTCCACTCCAAGAGAAAGAATGACGATTGAGAAGATGATGCGTAGGTAAGAGACGCGAGCGCGCACAAGAATCTTCGCTCCAATCATGGAGCCGGCCAGCACACCAAGCATGACCGGGAAGTCCAGGCCGGCATTAATATAGCCGCGGTGCAGGTAAATCCCCGTGCTGGCAGCGGCTGTCACGCCAATCATGAAATTACTGGTGGTCGTGGAGACCTTGAAAGGAATCGACATGACACGGTCCATAGCCAGCACCTTCACCGCGCCTGAGCCAATGCCAAGCAGCCCCGAGAGCACTCCGGCAACAAGCATAAGAAGGAATCCCGGAACGATATGCCGCACGGCATAGGGAACGAGCTTGCCTTGTTCGGGAAATGTTCCGTTGAGCCGCAATTTGTTCGACCAGTAGTTGGGCTCCACTACAGCGTGATCACCCTTCTTTTGCCATGACAGGTAAGCCGAGTAGATAAGCACCGCGCCAAAGATAATTGCAATGCTGCGAGTAGGTACAAAGGCAGCCAGCCCCGCTCCTGCAACCGCGCCGACAGTGGTGGCGACCTCAAGGAACATACCGATGCGGACGTTGGAATACCCATCACGAACATAGGCAGCGGCCGCCCCTGAAGAAGTCGCAATAACCGATATCAATGCCGCTCCGATGGCATAACGGATGTCAATTTTGAAGACGAGCGTAAGCAGAGGTATGAGAACCACTCCGCCGCCAAGCCCGGTAAGCGCTCCCACCATACCTGCGAGGATTGCTCCTGCCAGAAGCAGAAGAGAAAAAAGCAAAAGGGACATAAGCCGTCCAGATATCCTTTCCAGTCCAGCTATATCATCTCCCGTAGAGTTGGAAATGATATAGCTGCATTTGTCTTAGAGCAGCTCATGCACGGGCAATAAACCGCAGCCGGACATAATCGGCAACCCAGTTGCCATCCTCATCCCGCAGCACAGGCGCAAGCAGCGCAACACTCTCGTCTACTACCGTATCCCGCAATGGCTCCGGCAATCCTTCCAGCACGCCACGCCGAAACGTCCGCAGCCACGCCGCCATTCCACCTTCAAGCAGTGGAGTAGGCCGCGGAATCAATTCAATGCGTTCAACAATGAACCCATGTGCAGTGAGCCGCCGCCGATATACCTCCGGCGTCGGGTAGTAATTCACACGGTTTTCGCGATCCGCATATCCATGCCTTGCGAGCACTGCCATGAGCGCCACAAGAATTGCAGCGACGTTGCCATGCCCACCCATCTCGGCAACAAACCGCCCGCCCGGCTTCAGCACACGCCGCACTTCCTTCATCATGGCGTCGTGGTCGCGCACCCAATGCAGCACAGCATTGGAAAAAACAGCATCAAAACTTGCATCAGGGAAGGGAAGTTTTTCCGCATGAGCTACTACGGCATCAATGCCACGCTCACGTGTAGCAGCCACCATCTCTGCAGAAGCATCAACTCCGCTCACGATAGCTCCCGCAGCCGCAAGCCGCGCAGTCAATTGTCCATCACCACATCCCAGGTCCAAAATTCGCTCGCCCTTTTCGAGCGCCAGCCACTCCACCACTCCACCGGCAAGTTGATGAACAAACGAACCCACCTGCCCATACTGTTGTGCATCCCACGTCTGTGTCATATTCCAAGTTTCGCGCCAGGACGCCGTATTAGGCAAAGTGATTATCTTTTCCACATTGATAAATAATGTTTATATGTTCGTGTCGTCAGCGAAACGCAAAAAATGGGGGAGGAGATTCCACTTAAGATTGCCGCGTCAACCCGGCAGCCGTTCAGATGGCTTTGCTTCTGGGCACATCGGGCCTACCGGCCATCCCGTAGAGCGAGCCTGCCAGCGGAGCCAGAACCCCAGCAATAATCATCGGTACGCCCACAAACGCACCCAGCCCCGTAAGGCAAAGCAAGCTTCCCACAACCAGCAGCAACGGCGTGGCAGCGAATCCCGTAAGCATCCCACCGAATGCCCCTTTTACGGGTGCCTGCTCCGGTACCGGATGCTCCACGCTTGCTTCTTCAGAGTGTGAAAGATGTGCACCGCAGCTAGCGCAAAAGCGCCACGGTGACTCAAGATGTTGTCCACAATGCGAGCAGAGGGTATTCATGGTGAACTCCTCCCTTGGCAACACAAGTTATGCCTGTGCTTAAAGGAAAAATGTGAGGAGAATCACACTGTTTTGTCCCTTGCCCCCTCACCGCCTACAATGAAGCGGAAGATTTTTCTATCGAGAGGATGTTCCCATGCCGCTTTCCGGAGAAGCAATTCGACTCATGAATTACATTGACGACGTTTCCGTAACGCTGCGCCGAGTGCTTGCCTTCATTCCGACGCTCACGCCGGAAGAGCGTCTGCGCGTCTACAACCATCTCCGCGCCGCCAAACCCAGCCTGAATGACGTAGCCCAGGCCCTCGAAGCCGAATAACGGACCATCGGTTCCGGCGCGCAGGTTTGCCCCTTGCAGCCGCGCGTCGGAACCGCAAGCCAGCCGCTATCGAGCCGCTGCAAGAATCTCTTCGTAATACTTCACATACAGCGGAACCACCAGCGTCGAGCAGAACCGCGTCTGCGCAGTCTTTCGAGCCGCTTCGCGCATCTTCTGGTGCCGTTCCTCATCGCCTAGCAGCGCAACTGCACCCGCGGCCATAGCCTCCACATCGCCCACGTTGAACAGCAGCCCATTCACGCCATCTTCAATCAATTCAGGCACGCCGCCCACGTGCGTGGCAATTGCCGGAACCTTGCATGCCATCGCTTCCAGCGCCGCCAGCCCAAATGATTCCATCTCGCTAGGCATCAGCATTAGGTCTGCCAGCGGAAGCAGCTCGTTCACGCGATCCTGCTTGCCCATAAAATGAATGCGGTCATGAATTCCGAGATCATGTGCCAGCCATTCCGCAGTTGAGCGGTCCGGCCCGTCTCCCACTAGCACCAGCCGCGCAGGCAGTTGTTGCGTTACCTTTGCAAATATCTTAACCGCATCCACAACCCGCTTCACAGGCCGAAAATTCGACAAGTGCATCAGCACAAACTCACCCGGACGAGCAAAGCGTGACCGCGCCTCCGTGCGTTTCTCTTCCTCTCGAATCGGCACATAGAAATTGCAGTTCACAAAGTTGGGAATCACTTCTATCGGATGCTTCACACCAAAGTAGGCATTCGTCTTTTCCTTCAGATAAGCAGAGATGCTCGTCACGCCATCGCTCTCGTCAATCGAGTAGCGCGTAATCGGCAAATAGCTGCGGTCCAGCCCAACAAGCGTAATGTCTGTGCCGTGCAGCGTAGTCACAAACGGCAGCTTGCGCCCGCGGCTTGCAAGCATCTGCCGCGCCAGCAGCGCACTCACGGAATGCGGAATCGCATAGTGCACATGCAGCAGGTCGAGGTTATAAAACTCCGCCACCTCTGCCATGCGAGAGGCAAGCGCCAAATCATAAGGCGGAAACTCAAACAGCGGATAACTGGAGACAGGCACTTCGTGATAAAAGATGCCCGTGTCGCGCCCCGTCAGCCGGAATGGCTGTGAGTACGAGATGAAGTGAACCTCGTGCCCAAGCGCAGCCAGTTCAATTCCAAGCTCCGTTGCAACAACGCCCGAGCCACCATAAGTCGGGTAACAAGTAATGCCAATACGCATGCCGTCTGCTTTCAGAAAAGAAACACTGGAAATATGGACGCTCCACAGAGGCCCCAGGATGCAGAAGCCATATTAACTGTTCGTGACGGCGCCGAATGAAACCAGGCTCAAGTCCGGCACGTTGCGCAGAGCCGCAAGCGCCTCTCGTTCCACATCCCGCGAAGCCAGCAGACGCGTATTTGCCTGCGCAAGTTCTGCATCGTTATACCCCGGATGCGTCACCAACTCATATGTCGAGTCGTCCTTAGGAACTGTCGCCGTAATCGATCGCACAGCCTGCGCATCAAGCGTGCCTGTAGCCAGCACTCCCAATGCCCCAGACGTTGTCGTAAAGCCCTCTTCTTCCACGATGCGCCGGAATCGCGCCTCCAGAAGCCGCAGCACGCGCACCTGGGCTTTTCGTACAAACGGTGCATTAGGCGTCGCATTCACTGACCACACCGGCTCAAACGGATTCCGCACTACGCGTATTCCGCAAGCCCGCGCTGCTCTCAGCACAGGCTGCAGCACGCGCGGAAACATATGCGTATGCTTGTGCGTGTCAACGTGTGTCAGCGTAAGCCCTTGCTGCAGCAGCACCGTGATCTGCTGCCGTGCCTCCCGCTCAATCTCTTCCGTGCGAATATGCCCTGAATACAAATTTTTCAGAAAAGCGCCAAGCGTAGGAAAGAGCGTTCCGCCCGAAGCAAGTGTTTCAAGGCCATTCGCAACAGGCACGCCATCCACCAGCACCACATGGCACCCCACGCCCAGCGAAGGAGTAGCCTTTGCAATCTCAATTGCTTCCTCAGTAGCACTTGCCCGTGCCATCAGCGTCGCGCTTGTCAGCACACCTGCTGCATGCAGCTCAACAATTGCGCGATTCACACCACTCGTCAGGCCAAAGTCATCAGCATTAACAATCAATCGGCTCACTGACTGAGTGTAACAATCAGAGAATGCTCTCCCAGCTACGCCCGGCACGATTGATTCGCAAGAGGAGGCAACCAGCCGCAAATGCTGGTATGATGGAGGAAGGCCATTCACGGCCTCCCTTCTTTCAAGAACGGGCGGTTAGCTCAGCTGGTTAGAGCGCTTGCCTTACAAGCAAGATGTCCGGGGTTCGAATCCCTGACCGCCCACCATGAAAAATTCCCGCAGTCACCAAAATCAATAACTTATGCGTAAGTCGATGTATTTATTGCGGATACGTCATGTTCCATATTTTCCATGTGTTCCATGTTTTCTATTCTGCACCCTGTGTCCCTGCAAAATGTCGTACAAAATTAAGCATGTTGTACAAAACATTTGGGTATGCTCCAACTGCCTCACTGCGCCGATCCTCCGCGCTTTCGTTAGCTTGCTCATCGACCTCCTTCCGCTTTATCCAAGATACGAAAACAGGGACACCAGCCATGCCGGTCGTAATCCAGCCAGATCCTCTGGCGACGATCCTGTCGCCAGAACGAATCAGACCAGCAAATGTAGATTGCGGAGGGAACGACTGGCTTTCAGGAAAGTCTCTTTTATGCGGAAAAGTGCTAAATTCTGCGGCGGTATTCCCCGGGCGCGATGCCGAAGGTGCGAGTGAAGATCTGCGAGAAATGCGATTGGCTGGAGAAGCCGCACGCAATGGCAATGCCGCTTAGCGAAAGAGAAGTATCTAATAGACGTTTCTGCGCTTCTTTGAGTCGAAGGTCGAGCAGATACTGATGCGGGGTCTTTCCTGTTGCGAGTCGGAACATGCGCAGAAAGTGCGCCCGGCTGTAGCCGCTCTCAGACGCCAACGTGGCGAGGTCTGGATTCAGATGGAAGTTAGCGTGCATGTATTCCACGGTTCGAGCTACCAGATGCGGAGGAAGAGCGGACTCGGTATGGGAGTGAGAGGAGGCTGTCTCCTTGACCAGGTGCAGAAAGCGTATCGCCGCGGCATGGGCTAAGGATTCGGCATACAGGAGCCCATTTGGTCCGCCCGCTGTGCATTCCGACGCGAGCAGAGAGAGCAATTGCTGAAGCACGGGATCGTGAATTCCGAGCTGCTCGCATGGCGAACCGACAGGTTGGGCATCCAACTCCTCCCGGATCTCCCTCATCCATCCCGCGCGAAAGGCACAGACAACAATCTCCGACCTGGTGAAGAACCGACCCGCTGGAAGCACGCCGGCGGGGCAGAGCGACAGCATGCCGGGGTCTTTCTGGAAGGGAGTGAAGCAGCCGTGTCGCAGTTCGGCTCTTTCTCCATACGAGGTGTGCCGATCCCAGAGAATGACATGAGAAACATTGGCGACAGCCTCTTCGACTTCGCCGACACGAAGGTCTCTGCGCTCGACAATGAAGCCGTTCCATCCGAGTTCCAGGCTCGAGCGCTTCCGGAGAACGGAATTCGCGTACAGACCGTCGATTTCGGCGCTGTGCCGAAGCGCTGCAGGGTCAGTGGTGGGGAAGCCACTCATACTCCTCTTTGATGGCCCAGGACGCCAAGCAGTTGCAACTTCTTAAGCCTTTCCCGCAGAGAAAGTTTCCCTACCATCGAATTGACTGACTGGATAGTTATGATCTATAGTGGGCTCAGATGACAATCTCGGCTTTAACCCGTTCGAAGATTCGCCACTCGGCCCATGCAGAGCGAGAAGACCGGCCGCATGTACGCGATCGAGAGGCGACTCTCATTGCCATTCTTTCGGCAGCAGAAATCGAGTTGGCGCAACATGGCCTTCATGCAGCCCGTACTGAGGATATCGCCTCACGAGCAGGCGTTACCAAGGGACTCATCTTTCATTATTTTGAAAGCAAAGAAAAGCTTTTTGAAGCAGTGCTGCAAAACGCATACGAACCAGTACCTGAGCTTCTCAACAAACTCCCATCGAGCGGCAGCAGCGCGCGGGAACGCCTTGCATTGATCGTTCGATACCTGCTGCAGTTGCAAACAGCCAGGCCGCTGGTGCCCTCGATCTTCATGCTGGAAGGCATTCAGAATCAGGGGGCATATTACCGCAGCCTGGGACTCCCCTCTTTATACGCGGCGCTTGAGAGAATCTTGCGCCAGGGAGTCAAAGAGGGGGCCTTTCGAGAAATGGATACCTGGCACGCGGCGATCAACATCGTTGGCCTTTGCTCCTTCTACTTCTGTGCAAGAAACAATTTCCTGGATGCGGCCCCCAAACGGGACAAGGATGCATTTTCCCCTGCGTCGCTCAATAGACACGTGAAGGAAGTCCTGGCTTTCGTAGAAGGAGGCACTGCTCCCACGCCATAGGTCTGTGAGGTACGTCTGGCACACACACTCAAACACCAGTGAGGGAATTCAGGCCGTCTATTCTTGGGACGCTTTATTAACTGACCAGTAAGTTAATAAAGGAGGAACTTGTATGAATCTGACTGCATTACGCACGCGCTCTTCGACACTCTTCTTCGGTATCGCCGCTTGCCTCTTCGCGGCCCGGCTGGGAGCACAAACTACTCCCCAGGCTCAGGACCCGGCCCAGAGTCAAGCCGATCATGCGGCGGGTCTCTCGGGCTCTGGGGCAGGTACGGCCTCAACACCGGCTCCTCTTCAGCTATCGCTGGCAGACGCGGTAAAACTGGCACTGTACCAGAATCTGGATATCCAGCTGGCGAATCTATCCGTCGCCACTGCCCAACAGCAACATACGATTGCCCGGTCGGAGCTATTGCCTCAGGCGCAACTCGATGCCAACGACGTTGTAAGCAGGTATAACGTGCAGGCGCTAGTTGGTGTGACTCTTCCCGGTGTAGCGCCGAACGTCCGCTTTCAAAGCATCCACATCGGACCGAGCTACTCCATGCCGGTCTTTGACCTAACCCTGCTCCGCAGGTATCAGGCGAGCAGCCATCGTCTGGCGGCTAGTGTGCAGGACGAAAAAAGCGTGCGTGAGCAAACAGTCTTACTCACCGTTTCCGAGTACATGGCGCATCTTCGTGCCCTCGCAAGCACGAAGGCAGCCGCCTCGCGGGTTCATCTTGCGGAGGAACTCGCGAGGCAAGCGCACGATCTGTTCGCGGATGGCGTTGCGACGCGTATCGATGTATCGCGAGCCGAGGTTCGACTGCGTGAGGAACAACAGCAACTGATCGATGCAGAGACCGAAGTGAAGACGACGACCTATGCGCTGCGTCGCGTCCTAAATCTCCCCGATAGTCAGGAGCTCGCATTTTCCGATTCAGACACCTTTTTTCAGACCCCCTCGCTTCAAGTGGTTGATCCTCTCGGAACAGCATTCGAGCAACGTCCCGAACTGGCGTCCCTTGCCCAACAAAAGGCCGCGGCAATCTCCGATCGCAAAGCCGCATTTGCGGAGAGCCTGCCCAGCCTGCACTTCGATGGATTCTGGGATGAACAAGCCCGCACCCTGCAGACGCTTGCGCCGGGCTACGAGTATCACATGAGCTTCAGCGTCCCGATATTTACCAGTGGCAGACTCCGGGCAGAGCGGAAGCAAGGCGCGGTTGAGGAGACCATCGCAGACCGGAATCTGGCAGTGGCGCGGAACAACGTAACCGAGCAGGTGCGCGCCGCCGAGGCGGAGCTCGACGCCGCACGCCATCAGGTCGAGCTCGGACGCCAGGAGGTTGACCTTGCCCAGGATGAGATCACGCTCTCCAGGGGCAGGTTCGCGGCTGGCGTGACCGACAACCTTGAAGTGACCGCGGCGCAGGATCTGCTCGCACACGCCAACGACTCCGAGATCGCTGCTCTTTTCCGCTATAACATCGCTCGCGCTCAATTCGCCAGAGCAATCGGCTCCATTGAACAAACCTATTCTCAGCCATAGAGTTCCCCGTCTGATTCACGAGCAGTGAACCAAACCAGTTTGAGAGGTAAGAGGCATCCATGTCACTAACAAGCGACCCGACTCCTATCGAGGAACAACCTCCAACCGAAGAACCTTCCTATGTCGGCGCCGTCGCGGAAGACGAAGCGATCGTAGCGGTGGAGAGGGGAACTGCGAAACGCCGCACGCTCCTCCTTTGGGTTGCAGTCATAGGTGGGGTACTGATCCTCGGATTCGGCATCCGCTATCTCCTCTGGGCATCAAGTCATGAAGAGACCGATGACGCCTACCTGACGGCCCACGTTCATCCGATCAGCGCCCGCATCTCCGACACCGTTGAGCAGGTGCTCATCGATGACAATGAGCAGGTAAAGGCCGGACAAACACTCGTGGTGCTGGATCCAAGGGATTTCAAAGTGCAGCTCGAAGCCGCCCAGGCCACGCTGCTATCAGCCGAGAAGGAACTGGATCGAGCAGAGGCTTCCGTCCAAAGCAATCGGCAAACAGCCGCGGGAAGCACCACACAGGCTACCGGTTCGGTGCACGAGGCCCAGGCCGCAGTTGTAGCTTCGCAGGCAACGGTACGCTCTTCCGAAGCTGCCATCACGCGAGCGGAGGCGGAGCTGGCACAGGCGGAAGCTGTTCTCCACCGCTCTGAGCTGGACGTTCACCGCTATGAGGACCTCGAAGCAAAAGGACAGGTCTCTCGGCAGACGCTCGACCACGCGCAAGCGGATTACCGGGTCGCTCTGGCCGGCCGTGATGCGGCGGAACAAGCCGTAAAGCAGGCCCATGAGCAACTCCAGGAATCGCAGCAGAGCGTTGCCCGTTCTCAGGCCCTGCTCATGAAAGCTCAAGGCGATGTGCAGGCGGCCGGAGGCGTCACGCTGGACACCAAGGTCCGGCAGGAGCAGGCTGAAACGGCGAAAGCGGCCATTGATAAAGCCACGGCGGAACTGGCAAACGCTCAATTGCAACTCTCCTATACGGTCATTCAGGCGCCGGCGCCAGGACGCATCGGCCGCAAGTCGGTGGAAGCCGGCCAGCGAGTGCAAATCGGCCAGCCGTTGTTAGCGGTCGTCGAAGAAAAGCCCTGGATCGTGGCGAACTATAAAGAAACCCAGCTCAAAAAGATGCGTCCCGGTCAAAGCGTGGAGATCGAGATTGATAGCTTTCCGAGCCACCACTTTCATGGGCACGTCGACAGCCTCGCGCCAGGTTCCGGCAATGAATTCGCGCTGCTGCCGCCGGACAATGCAACAGGAAACTTCACCAAGATTGTCCAGCGTATCCCTGTCAAGATCCTGCTCGACGATGACAGCTGCCGTGGATATGAGCACCTTCTCGCGCCGGGCATGTCCGCTGTTGTGACCGTGGAGACGCGCTAAAGCCGATCGGCGACTGAGAACTCAGGAGAACATGATGGCAACAACAGCAGCTCTACGGTCTGGAATGTCCGCCGGCAACCCTCATGCGGTCGCCGAAGACCATGTTCCCCTCAAGACGTGGATCTGCGTCTGCGGCGTCATGCTCGGATGCTTCATGGCAGTCCTCAATATCATCGTGACCAACTCCTCCTTGCGGGATATTGCCGGTACGCTGGGGGCGAGCGCTGACGATATCTCCTGGGTGCCAACGGCTTACCTTGTCGCAGAAATTGTAGTCATCCCGTTAACGGCGTGGCTGGCGCAGGCCTTCTCTCTCAAGAATTACCTCTTGGTCAACTCCATCCTGTTTCTCATCTTCTCGGTTGCCTGCGGACAGGCTCGCAGCCTTGAGCTGATGATCGTCTTCCGCGTCCTTCAAGGTCTATCCGGTGGGGTGTTGATCCCCCTTGCCTTCACGGTCGTTCTGAATTACCTTCCTCCATCCAAACACGTCATTGGTCTCGCAATTTATAGCCTCACCGCAACGGTTGCACCCTCCGTCGGGCCACTGATTGGCGGATATTTGACCGATGCCTATGGATGGCCAATGATCTTCTATCTCAACATTGGCCCGGATCTACTTCTCATTGCTGCCGTATGGTTCACGATGGAAAAGGAACCGATGCAGTTGCACCTTCTAAAACAGGGCGATTGGTGGGGAATTGGCACGATGGCTGTTGGTCTCGGTGCGCTTGAGATTGTCCTCGAAAACGGCAATCGAAAGGACTGGTTCGGAGATCCCGGTATTGTCCGCCTGGCCTTTGTTGCTGTCATCTTCCTGGCGGCGTTTATTGTGATCCAGCTCAAAAAGAAGTTGCCGCTCGTCGACCTGCGCCTCTTCGCTCGGCGTAATTTTGGCCTCGGAAGCATCGTCAACCTCGCGCTCGGTGTCGGCCTCTACGGCGCGATATACATTATCCCTGGCTATCTGGGGCAGATTCAGGGGTACGATGCTTACCAGATCGGTCAGACCATCATCTGGATGGGCCTTCCGCAACTAGTTCTCATACCGTTCGTTCCCCGTCTCATGCAGCATGTTGATGCTCGAATCCTGATCGGGATAGGTTTGTTCCTGTTCGGAGGAAGCTGTTTTCTTAGCGGGTGGATGGACCTTGATTTTTCCGGTCCGCAGTTCCGGATACCTCTTATTGTCCGGGCAATAGGGCAACCTCTGATCATGGTTCCTCTTTCGGCGCTCGCAACAGCCGGCATGGCAAAGGGCCGGGAAGCCGGCGCCGCATCCGCCCTCTTCAACATGATGCGAAACCTCGGCGGGTCCTTTGGCATTGCAGGGCTAACCACCCTGCTGTCAGTCAGGGAGCGCTTCCATTCTGAGCGCATTGGAGAATCGGTGAGTCTGTACGCTGCGGGAACCCAAGACCGCTTCCGCCAGGGCACGGCATTTTTTCTGACAAGAGGAGCCGATCCTGCATCCGCCCTCGGACAGGCGCTGGTTGCAATTGATCGAAGCGTGCGCCGGGAAGCATTCCTCATGGCCTACAACGACTGCTTCATCGCTCTGGGTGCCGTCTTGTTAGGAAGCGCAGTTGCCGTCTTGTTCCTCAAGAAATCCAAGGTAGCTGGCGGAGGCGGGGGTCATTGATCTCTATGACCTCCGCCTACTTTCAATTGTGGCGCGTTTATTGGGCCGTCATGCCACCGTCGATGATGTGTTCGGTGCCCGAAATGAAGGAAGATTCGTCCGACGCGAGAAACAACACGAGATTGGCAACCTCGCTCGACTTCGCGATACGCCCCAGCGGAATCAGGCTTGTAGCATCTCCGCCCTTTTCATCGGTCGCTTCCACCATCATCGGCGTTTCGATGAAACCAGGATGCACGGAGTTCACACGGATGTTCTTCGATCCATATTCGATCGCGGTCGCCTTTGTCATGCCGCGCACCGCGAACTTGCTGGCAACATAGGCAAGACTCGGGAACCCGTAGATGGCAGCGATCCCGGCAACCGAAGAGATGTTGACGATGGATCCGATGCCAGCCTTCAGCATGGAAGGCAGAACGGCCTTCATTCCGAGAAAGACGGCGGTCTGGTTGATTGCAATGACCTTCAGGTAATCAGCCTCGCTGATGTCGCTCGTCTTGGCGACAGGGCCAAGTATGCCTGCATTGTTCACCAGCACCGTGACCGGGCCGAAGGCGGCTTCGCTCTTCTGGATCACCGCAGCCCAATCCTCCGCTTTCGTGACATCCTGACGAAGGAACAGTGCATTTCCTCCGAGCTCTTTGGCCAGCGCCGCTCCGGTATCTTCACGGAGATCGGTCAGAACAACCTTTGCGCCCTCAGCGACGAAGCGGCGTGCATGCGCCTCTCCCATGCCACGCGCCGCGCCTGTAATCAGGGCGACTTTTCCCTGCAACCTGCTCATGCTTGTGCCTCCAGTGCCTACGGGGTATTTTCGGCAGGACAGAGTCTGCCTCTTCCTTTAGACTATAAATATCGTTGATACGTCAACTATTGTCATGTCATATAAACGGGACGATAATTGGTCGGTCGCCTTGACCTGGATGGTGCTCCCGGCGGGGCGCGCGTGGCAAAGGGCCGCTGGCGCCGCTCTCGCGCGGTTCGGAGTGTCTCTCTCTATGGCCGCACCGATTCTCGTAGTGGCTCGGCTGGGCGATGGAGTTCACCAGAAAGCGGTTGCCGATGAAGCCGGAATCGATTCGGCGGCCGTCGTACGCTCCGTGGATCAACTGGAACGGGACGGACTCCTGTTACGGAAGTCAGACCCGATTGACCGCCGAGCCAAAACGCTTCACCTGACTCCAAAGGGCCGCGCACTGGCAAGAAAACTCGACAGAGTTATTCGGAAGCTTCGCGATGATCTGCTGGCAAGTGTCAGTCTAGAAGACGGCGAGGCGGCAGTCCGTGCCCTCCGAGAACTGGAACGCGCGTCCAATCGGAGCGCTATCGGAGTTCCTCTCGTGGACGTGCAAGCGGATTAGGCCCGGGCTACATCTGGGACACGTCCGGGCTAATTCCCGGATGGTCGACAAATAGAAAGTGATCTCCCAACAAGAGGAGTTGCATCAGATAAAAGCGTTGTTCTGCCCACTGGATTTATTTCGGAGTTCCCCTCTCTACGGGAACACTTGTGTACAAGCGGGCAATCTTCACTTCTTCCGAACAACCATTCGGTTGCGAGCATCCCGACTGATGTAGCTGTAAGCCCACGTCCAGAGGACGGAAAGCTGACGGTCCTTCCCACTCAAGAACAACAGATGGATGAACAGCCATACGAGCCACGCGCGAAGGCCACCCCAGTTGGCTTTGAAGGGCCACACGATATGGGCAACAGCGTGATTAGCGCCGATGGTAGCCATGTCGCCTTTATCAAAATAGTGAAACTCGGTGCGCGGCCTTCCGGCCAGGTCCGCCTCGATGAGTTCTGCGGCATGTTTTCCCATTTGCATGGCCGGTTGTACTGTCGCCGGAATACGTCGACCGTTCTCTGTGACAGCAGCGAGATCCCCACACACGAAAACCCTCGGAGCATCAGCCGGGTTCAGGTAGCCATCCACAAGCACGCACCCTCTTTTATCCAAAGGGACCTGAAGCTTGGCTCCCAGCGCGGAGGGCGCGACACCTGCGGCCCAAAGCGTAATGGTTGAGGCGATCTTCTCTTCTCCTGCAACGATGCAATCGTTTTGAATGTCCGTGATCTGTGCCGAAGTATGTACGCGGATGCCAAGGGATTCAAGCTGTTGCACGGCGCTCCGGCGCAAGTTCTCCGGAAACGCATTCAGAATCGATGGCGCGCCTTCAAATAGCGATATTCGCGCCTTGGACGTATCCAGATGATGAAAGTCCTTATTGAGTACATGTTTCGCAATATCGGAAATCGCCCCGGCAAGCTCGACTCCCGTGGGTCCGCCGCCAATCACAACGAAGTGAAGGTCGGGCTGCGTGGCTCTATTCACCATAGCCAGTTCCGCTTGCTCGAAAGCAAGGAGAACGCGGGAGCGGATATCGACAGCATCCTCAATCGATTTGAGCGACGGAGCGTGCTCCTCCCAATTATTGTGTCCAAAGTAGGACGAAGTCGTTCCTGTCGCGAGAATCAAATAGTCGTAGAGGAGGGCATCTCCATTGTCCAGGACTACTCGCTGGGTGAAGCGATCAATGTCGCGCACCTCCGCGAGAAGGACAGTGGCGTTCTTCTGCCTCAGGATGGAACGAATGGGCCTGGTGATGTCTGAGGGCGAGAGTACAGCCAGAGCCGCCTGGTAGAGGAGGGGCTGGAAAGTATGGTGAGTGTTGCGATCAATGAGAATCACATCAACGGGCAGTTTCCTGAGCCGTTTCGCAGCTTGTATTCCTGCAAATCCTCCGCCGACAATAATGACACGCTTGCGCTGCTCTGCCGTTTGCTGAACCATCTGACCTCCGAATCGTTGAGCTTCCGCCGATGTTGCGCACCAGGTAGGTGATACCTGAACTCCGGTTGCTATCCTGGTCGCGCGAGGTACTCGCTTTCAATATGGATGCTGGCTCCGTGTACGAAGCATGTTCTCCAGCCATAGCTGGATCATCGTGAACGAGCATCCTCTACTACATGTGAGAAAACCGGAGCCGCTTCAGCGCACCTTTACAGACGCCTCTACCGACATACCTGGAAGCAGCAGCAGGTTTTGATCTCGTGCCGAATTGAGGCGAATCCGTACTGGGATTCTTTGCACGACTTTGACATAGTTGCCGGTGGCATTCTCGGGCGCAATGAGCGCGTATTTCGAGCCCGTAGCACCCCCAATGCTCTCGACGGTTCCATCGATGGTCTTGTTGAAGGTATCGATGTGGATCGATGCGGACTGGCCGACATGCATCGAGTGCAGCTGTGTCTCCTTGAAGTCGGCGATGACCCAGATGTTATCCGTCGAAACGATGTCCATGAGCAGCGAACCGGCCGTTACTCGCTGCCCTGACTCGATCTGCTTGCGTCCGATGATGCCGCTGACCGGGGCGATGATATTCGTGTAGCCAAGGTTGAGATCTGCATCGCGGAGCGCTGCTTCGGATTTCTTCAAGTCTCCGGCGACGCGCTCCACGCTGACCTTCGACGTTGCAATCGCTTCCGGAGCCGTTGAGGCGGCTTCGAGATCGTTCCGGCGTTCCTCAAGATGCTGCCGTGCTGCCCGCACATGCTCCTGTGTCGCGGTGAGGTTTGCCTGTGCCGCCTCTGCTTGCGCAGCCGTGGTCTTGGCCTCTGTCATCCGCTGGTCATATTCAGAGCGCGATATCTCATGGCTGTTCACCAGGCTTTCATAGCGCTGCCGGTCGGCCTCGGCTCTCTGGTGGCTGGCAGTCGCCTGCGAGAGCAGTGCTTCGGCGGACTTCTCACCCGCCTGAGCCGCGGACAGATCGGCTTCCGCTTCGACGATTGCGGCCCGGGATGAGGCCAGGCGGCTCTGAGCTGTGGCTTCTGTAATGGGAACATTCAGTTTTGCGGCCTCAAGCTGCGCCTTTGTCGCTTGAACGTCGCCTTGCAGGCGATCTACTGCGGGGCTGTAGTCATTGGTGTCCAATTTTGCGAGCACAGTTCCGGCGGCGACATAATGCGTATCGTCCACAATCGGATTCACCCAAACAACGGTGCCGCTGACGCGAGCATTCAGGGGGTGAACATGTCCGTCGATCTGCGCATCATCGGTTCTCACTTCCGCTGAGACCACGAACCAATAACCAAGCGCTGCAATCAGCAGCGCGGCGACAGCGACAGCAACGGCAAGAGCCGAGCGCCTTGCGAACGAAACTGCATGGGTCGAATTCTGTACATCAGTCTGGGACGCCATCACTTTACTCCGAGATAATCTGCATAGTTTTGCTCTGCCGTTCCAGTCGAGCGGATCAACATGAGCTTAGCCAGGTTGTGCGCGTAGATGCTGGCGATGTTGTTATCTGCTGCATCCGCTACCGCCTGCTCGGCCTGGATCAGCTCCAGGCTGTTGCTCACTCCTGCCTCGAAGCGATCCCTCGACTGTTTGAGCCCGTCTCTCGCGAGTGCGAGGTTTCCTTTGGCGACCTCGACACTCTTGTCTGCAGCCTCGATGTCCAGATAGGCGGAGCGCACGTCATACTTTGTCCGTGCGCGCAGGTCTTCCAGTTCCGCCCGCCTCTGCTTCAGGACCGCTTGCGCTGAAGCGATCTCCGATTCGATTCTTCGACCCGTGAAAATCGGGACCGAGAGTTTCCCTGCAACTTCGTAGTCGCCATTGAAGGCTCCAGCGTTGACGCCGGTTCCACCTCCTCTGGCATGCACCTCGATTACAGGCAGACGCTCCGCGGAGCGAGCGCTGACCTGTTGTGACGCGACGGCAACTCTGGCGGCCGCCGCCTTCAGATCATTCCGCGCTCTTTCCGCCAGGGCGACGAGGTCATCCACTGTCTCTTTGGGTTCGGGTGTATAGGAGAAGGTGTCGGTGAGGGTCAACTGCTGCTCCGGCTGAAGACCGATGATACGGGTGAGAGCCAGCTTATCTTTTTCGAGTCGAACCTGGCTAAGCGTGAGCCGCTGCTCTGCTGTCTCATGCGCGACATGCGCCCGGATGGAATCAATCTCTGGGGATACTTCGCGCCGAACACGATCTTCAATGAGCGTGTCGAGCGCGGCAGCAGAATCAAGTTCCGCCTGCGCCGCCGTCACGCGCGACTGGCTGGCGGCGACCTCAAGGTATGCGCTCGATGCGGCCAGGACAACAATATTCTTGGCATCTGCAAGGGAAGCCTCGCTCACCTCTTCCTCGTGCCCTGCGGCCTTCACTTCGTGAATTGCCGAGAGATCGAATACATCCTGACCGTAGCTGATATACGCGCTTTGGTAGTTGAACATGGGGATCACTTTCGGCAGGCCCAGTTTCTGCCCACCGATGGTCGTCATTGGGAAGTTCCGGAAACTCTCGACAGCTTCCGCAGAAAGCTGCGGCAGCAACGTAGACAAGGCTCGCATGCGAAGCGCACGCGATTGCGAGTGTGCCTGCTCGCTATCTACAAGGCCAAGGTTGGCTCGCAGAGCGAGTGCGACGGCCTCACGGAGGGAGAGGGGCATGATGCCGGGAACGAGGGGCTGAATCGGTACGCTCCCCAGATATGGGTTCTGTGCCTGCGCCGCCAAAGCACTCGGGTTGGTGGTATTCGATCCGGGATCAAACGGACGCGGCGTTGCGATGGTATTGGAAAGCGGACTGAAGCTGCCGCTGCTCTGCGCCCGCAGCGAGAGACAGCTCAACAGAAGCGCAGCTCCTGCCGTAAGCACGCGAAATGCGCGAATGGATAAGGAGTATGTCACAGGGCAATCTGGGGAATCGTAGGTTGAGGAGCCATATCCTCGCCTGGCTCCGGGGTTGCAGATACTCGCTGAGGGGGCGAGTTAAGAGACGGTAAGAGAGGGAGCAGCAGCATCGTGACTGCGGACAAGGCAGCCATCGCATAAAAGACATCTGCGAACGTAAGAACCATGCTCTCTCGGAAGATCAGCGCTCCCAGACGCTTGATTGCAAGACTGTTATCCACATCGATCGAAGTGCCGATCGTCGCAAGATTACGGTTGAAGAGAGAATCCAGCAGTCTCGTTGAGTGCAGCGTAGAGCGGCGATCGATCAGAATCACGACAAAGGTGACGCCGAGTGAGGCCCCGAGTTGTCGGCAGCCGTAATAGATGGCGCGAGCGCTTGAGGCCTCATGCGGCTCCATTTTCGCGAATGCCACCAACGCCAAGGTCGGAACGGAGAGGGCGATAAACACCCCGTTCAGGAGGATGGGCAGCCAGAGATAGCGATCAGGAGTGTCGGAGGTCAGAAAATGCCCGAGCAATCCCGTCGAAACCATCTCGGTTGCGAGCGCAGCAAACATGACTGCTTTGCCGCCCACCTTGCCGATGAGTTTGACGATGACCGGGATAAAGGCAAGCACAGCCGTTGCAGACAGCCCTCCCAGCGCAAGAATGGACCCGGTCTGCAGTGCAGAATGAGACTCAACTCGGCGGAGATACTGAGGAACTGCGTAAAGGCTTCCGGCAAGCAACATGCCAAGCACCGTGCCAAGCACCGCGGCTGAGAACAACCCCCGATCACGAAGAAAATGGAGATGGAGAAGGGGATGCTTATTCCAGGGAGAGAATTGCCAGGCCGCGAATCCGAAGTGGGCGAGGACAGTCACTGCTGCCAATGCCAGAATCCATGGCGAACCAAACCAGTCGTCGATTTCCCCGCGACTCAGGATCGTTTGCAGCGAGCTTATGGATAGAAGAAGGAGAGCAATCCCGGCGAGGTCAGGTGGGTTGGTCTCCACGTCATCTCTCCAGTGATGTGCGGCAAAGTGGTGAAACAACCAGGAGGCCAGCAGCATGAATGGAACCGTGACGGCAAACATCCATCTCCAGCTCCAGTTATCCGCGAACCACCCACTGAGTATGGGTGCGAGAAAGCGGCCGATGAGGAAAAACCCAACGGCGTATTCGGTCAGTGGAAGGACACGGTCTTTCGGCTTGAATCGGTGCGTGAGGAAGACCAGGGTACGCGCGAGAAAACTGCCGCCTGCAAATCCCTGGATCAGCCTGAACCCAAGGAAGATGCCGAGCGACGGGCTCACCGCGCAGCCGGCGGAAGCCATCGCGTACACCGCGGCCGAAAGCGCGAGATACCGTCGATTACCGAAAAAGCTGATGAGCCGGTGAGAGAGAGCTATCGCCACTGCAAAGGCCGTCGAGTAAAGCGTCACAGCCCAGCTTGCTTCATCGGCAGAGGCACTCAGCGTTCCGGTGAGGTCCGTGAGGATAAGGGCGACTCCCGATCCGGTCCACTGCTCGATGGCAGTGGCGACAGTGAACGCCAGTAGAGTTCCGAATAATTCATGCGGCGGCTCGGCCCGGGATGACGGCTTCCCATTCATAGCAATCTTTCTTACTTAGATCATGCGGAGTCGATAGGGTTCCAATAGGATTTAGCGCGAGTTTTGATAGAAAATACTTATCGTTTAGGGGAGAATTGAATTCTGGTGCCTCATATGACGATGAATTGGGTCTCAATTTCAGCGCAGAGATTATGATGGCGGAGACAGGTCATCGATTCCCCATGATTGAGAACCGCCATTTTCGCTACTTCGCCGTTCTAGCAAAAACATTGCATATGACGCGCGCGGCAGAACAGTTGCATATCGCACAGCCGGCACTGACACAGAACATTCAACAACTGGAACAGGAGCTTGGCACCCTGTTGGTCTGCCGAACCGGACGCAAACTATCGCTTACCGATGCAGGGAAAGTCTTTCTTTCAGAAGCCGAACGGAGCCTCCAGCAATTCGAGCTTGCAAAGATTGCGGCACAACGCGCAGGCCGTGGCGAGATCGGGCAAATTGCAATCGGGTTCGGAAGCACCGCAGGTTTGAGCGTGGTTCCTCAGATGGTCAAGGCATTCCGTGAAAAGTACCCTGATGTTCAGGTCATCCTTCGCGAGATCGGTTCCGAAGCGCAGATTGCGGCATTGAGAAGTGGCGACATCGATCTCGCCATCGCGTATGCTCTTCCAGACCCGGAGTTTCAGTACAGGGAGATGACACCTGAATCGCTGGTTGCGGTGCTGCCCGAGCATCACCCGCTTGCTCAGAACGAGTCGGTATCGATCAAAGACCTGGTTCAGGATTCCTTCATCCTTCCGGCGCAGAACATTGCTGTGACCCTGGAGGGAGCAGTCCTCGCCGAGTGCGCGGATGCGGGCTTCAAGCCCAAGCACATACAGGAGGTGCATACTGCCCAGACGGCGCTCGGCCTGGTCGCAGCCGGCCTCGGAGTATCCATTCTGCCGGCTTCCGTTCGTAAGCTGCGGAGGGATGGAGTCACCTTCTTGCCGCTTCGAAATACGCGAATCGAAGTGCGAATGCTGATGTTGTGGAAGAGAGAGGATGTGTCGGCCGTCGTACAGAACCTGCTCACATGTATCTAACAGACGGCTCGCCCGGCGCTCGCAGAATTGGATGTCGAAAGGCGCAACTCACCAAAGCGCGCCTTAAGTAATAGTGGATGAATCGGCATATCGCCGCAGAATTTAGCACTTTTCCGCATGAAAGAGACTTTCCTGAAAGCCACTCGTTCTCTCCGCGCTCTATATTCAACGGTCGTAGGAGATTCATTATGAGCGCTGAACCTAAGAAGTGGATACGGGCCGAGATCGAATCGCTCGATCCGAATGTGGACTATGTCAGGATCTGGCAGTTGTCCAGTTGCTACGACTCAAGCGAGTTCATGTCGAACCTGATGTATGCGCTGACCTTCCCTAATTTCGTCGTCACCGAGTGGGGTTCAACCGCGGTCTGGCGCGAGGATGGCGGCAAGACGGTCGAACGCGCGACTTCCCGCGTGGAGCAGACCCAGAGCACCAATAGCTTGTGGTGGTGGTACGGCCCGCATGACGAGCGTACAAAGAAGTCCGTCGATGGAATCAACCGGCTGCATGCTTTCTGGGCTAAGAAGTATCCGGGAGTGTTTTCGTACAACGACGATTACATCTACGTCTGCGCGTTCTCCGCGGTGCTCGCTCATCGCCTGCGCTTGCGTATGGGGCTGCCCGGCGTTTCGGAAAAAGAAAAGATTGCCGCACATAGATTCTGGGGCGAGTTGTCCAAGCTCTTTCTGGCCGAGAATAACACGCCCGTGCACGGATACCCGGAGGACTTCGATGGCTGCATCCGCTTCTGCGAAGGCTTTGAAACCGCGCCCAGTCCCAAGCCGGAGCGAGGCAACCTGATCGCCGCGGCAATCCATGAGCAGTTCGTTTTCCGCTTCTTCCCCGAGGAGTACCATTGGCTGGGGCATCAGTTGATCCGCAGCCTTGCACTGCCGACCACGCTGGAAACCATGCAGATTGATCCGCCGCTGCCGATGGCCAAGGAAATCCTGCCCAAGATGATGGGGCTGGTCCTGTGGTACAAGGAGACCTACGAAGATGATCCTCCGCGCAGCTACATCGAGATACGGGAAGCTCTGAGCCAGGAGCAGCGTGTTGCGTTTATGCAGTCGATCCGGGATCTGGATAAGAAGTTTCCCGCACACTTTTCGGCGCTCTATAAAGATGATCCAAAGTTTGCCGGATGCCCGTTCCACGCGGCATTGCCGCGCTACAAGGATGAGGTGGAGTTCGAGGTTCCCGACACCGTGCGCGACATCGAGTCGACAGTGTCAGGTAACGTCGGCGTCGCTAGCGCAGGTTAATGACTCAGGCCATCAGCGGTTGCTCAGGGAGAGAACATTAGGCGCCGCAACGTGGAGTTCCCACGTTGCGGGAGGCTCTTGATTCTCAGGTCCCTTGTGATTTTATCGAGCGGCACATCCGGCGATTTGCCGTTGCCCGCTCTGGCTATGGAAACCACTTTAATCTGCTATTCCTCACTACACCGCATCCTCGCACCGAGTTGAGGGGCACCCCGCATGTGCGGGCTTACAGAACGGGAGAAATCGAATGTCAGCCACAACCAAGGAATCGAATCCACAGGCCTCGAGCCAACTCACACAGTCATCCGCTCCCAAACCCTATACAGGTTTCGACGGGCTGTTTATCGACGGCGCCTGGCGCCCTGGCAGGCAGGGAAGCAAGGAATCCGATACCAACCCTTATAACGGTGAGACGTTGGCGGAGATCATACAGGGAGACAAGAGTGATCTGGACGACGCATATCAAGCGGCTGCCAAAGCTCAGGTAAGTTGGGCAGCGGCTGCCCCGGCCGAACGCGCTGCTGTCATCCTTCGCTCCGCATCCATCATGGAGGCCCGCCGTCAGGAGATCGTGGACTGGCTGATCCGCGAATCTGGAAGCACACGAGGCAAGGCCGAGTTGGAATGGCAGTTTGTCCACTCTATTACACTCGCAGCCGCTTCTTTTCCCCACCGCGTGGAAGGCAGGATTCTTCCTCTGGACGAGTTCGGAAAGGAAAGCCGGGCATATCGTCAGCCACTCGGCGTCATCGGCGTGATCAGCCCGTGGAACTTCCCTCTGTATCTGTCGCATCGTTCGATTGCTCCGGCCCTTGCTCTGGGCAATGCGGTGGTCGTCAAACCAGCAGAGGATACGCCGGTGACTGGCGGTTTCCTGATTGCAAAAATTTATGAAGAGGCTGGTCTCCCTAAGGGCCTGTTGAATGTCGTTGTCGGCCCCATCGATGAGATCGGGGATGAGTTCACCTTGCATCCGATTCCCAAACTGATCTCGTTTACAGGATCGACGCGGATCGGTAGACGAATTGGCGGACTGGCGGTGAGCGGGCCTCAGATTAAGCGTGTGGCTCTTGAGCTTGGTGGCAACGCGCCATTCGTCGTTCTTGATGATGCCAATGTGGACCATGCTGTCCGCGCTGCAGTCGTAGGCAGATTTCTTCATCAGGGGCAGATCTGCATGAGTACGAATCGCATCATCGTTGACGCGAAGATATACGACGAGTTTGTCGATCGTTTCTCAGCTCATGTTAAACAGCTGAAGTACGGCGATCCCAGCGACCCTGAGGTTGCGATCGGCCCAATTATCAACCAAAAGCAGCTCAAGGCCCACCTTGCCCACATCGTAGGGGCAAAAGCCGCAGGTGCTCGACAGGTCGTAGGCGGCGATCCCCAGGGGCAAGTCCTGCCACCGCACGTCTTTGTCGATGTGAAGAACAGCATGCAAATCGCTCAGGACGAAATGTTCGGCCCGATTGCGCCGATCATCAAGGTAAGCAGCGAAAAAGAAGCCCTCCAGGTTGCGAATGACACCCAGTTCGGCCTGTCAAGCGCTGTATTCACAGGGGACAGAGAGCGCGGTGTGCAGTTTGCATTAGGGGTTGAAGCTGGTATGACCCACGTCAACGACCACACGGTCGATGACTCGACCACGGGACCGTTTGGAGGCGAAAAGAACAGCGGTCTCGGGCGCTTCGGCGGCGATTGGATCATTCACGAGTTCACCAGGGATCATTGGGTTACCGTGCGTCACAAAGAGACGGTGTACCCCTTCTAAAAAGCTGGAGGAGCTGGGGGGCTCACCACCTCGGCTCGCCAACACCATGTATCTTCAGTTGAAGATCGGGTGCTGTGTTAGCAAATCCACTTGAGTACCAGTGCTGTTGGGCGACGACACACGCCTCCACCGCGCCACCGAAACCATCTACCACCATCTGGGAGTGTCGGACTTTGCGAGCCATGCGGTAGTTAACCGCAAGTCGGTCGTGCTGGTGGGAAACAATATTCCGCCCGAAGTCGCTGCCGTGCTCGGCTGCGCCGTACTCACCGGCGGAGGCGCCGTGATCAATGCTGGCAATCCATCAGGAAGCCTCAAGGACGTGGACCGGCAGATTTTTGAGATAGGAAATGATTTCGCTCCAATGGCGGGGACGCGGTGATCGCGTTGCGGTGATTCTGGAAGAAGGTCGACTCTTGCAAAGCGGGGTGGGAAAAATCCATGGCAAAGAAAGTGGCTGAGGTCTTCATCGAAACACTCGTGAACGCCGCTGTAAAGCGAGTTTACGGAGTGGTAGGCGATTCCCTGAACGGGCTGACGAAAGTTATCCGGAAGAGCAAACAGATCGAATGGCCGCGGGATATCCCGTCATCACTGCCCTCCAGATAGTCTGAAAGGCATAGAATCCTGCGGGAAGAGATTCTGGCTTATAGGAATAATTTCCCCCGTTTTCTGTGACGATAAATTGCTAGCCTTCTGCTTGACCTTTGCGTACTAAATTCAATTTGCATGTTTGATGTGGATCATTGTGCGATGGGGAATCTCGATGGAGAGCTTTATTCAAATCTAAGTCCGCATTGATGACGATGCCTCAGATTGTTTAATAGGCATGTTTGTTCAGTTGGATACATTCTCACGCAAGTCCTGCCCCTAACGTCGCAATATGCAACAGGCGGATGGTAGACCACATGACAGTACCGAAACGGGAGAAGAGAATCGTTACAAGCGAACGAGCGAGGCCTTGAAGTGTTGTCATTGCGCCGGTTTATCACCATGCGGACAGGAGTCGGCCTGTCGTGGGTGTGGGTGAACTCAAACCACAGGAACGCATCCCCCAAGTGAAAGTGCGTACATTCCATTTTCGATATGCAGCAGTAGCCGCGGCGCTGACGAGTGCAGCAGCGGTTGCGACGGCGTCTTCGCCGACTTCGATTTTCTCCACGCTGTCCACGCCGGCGGCGCAGGAGAATGGCATCGCGATTTTTGTGCTGGGCATCTGCGCGGCGATTTTTATTGCCGTGGCGTCGCTGCTGGCATATGCCATGTGGAAGTTTCGCGCAAAGAAGACGGATACGTTTGAGCC